>DJMK01000096.1 GCA_002436485.1 Proteobacteria bacterium UBA6492
CAAGCGCATCAAGCGCCCCGGTGTACTCCCCTTGTGCAAGCCATTTATCTACCTGCTGGTCGAGGTCCTTGTCAAAGGAGTGAAAAAAGGCACAGCCATTCAAGGCAAGTAGAGCTAAGGCTGTAATCGCAGTTTTGAGACAGTACTTCACGCAACATTCCGCTGTGCCAGGATTTCCTCTATCTGGGCATTGATGCGTTGGCTATCCTCGGCAATCAAATCATTAAGCACGTAGGTTGTAACAGGTTCTGCGATGCCACGCAGTCGTATTGAGTCATGACGGTTCGCAATAATGCGTGATTCCACATCGGGATCCCTGACCATGAAATCGGTGATGATAATCTGGCCACGCTCGGCGACAGAATGTAACCGTGCCGCCAGGTTTACTGCTTCACCAACAACGGTATATTGCATGCGATCGTTTGAGCCCATATTGCCAGCAAGCATCTCGCCTGAATTCACACCAATACGAAAATGTATGGCGGTTTTGTTTTCTCTTATTCGTATAATGTTTACTCTTTCAACGAGTCGTTGAATCATAATTGCACAGCTTAGTGCATTATATTTGTGGTCAGGATCATCTTCTGGCACACCGAATATAATCATGGCGCAATCCCCCATATACTTATCAATCGTTCCATGATAAAGCTTGCTTGCGGTATCGATGTAAGAAAAATATTCATTTAGGAGCACAGCGATATCTTCTGCTGAGAGTTTTTCAGATAGGCTGGTGAAACCCACAATATCCGCAAACAGGGCAGTGGCGGGTACGCGTTTGCCGCCAAGTTGTACCTGCTCCAGGTTTTCCATGATTTGTTTGGCGACCTTGTTGGATACAAAACGTGAAAAAGCATTTTCCACCTGGGTTTTTTCCAGTAAGCCAGTCGCCATGTTATTGAATGCGTGAATCAGGTAACCAATTTCGTCATTGCGTTTTTCACTAATTCGAAAATTGTAGTTACCATCATGAATAGCACGACTGGCATCCATCAGGTAATGGATTGGACGTGATATACGCTTACCAAGAAAATACGCTGTGATGATACCCAGCATTACCATGAAAATAGTTACCGCGGTGATTGCACTTATTGTTTCACGCAATGCCTGGGTAAGTGACGCCTTACTGTATGTAACCAGTGCATGCCCGGCAGTAAGGTTCTGATAGACGATTGGTGTGAGATAACTGATCACGTCAATCCTTTCGCCATCCTCAGCGTAATCCGACCATTCTACTGCATAGTATTTTTCTGCAAATTGCTCTGACTGTGCGTAAAGTTTGTTGATATCGTGAACTGGTAAACGTCCGGAGTGGGCGAGTAATTTTCCCTCGTGTGAGTAGATGACCGAACCTAGTACATTTTCATTCTTGCCAAGATTGCTGACCAGCACCATCAGGCTGAGCACATCGTCAGATAACACCATCTCCTTGGATGACTCGGAGAGGTGGTCAACCATGGCTTCACCGAAACTGTTAATCTGGTCTCTGAGCAATTCTGACTGGTTTGATACGATAACCATGCCGAGCAGCCCCATGCCTGCACCGATGAGAATCGTGAGTATGATGGCGAGTTTATAGGCAATCGGAATATGTACTGGCGCAAATCGCGCGAGGTAACGGGTGATACGCTGCAGCCCCGCCTTATGCCATTTCGCCGGATTAGGTGTAGCTGATTGATTTTCTGTGATTTTTTGGTTACGTCGCATCGTGAGAAGGCCTGCCAGGCTGGTAATTTTGTCCTGGCTATGGAGAGCCATTTAGACAAAAACCGACCCTTATGGATTTTACTTTTTCATATAATAGCATGCGAAAGAAAACAAAGATCGATATCCATGTTTTTATTCCACCAGGGTATTAGTCGGCAAATTGACTGGATTCATAACATGAATGAGTTGGCAAAATCGGGCATAGAAAAATTGAGCTATTTCATGGCTGGAGCGAAATTGTGTGTTACCTGACGAAGCAGCCATTCGTGGTCTTCCTGGCGCTGGCTGTTGCGGTCTATTTACAGTTACTTTTTTATGGCGCCTGGCTTATGAGGTTTTCATTCGAGCAGGTAACGGTTTTGTTTAGCCTGATGCTGACAAGCGGATTGGTCGCCACCTATTTCGCACGCATGCTTGGTCGGCAAATTTTTATCTCAACGGATAATCTGCCAGGCTGGGCAGGCATGTTTCTTGGTAAATCTGCCCAAAAACTATCACTCAGCAATCCCGAAATTTTGTTGTCAAGAACAGCAGGCATTAATGCATTTGCCATAGGTGACCTCAGGCATAAGGGTGTTATTGTACTCCAGCAGGATATATTCAGGCAGCTGACGCAGGATGAAATCGAAGCAGTGCTGGCACATGAGCTAAGTCATATTCAGCTGAATCATGCGGTCGTATTAACTATGCTTCAGGCTATTTGTATTGTGGCTGTTCTGCCGGTTTTATTATTAGTGACCGCTTTTATCGCAATTATCTACGGTACGCGAAAATTTCGTTCAATTTTTCTTATCCTGCAAAGTTTGTTTATCCTGGTTCTTTTCCCACTGCCTGCTGTAATGATCGCCGCAGTCACACGATGCTGGGAATATGATGCAGACAGGGTTGCTGCCCGCCTGGTTGGCAGGGATCGTTATATAGCAGCATTGCGTTGTTTGCATGGCAGTTTTTTCCAACATCCGAACCTGCTTGGCGCTACTTCGTTGACCGGAGCACGTATCAACAAGGAGGGATGGGCACTGTCACATCCTGGTTTAATGCAGCGGATCAATGCCTTGCGCGATGATGGATAGTCACGCCATTTTTCTTTACAATGCGCGTCGCTGATTTTACTGGAGTTGATATGTCGCTAATTCGTCCATTCAGAGGTCTGAGACCAAAGCCGGAAAATGCCAAGGATGTAATTGCTCCTCCGTATGACGTGCTTAACACTGAAGAAGCACGCGAACGGGCCATGGGCAGACCCTACAGTTTTTTGCACATCTCGAAACCCGAAATCGACTTGCCTGAAGGTACTGATCCTTATGATGCCAGTGTCTACGCGACCGGTGCCAGCAATCTGCAGAAACTTGTGACTGAGGCTATTCTGATCCGTGATGATAAACCTTTGTATTATGCCTATCGCCTGATTATGGGCGAGCACGTGCAGATTGGTCTGGTAGCAGTTGCCTCAGTCAAGGATTATGATAGCAATCGTATTCGTAAACATGAATTCACTCGACCTGATAAGGAAGACGATCGTGTGCGACAGGTTGACGCGTTAAATGCGCAAACTGGTCCGGTATTTCTTACCTATCGGCATAACGATACAGTTGATGCAATTATCAACAAGACCACCAAGACACAACCTGTTTATGATCTCACTGCCGATGATGGCGTACAACATACGCTCTGGCTGATTGATAATGACGCGGATATCGAAACTCTAACCACTACCTTTGACGCTATGTCTTGCCTTTATATCGCTGATGGTCATCATCGCTCTGCTGCGGCTTCACGGGTTGCTGCGATGCGCGGCAGCGCCGAGGATGATGCGTCATACAGTTATTTCCTGACGGTCATTTTTCCCGATAACCAGATGAAGATTCTTGACTACAATCGTGTCATCAAGGATCTGAATGGCCTAAGCAAGCAGGAATTCTTACAGAAGGTTGCAGAAAAATTTGAAATTACAGAATCGCATCAGCAGTTAAAACCAGTAAAAGCTGGCGAGTTTGGCATGTATCTCGATCATCAGTGGTATCGCTTAACCATCAATGATGACTGCATACCAAAAGATGATCCGGTCGGTCGGCTTGATGTAAGTTTGCTGCAAAATAATCTGATTGATCCGATATTGAATATCAGCGATCCCCGTCGTGACAAGCGGATTGATTTTGTTGGCGGGATCAGGGGACTGGATGAACTGGAAAAGCGTGTAAATAGCGGTGAAATGGCGGTTGCTTTGGCCCTGTATCCCACACAACTGGACGAATTAATGTCTGTTGCTGATGCAGAAGAAGTCATGCCACCGAAATCAACCTGGTTTGAACCAAAACTGGCTGACGGGCTGGTATCACACGTGCTGGACTAAACGCTCTCCTCGAAATCGTAGTCCATTTTATCGGAGGGTTCTTTGAGAAAGTGGCCCTGGATGAAATCAACGGCACACTGCCACAGGACGGCCAGGTTATTGGCATCCTCTACGTTTGGCGCGATACACTGAATATTCTGGTTGCTCGCGTATTCCGAGATCTCTTTGACCTTTTCCTGGTTCTCAACATTTTGCGCCAGCGCCTGTATAATTTTGTTATGCACCTTGACGTAATTAACCTTCAGGTGTTTCAGTGACTGGTAGGTGTTCTGTTCAAGCCCAAAATTTTCAAGTGCGACACGGCAGTGTAGTTCAGACAGTCCCTGGGTTACCATTTTAGCCTGTTTCAGGTAATTAAGAGCGGTATCTTCTGCGACTTGAAACACGATACTGTCAGGATCAAGCTTCAATGTTCTGATGCGTTCCTGTAACCAGCTTATGAAATCAGGATCAGAAAGTGTTGGCCCGGAAATTTTTATAAACAGGCGGGTCTTGATGCCATCCCGATGCTGCCTCGACAATACAACGAACGCATTAACCATTACCCAACGATCGACAAATACCATTAGTCCGGCCTGTTCAGCAAAGGGTATAAATTCTCTTGGTGATAGCTCTTCACCATTTTCAGCTATGAAACGCAATAGCACCTCGTAATGTGCACCAGGCTCGCCATGCAAACTGACAATCGGTTGAAATAGCAGCTTGAACTTGTTTTCCTTGAGCGCAATCTTGATTCGGTTGGCCCAGACATTGGCCTGTTCCTGTTCGGCCATTTCCTGAATCGCCGGATTGTAGATATGGTAGCGATTACCACCTTCCTTGTTTGCAATCATGCAGCCTTTTTCTGCGCGCGATATTACATCATGGCTATTGCTTGTGGTGTCGTTGACTAGGCAAATACCGATGCTGGCACTTGTTTGTACAGTCTTGCCGCCAATGTCGGCAAAATGTTCATGAACAAGTTTACAGATAGCACCGGATATTTTTTCCGATTGTTTTGCATCTGCATTCTGTGCAAGCAGGATAAAGACAGGGCCCTCGAAACGCGCCAGCATGCCAAGGTTACTGAGTTTTTCCTTTAACAGTTGTGCGATATCCGTCAGCATGTGATCACTCGCACCGATACCGTGCTCACTTCTTATTTCATTGTACTTGTCGAGCGAGATATAAATAAGTGAACCACGTACCTGGCCTTCGACTGCACGGATGATGTACTGATCAAGATGTTCAATCAGGAAGTTGCGATTATACAGACCGGTGAGCAGATCCATCTGACTCATGGCATTGAGTTTTTGTTCCAGCTCCTTGCTGTCAGACTGGTTGCGTATGATGATTTGTGTACAGGACTCGCCCTCATAACTGGCCGGTGAGAATTCCATCTTGATTTTGAAAGAACCATTTTCGATATGCTGACCATGCACGGTAAGCTGGCTGTCCATTGACTCACCCTTCGCATAGCCCCGCAAGAATTCCTTCAGCTTGGGATGGTCCTCGCCACTGACCATATCCATGATCGGCATGCCCATTACGTCATCCAGATCCTCATATCCAAACATCTTCAGATAGGCCTTGTTTGCATAGATATGCATGCCGTCATGCACGTAAGAAATGGCGTCGCGCGAACTGTCGATTAGTGCCTTGGCGCGTTTTTCTGTCTCTCGTAACATCTGTTCACAACGACGCAGGTTACGTCGTTCGTTCAAGTCAGTAATTTCACGTTCGACCAGGTAGCGAAGACGATCTGTCTGATCTTCGGCAATGGCATCGCGCGCACCGGCCTTCAGCACATCGATAGCAGTGGATTCCTTGCCAGGCGGAGTTACAACAACCAGCGGTATGTCTCGTCCAAATTTAAGCAGGGTGGCCACAGCCTGTTTGGCACTGAATGCCCCCAGCCTTTGCTTGGCCAGAATAATGTCAATGGGGTTTTCGTTCAGTGCTGTGGTCATATCCTCATCATCTTCAGCGCGTATATCGCGCACGATATGCCCGGCGTTGCGCAAGGCATTGATCAGTGCTTCTGCTTCTTCCGAAGCATCAAAGACTGTCAGAACTCTGAGAATGTTTTCGTTACTCACGACACCTTCCAGACTGGCAAATATTCTTGTATCCATTCCTTACTTTGTGGAAGGTGAAACTAGCCTATTTACACCTTACCTGGCAAGAGAATGACGCTTATTTTAATAGGTATACATATCGGCGTTGTTGCGGCTGACTTGAGATAGAAAGGGCAAAATACTGCCTGTTTCGCGGGCTAAATAGATGACCACACGCCCGAGAAATCTGGATCCTTGTCATCACTNNGCAAACAGGCCAGAGTTTTGCATTTGCTTGTTCAGCTTGATCAGGATTTCCTTGCCAAGGATATTAATGACTAATTTATGACCAGTTCGGTACGGTACCGCCGGGGTAATCAGTGTGGTGGGCTGGTTGACGGCAGCCAGCTCAGGCAACATCAAAGTACGCTGATACTCATGTGTCGGGCTATTTACCGCGCGAATGCCGATGGCAGCTGCATCTGGCGTCAGCATTTCTACTCCCAGCAACAATCCACTCTGTGCATCGGAACGCAACCACCGAATCACGCCGATACCCCATTTCCATGTTTGAGCCGAAGTATGTCGGTGAATGCCTATCAATTCTCCTACCTGGGCGCGGGCGCGGGGTTCGCCCATGCTCTGCAGGCAATAACCACGGGCGCTCTCATTCAGGATGAGCCAGGTTTCAGCGGTATGGACATTCTTTTTTCCGTTGGCAATTTGTTCCTTTTTGAACTCTTCTTCGAGCATGCCAAAGCCATCTGTATCAGTTGGAAAATAAATCATGTCCCAGACATCGGGCTGGTTATCGCCGATACGGTTTTTAACGTTGTTGGCTTCAAATTTTGCTTCATGTGCAAAAATATCATCAACCTGTTCGGATTTGCGGCTACCGGAAATTATCACCTGGTGCGTAGCTGTCAAACCAAGGGTCACCTGTACTTTTTCCTCTTTGTTACTGCGTGGGAAATTGCGCTTGGGGAAAATGCACCAGGCAATCAGCAGGCGGCGCATCAGGTCCTGTGACAGGTCGGCACGAGTCATCTCGATACCGGTGATCGTCGTTTCGCCTGTTTTGAATCCCTGTTTCAGATCCTTGCGAATAGCATTCGTCAGTGTTTCGCTGTCCATTATACGGCACTGTGCACGATCATCATTTTCACTGATTTGTTTTATTGAACGCGGTGGTTCGTCAGAAAGCAGGTTGACACCAAACCTGGCCTTTGGATGTGCATCGTGTTGTTCCAGTGAGTACAGGCGACACTTGGAAACCCAGCGCGTGAGTACCTCGTAGACCTTGCTGACTTCACCCTGGCGCAAGCGGTAAGGCGATGTCAGTGCAACCAGCAACAGGCGAACATACTCAGCGCTAATGGTTGTGAGATGTGAACTGCTGTAATGATCATCCTTGATAGTTACGGTGTGGATCCTGCGTTGCTCGGCTGCAGTATAAAGTTTATGTATCGCAGACCAGATACCATTCGGGTAGGGGGTATAGGTCTGGTAGCTGGTGAGTAATACCCGGCCAAGTGACGCGATTGCACGCTGAATCAGGCTGGCCAGCTGGTTGTTGTCCGAGAACAGCAGACTGCTTTGCAGCATGTTTTCAATCGCTATCATGTAACCTATGGCCATCGCATAGTGTATTTCGCGTGAGGCAGACGCAATCTTGCGGTTTTTTTCCGGCAACGGTGCACTGATGGGCACAAAATGACGCTTCATCGAATCGGTAACATACAACACGGTCTCGCGTGATGATTCCAGGAAATGTTGCCGGTTTTGATGAGGGAACTGGTAACGGTTACTTTCAACAAGGGCATCAAAAATCTGGCGTGCTGTTTCTCCCACATTACCGCGCGGTAGTGAGTCTAGCCAGTCATCCACCTTGCGTGGCTTGAGAAAGAAAAAATCTTTGTCAGGCTTGCCCAGTTCAGGGATCGACAGCCCTAGTGTTTTCGCCATTCACGGCCCCAAATCATATTTTTTACAAGGTTATTATACTTGTTAAGTATGGTTGCTTATCTGTAGCCTTACCAGCATTTACCTGATAACCGGTCAATTGTGAAAGATAAGTGCTTTCAATGAGTTATAAAGGTATTTTAGATCCGAATCCAGTAATTTCCCTGACATAACGCGGTACCAGGTAGCCAGGCAGCCTGTCCTGTAGCTGCCGAATCAATGATCGGCCCACCTGCTCCTCAACCGCAAAATGCATTGCGCCTTGCACCGGGTCGAACTGGTGCAGGTAATAGGGGAGTATGCCAGTGGCAAATAGCTGCCGACTGAGATTCTCCAGCGTATCAAGCTGGTCATTGACCCCCCGCAATAATACCGACTGGTTCAACAGGGTCGTGCCACTTTGTTGCAGGCGGTTTGCTGCTTCAGAGACGGTTGTATCAATTTCGTTCGGGTGATTGGCATGCAGCACCACCACTGTCTTGAAGCGCGTCAAGTTCAGACTGGTACATAGCCCCCTGGTAACGCGTTCCGGTAATACAACAGGTAGACGCGAGTGGATGCGCAGGGTTTGCAGATGTTTGACCTGTTCCAGGTCACTGATCAGTTTTGATAGTCGCGTATCATTCATGCTCAGAGGGTCACCCCCGCTTAAAATGATCTCGCTGATAGTTG
>DJMK01000065.1 GCA_002436485.1 Proteobacteria bacterium UBA6492
CCATCCTGATATGATTAGCGACTGTAATTACTGTCATACAAAGAACAGTTTCACACCCGCGTATCCTGATCACAGTGGTCCGGATGTCGTCGGCAAACGTTGTGATACCTGCCATAATCCGACGGGTGGTGGGTACAATGCATCTGATAAACCATCAGGTCATCCAGACATGGCCTATGACTGTGGTACTTGCCATAGTATTTCGGGTTTCAGTATGGGCGGAGTATTTAACCATCGTGTTATTGATTTTACCGTACAACCTTGTTCGGTTTGCCATGATGTTACCAATACTATCAATGCAATCGGCAGACCACCCGGTCATGTGGCGACGAATGGTTCTGACTGTGCCATGTGTCATAACGTGACGACGTTCCAGGGAGCACTTTACGATCACACCGGCGTTACCAGTAATTGTGGTACATCTGGCTGTCACGATGCCTCAACAACTGAAGGAATTTATGCCACAGGACCGAACCACCTGGCATCAAATGGCAATGATTGTGAGAATTGTCATACCCCTGGCACTTTTAGCACGGGCACCTATGATCACAGCGGTGTAACAAATGGTTGTACGGCCTGCCATAACAATACTATTAGCCTTGGAAAGCCGCTAAATCATATTCCAACAACACCCGATAACCAGGACTGTGTAGATTGCCACGGTACCAAGTTTGATAATTTTACCGGCGCCGTGTTTGATCATACGGGTATTAGCAATGGTTGCGTGGCATGCCATGACGGAAACATAGCAACAGGCAAGAGCACGAATCACATGCCGACAACGCCCGTCGACCGGGATTGTGTTGATTGTCATACAGCGAGCCTGGCGACGTTTACCGATTTTACAGGTGGCATATTTATCCACGACGCCGGCGTTAATAATAATTGTGCGACTTGTCACGACGGTGTGATTGCCATGGGCAAAAAGCCGAATCATATTCCGGCACAACAGGAATGCAGCCAGTGTCACATTGATACAACTGTTCCGGGCGGTTTTTCAGTAACAACGTTCTATACTAATCTGCACCCGAACCTGGCTACAGGGTGTGAGGGTTGCCACAAGAGTCCGTTCTTCTCCAACACCTACATTCCAACGGTGATTAAACTAAGCACGCATTTACCTACAGTGCAGGATTGTCATTTCTGCCATAGCAACACGATCTCCGGTGGATTTAGTCCTGCCCAAAGTATTTTCAGTCATAATGGGATTACCGGCAATTGTGCTTCATGCCATGACGGCGATCCCAATCATGTTGCTGTTGGCGCGTTGGGTAAGGCGAATGATCCGACGCCTCCACATCCAACAACAACACAGGACTGTGGTGTTTGTCACGGTGTGGGCGGTACGTTTGCAGATGCGGCATTTGATCATACGGGTAGAGTAGATAATTGCAACGAGTGTCACTACAACGGCACCGCCACAAAGAAACCAGCCACACATCTTCCAACTGTTCCAATTGATCAGGATTGCAGTGTCTGTCACGTGCCAGGCACTTTCCTGACTGCAGTATATAATCACACCGGCATCACTAGTGGCTGTAACGCGGCAGGCTGTCACGAGCCAAATGGGGCGGGCACTCATTTTGTATCCCCACCACATATTGATACATCAGAAGATTGTTCGGTATGCCATAACACGACGGCCTTTGCGGGTGCAAAATATGATCACACCGGAATTACCAGTGGCTGTACTGTCTGTCATGATGGCATTATTGCAACAGGTAAAGATGGCACACATGTACCGACCAATGAAGATTGCAGTGTTTGTCACCTGACTACCGGCTTTGTGCCCGGCAACTTCGCGCACACCCAGAACCAGATTGCTGGTCTGCGTTGTGATTCCTGTCATGATGGAATTTTTGCGACAGGTAAAATCGATTCTCCGACGCTACATCCGGCAACCACGGCAGATTGTGGTACCTGCCACACTACCAGCCAGCCCTTTAGTACAGCCGTGGTTGATCACACCAATATCACCAGTGGTTGTAACGCGGCGGGCTGTCATGAGCCCAATGGCGCGGGAAGATATTTTGTTTCACCGCCGCATATCGATACAACGGCGGATTGCATTGCCTGTCATGCCACTGACGGTGCGTTTCTGGATGGGCAATTTACACATCCCGCGGATGCAGCCGGGCGTTGCATGGATTGTCACAGCCCAGGCAATGGTGCCACGGTTCAGCCGCCCAATGGCATCAATGGTCATTTTGATACAAACAATGTGCAATGCGATGCCTGTCATACGACAGCAACATGGTTTGATACCAGTGTTTTCGATCACTGTCCTGATACTACGGCCAACGGAAATTCATGTGCAATCACAACAGTGAACCCAAATGGTAAATACCCTGGTGATCATAGGGCGGGCAAAACGACCTGTAAAAGCTGTCACACAACGAACACTGCAGACTTTGTTCACTATCCTTACCCAACTGATGGGGCGAGCCCGGCCAGGTCACTGATTCCTGAGTGTGCCGCATGCCATAGAAACAGGTTCAGATCAGAAAGTGATCACATAGGCGGCAGCAGTGGAACGGTCTATCAAAACAGAAATTGCGGTGGATCAGGATGCCACCGGGTTAGCAGTGATGGTTTTTGATAAGTCAGGGCGCTGTTAATACGTATTCGCTTTCGCGCTCTAGTTACGGGAACTGAAATTTGTTTGCAAGCAGCTTGCGGGTGGTTTCATTGATAACCCGCTCCTCGAAGGTATCGCGCCCAACCCAGGCCGCTTCGCTGGCATCATCCCGCGCAACCGGTTCGCCGGCGATATACTTTGCAAGCAGATCGATTACCACGTAATGTAGCACGGGTTTGCTGTTACTATCTCTTTCAATGATATCGAAAACGTAAACCGGCTCCCCTGCCTGTATCTGAATGCCGGTTTCTTCCCAGATTTCGCGTTCCGCTGCCTGTTGTAATGTTTCACCAGCCTGAATCTTGCCGCCAGGTATGCACCATTCATTTTGGTAAGGCGGATTCTTGCGTTTGATCAACAGTACCGCATCGTTGTGGAATACCACGGCACCGATACCGGCAATTGGCTGGATTTCGTTATGCATAAAAAATACCCGGGTCATACTATAACCCGGGTAATGGGGGAGTACGAGCCAGAAGTTTTAGTTAGTCTGGGGTAACCTGGTTTTCGTTACACGATAGTTGCGTCGTATGAACAGTATGGCAACACCGCTGCAGCTGAGTAATATGCCACACAGGAACGCACTGGTTGTTTCAACTATACTGCTCGCCGCGATGCCGCCAGCGACATACAGATAAGGGTAGGCTTCGTACACTGGTTTGGGTAACCGCATAACAGGCCTCCTGTCAGGGTGGTGAATCCGTTTGTTTGGATTTAATTACTCTTTCACTATCGCAGAATTTTTACAGACGTCAACCAGTCAACAAATAGGGTTATTTGTTAATATTAAAGAAACGTTTTGAATTTTCATCATTAACGAACTGATTTGTAACAACAATATGCAACCAAAACAATTATTGTTAACAATGATGTCAAATGCGCTGTTACAGGTAAATGGCCGACGGCGAGTGAGCCAATGGCTTGCTGCGAACATGCGCAATGTTGAACGAACCTGGGTTATCGCTATCGGCAAGGCTGCTGAGAGTATGTATCAGGGAGCAGCTGATCACTTCGCCGATCGACTACAAGGTGCACTCGTGATATCCAAATATGGGCATATTACTCATGAGCATAGTTTGGCTCGCGGTAAGCTGCGTTGCATGGAAGCGGGCCACCCTTATTCGGATGCAAACAGTCTCAAGGCAGGCAGCTTGCTATTGGAATTTATTGATTCGATACCAGCTTGTGAACCGGTACTGGTTTTGATTTCCGGTGGAACATCGTCGTTAGTCGAAGTTGTTCCCGAACATGTTAGTGCCAGTGATCTATTCAAGTTCAATGAGTGGTTGGTGGCGCAGGGCTGGCCAATTCATATTATGAATGCCTGCCGCAAATCGGTTTCGCTGATCAAGGCAGGCCGCCTGGCCCGCCAACTGGGAAACCGGCCGGTAACCCAACTGCTGATCTCCGATGTACCACATAACGATATCAGCGTCATCGGTTCAGGTCTGTTGGCAGCGGAACCAGCTGATGGGCCAAGTCTACCTGTCTTGCCGGCGTGGGTTACTCGCATGCAGACAGGTATCACAGCGCAACCAGAAGAAGATGCCACATGTTTTTCAAATATCCAGAGCAACGTGATAGCAGATAACAAACTACTGCGGGATACAGTCGCAGTGTTGGCGTTCGAAAACAAATTAGTAGTTCAGGTTAACGAAACTATTGATGGCGAGATTGCTACGATTGGTGGGCACCTTGCACATACGCTGAAACACGGCAAACAAGGTTGTTACATCTGGGGCGGTGAGGGAGTAATAAAGCTACCCGACAACCCGGGTAAAGGGGGACGTTGCCAGGCGCTGGCGTTGGAAGCGGCCTGCCACCTGCAGGGCTGCAATGATGTCTTTTTACTGGCGGCAGGCAGTGATGGTACCGATGGCCCGGGTGATGTTGCTGGCGCGCTAATTGATGGCCAGACGCTCGTGCGTGGAACCGATGCCGGCCTGGATGAGCAGTTTGCACGCCAATGTGCCGATGCCGGAACGTTCCTGGCAGCCAGTGGAGACTTGATCGATACAGGCCCAACGGGCACAAATGTGATGGATATCGTTATCGGCCTGAAGATTTAACAGCCGCTGCTGCTTGAGATTGTTACACTACGGGGCATGCAGAACATTTCATCACAGGCTCAGAAAACAGCAACCCTGCAGGAACGGACGCTGCATTGCCTGATGCTGTGTGATCCGCCGAAAAAAGTTGAACAAACAACGCAGCTCGAGACTGACTGGCTCGCGGGGTTAGTAGCGTGCCAACATGATGCTGCGGTGCAGCAAGTCGCGGTGCCGGGCAGGCCAAACAGACCTGAGCTGGTTGCGCCACGCGAATTAACCAAGCGTAGCGCGTTTACCATCGAAGGCCGCGCCGCATTGATACATTCCCTGTGTCATATTGAGTTCAATGCCATCAACCTGGCGCTCGATGCCATATACCGTTTTGTCGGCATGCCGCGGGATTACTATTCCGACTGGTTAAAGGTTGCGCGCGAAGAGGCCTGCCATTTTCAGCTGTTATCAGAACACCTGTTGAGCCTGGGTTTTCATTATGGTGATTTTGTGGCACATAACGGGCTGTGGGAAATGGCAGTAGAGACCGATCATGATGTTATGGTACGTATGGCACTGGTACCGCGCGTGATGGAAGCCCGCGGACTGGATGTAACGCCATCTATCATGGAAAAGCTGAGGAAGGCGGGCGATAATCAGGCCGTGGCCATCCTGGAGATTATTCATCGAGATGAAGTGGGCCATGTGAAAATTGGTACACGCTGGTTCAGGTATATGTGTGAACAAAGAAAACTTGAACCTTTGACAACATTCAAGCATCTATTACGCGAATACATGAAAGGGCGTTTGCGTGGCCCTTTCGATCATGCAACCCGTACACAGGCTGGCTTTACTGCGGACGAGCTGGCATATCTGGAAGGAGTAGGTTAATACAATATGAAAAGTTTTATAGTGGTAATAGCAGCCCTTTTACTCATCGGTTGTCAACAAGCGCCATCAAGTCATCTCATTGTGTTTATGGAAAATGAGCAAGGCATCGATCCATACCAGACACGCGTCATTTCATCGGTGGATTACCTGCGCTTTGATGATGGTGAGGGTTCAGAAGATTATGTTATTTATAATCGCAAGCAACAAAAAATTTACAGTATCAACGCAGCTCAAAAGACCATCATGGTGGTAGAGAAAAAACAGCATGATCTAAAACCGCCAATAGAACTCAATCATACTGTCAAAGATTTGGGTGTCATGGATAATGCACCGACTGTAAATAACAAGGCGCCGCGCCATTATCAATACTACACCAATGGCAAGTTATGTATTGATGTGGTTAGCCTGGCCGGGTTGATGGATGACGCGCTTGCAGGTATGAGGGAGTTTCATTCTGTGCTGGCCACTGATAGCGCCACCACGTTTGGTAATTTACCTGCTGATTTGCATGACCCTTGTAGTATAAGTCTTAGCACGTTTGCTCCGGTGCGACACATGCAAAATGGTTTCCCCATCCAGGAATGGAAAGCGGGTTATTCACGTTCGCTGGTGGATTACCAGCTCGACTATAAAGCAGATCCTGAATTGTTCACGCTTCCCAGAGATTACTTTACCTATAGTGTGCAGCAGATGCGGGAAGGCAGGGTAGACTTTGCTAATCGGGAAATCGTAACGGAACCTGCGCCAGAGACAGAACCGGAGTCGAGTACACAATAATACGCTTAATTAAATTCGATCAGGCGACACGTTTCATTGTCGCATTGTAGATAATTCCCAGAGTTATACCAGTCAGCCAGTACGATGCGTTCGGCGTCATGGTTATCAAGTAAAAAGTTGTGCACACCGGGCCGGTGCGTATGTCCGTGAATCAGGTGATACACTTTGTTTTCGCGCATGGTTTGTTCCACGGTATGCTGGTTGACATCCATGATACTATTTTCTTTTTGTGCGGTTTCATTCTTGCTGATCTCGCGAAATTGCCGGGCCAGCGCCAGCCTTTCTGATGGTGGTTTTGCCAGAACCTCGTCCTGCCATTTTGGGTTACGCACCATGCCGCGCAATTTCTGGTACTCGATGTCATCAGTACACAACGTGTCACCGTGGAGCAGTAATGTAGCCTGGCCGTGCAGTTCAATAATGTGGGGTTCGTGAATAAGCCTGGCGCCGGTCAGTTGTTCAAATTGCTCGCGCATGAGAAAGTCACGGTTACCGTACATGATGTAGACGGGCGTGCCAGTAGAGGTAAGCTTGCTGATCTGTTCAATGGCCTGCTGGTATTCGGGCAATATCATGTCATCACCCAGCCATACTTCAAACAGATCACCGAGGATATAAAGCGCATCGGCATCAGGCGCTTTCTCGTCAAGGAATCGAATAAATAGTTCTGTAATGTTTGGTCGTTCCTGGCTGAGATGCAGGTCCGAAATAAATAACAACGTCATTGACAGACCTGTTTGTGGATCACTCGACGATTTCGACTTTCTCAATCACCACATCTTCGGCGGGTACGTCCTGGTGAAATCCTTTCGTGGTGGTAGCGACACCCTTGATGGCATCAACCACGTCCATGCCTTCAACTACTTTACCAAAAACGCAATAACCCCAGCCATCAACAGACTGCGAACGGAAATTTAAAAACGTGTTGTCAGAAACATTGATAAAGAACTGGGCAGTTGCCGAATGCGGGTCATTGGTACGCGCCATGGCAATGGTGCCACGATCATTGGCAAGCCCGTTGTCGGCCTCGTTCTTGATCGGCTCGCGCGTTTGTTTTTCTTTCATGCCAGGTTCAAGTCCGCCTCCCTGGACCATAAAACCGTCGATCACGCGGTGAAAAATGGTGCCATCATAGAAACCGTCCTTGACGTAAGTCAGAAAATTCTCCACGGTTACTGGCGCTTTTTCCGCATCCAGTTCGATATCAATGACACCTTTGGTTGTTTGCATTCTGATCATTGTTTAGTCCTTTTACTTCGGTTTTGTCGCCGGTTTCTGTGAAGGCGACTGGGCTGACTGTACACGACTTATACTCATGATGATAGCAGGTGACTTGGGCACGTCACGTTGAAAAGGCCCGCCGGCGCCGGTGGGTATTTGCCTGATTTTATCTACCACGTCCATACCGCGAATGACCTTGCCAAATACAGCATAACCCCAACCCCGCGGGGTTTTGTTAGTGTGATTCAGGAAGTCGTTATCTGCCACGTTGATAAAAAACTGTGCGGTCGCTGAATGTGGCTCGGGAGTTCGAGCCATCGCAATCGTGCCAGCGAGGTTGGTCAGCCCGTTATCTGCTTCGTTAACGATAGGCGGGCTTGTTGGTTTTCGCTCGAATTGCTGGGTAAAGCCACCGCCTTGAATCATGAATCCATCAATCACACGGTGAAAGACAGTGCCATCATAGAAACTGGTATCCACGTAATTGAGAAAATTTTCCACGGTTTTAGGTGCCTTATCGGGGTAGAGTTCCAGCACGATATCACCGTGATTTGTCTGAATTTTAACCTGTGGATTGGTTTCAGCCTGAACTGCCATGGCAGCAAGCAGCAGGAACGGGGAGAGGATTTTCGCTAAGCGGTGACTGAGGTTCATTGTTTCTGTTTCCTTAATATGTCATGTCCAGAAAAGAGCGTATTGTAGCGCGACTTGATTAGTTTTGTGCACAGTCTGTTTTTCAGTTAATCTCGCGTTTTTTAAGGGAATATGAACCAGTTAACAGTATGCTTGAAATCTACAACAACCTGACCCGTGAACAGTCTGAGTTCAGGCCGCTGGATGCCAGTAATGTTCGCATGTATGTATGTGGCATGACCGTCTATGATTTCTGCCACATCGGACATGCCCGTGTGCTGGTCGTGTTTGATGTCGTGTATCGTTATTTACGCCAGGTATTTGGCCAAGAACATGTGACCTNNCTCAAGCCAAGTGAGGAGCCACGGGCCACCCTGCACATGGACCAGATCATCCAGATGATCCAGTCCTTGCAGGACAAGGACTATGCCTACCAGGCGAACAACGGTGACGTTTACTATGACGTCAGCAAATTCCCCGAGTATGGCAAATTATCCGGTCGACACCTGGATGATCTGCGTGCAGGTTCGCGTGTTGAGGTCGACGAGGCCAAGGATGATCCGCTGGATTTCGTATTATGGAAATCTGCCAAACCGGGCGAGCCTCAATGGGAATCACCCTGGGGCCCAGGGCGTCCCGGCTGGCATATCGAATGTTCCGCCATGTCGACGCATTGTCTGGGTACCCATTTTGACATTCATGGCGGTGGTCTGGATTTACAGTTTCCGCATCATGAAAATGAAATCGCCCAGTCCTGCGCCGCCACCGGTGACAAGTTTGTGAATGTCTGGATGCACAACGGGTTCGTGCGCATCGATGATGAGAAAATGTCAAAGTCGCTGGGCAACTTTTTTACTATTCGTGAAGTTCTTGCTAAATACGATCCCGAAGTGTTGCGTTATTTTATTCTTACCAGTCACTACCGTAGCCCGCTAAATTATTCAGACAAGCACCTCGATAATGCAGCCGGCGCATTAACAACCCTGTATACGGCGTTGCGTGGGATAACTCCCACCGTCGCCTCCTCTGACAGCCAGTACCAAAAAGATTTTTTTGCCGCGATGGATAATGACTTTGCTACGCCTGAAGCGCAGGCAGTGTTGTTTGAAATTGCCCACGAGATTAACCGTCACAAATCGGATAACCCCGAGCGTGCTGCCTCGCTGGCAGCCGAGTTGAAATTGCTTGGTGGTTTGTTAGGGTTGTTAACACGTGATCCGGAGAGCTATTTTCAAGCCGGAACTGAAGGTGATATCGATGCTGCGCAGATTGATGCGCTGATCGTCAAACGGCACGAGGCCAAGGCAAACAAAAATTATGCCGAAGCAGATCGCATACGCGATGAACTGCAGGCAATGGGTATTTTGCTTGAGGATACGCCGGGCGGGACCACGTGGCGGCGCAAGTAATCTGAACCATGATATAAATTTATAGTCATTATTGTTTGAACAGGTACTGATCGGGGTCAATTTATGCAGACACAGCGATGGAGCATGATAACGTTATTATTGTTTATATCGGCAACCAATGCGCAGGCGCTAAAAGCGGATAATGAATTTGCGCGTATCTGTAACCTGTTTGCTGATAATGTGCTTGAACTGCATCAAAAACTGATTGATCAAACTGAATTTAAAGTCGAGAAGTCGGTAGGTGGATACCATGGTAACCCGGAATTTTATGAGCAGGAAAAGTACATTGATAAAAAGACCGGCAAGGTTATCAGTATCGTGACATGGGAGAGTGATAACCCGGAAAATTTACATACCATTGAAGTTTTTGTTCGTGACAGCAAAGGGCGTGTGATTCGCGATTATGCTGCTGCCTACTTGCCGACCTATCGTAATGCACCCACCCAGACACTTATCAGTTTTCATGTCTACAATGGGGACTTGCATGCTTTTCGTACCTTTGATGCTGTCGGTGATAGATTGGTCGAACGCTGTACCGGCAAACTAAAGGGCAAGGAAGTTAATCTGCTGCTGGATGAAGAAGACCTGCTGGATGCCATTCATGGTGATTCAGAGATCATGCAGCAGCCTGTTTACAAGGCGTGCTTCAAAGGACTGCCTGCCAAGGGCGGTGACTATCTTATGGAGCCGCAGTAGCGAGTGATTTTGCAGCCTCAAGCGTATTTTGAAGTAGCGTGGCGACGGTCATGGGACCAACCCCGCCTGGCACCGGCGTGATCCAGCCGGCAGTCTGGCTCGCAGTATCAAACTCAACATCGCCCACCAGTTTGCCGTCAGGTAAACGGTTAATACCGACATCGATGACGGTAGCGCCGGGCTTGATCCATTCACCTTTAACAATGCCGGGTTTGCCTACAGCAACGACAACCAGATCTGCCTGCCGGACATGCTGCGCCAGATCGTGGGTAAAACGATGACAGGTAGTCACAGTTGCGCCCGCCAGTAGCAGTTCGAGCCCCATGGGACGACCCACGTGATTGGACGCGCCAACCACCACTGCGTTAACACCACGCACAGGAATATTGCTGCGTTCCAGCAAGGTAATCACGCCACGCGGTGTACAGGAGCGTAATACCGGCATGCGTAACGCAAGCCGTCCGATATTATAAGGATGAAACCCATCGACATCCTTTTCCGGAATGATGCGCTCAATGATGGACTGCGAATCCATGTGTGAAGGCAAGGGCAGTTGCACCAGGATTCCGTGCACCTCGTTGTTGTTATTCAGATCATCGATAAGCTGCACCAGGTCCTGTTCAGATGTTGTTGTGGGCAGGTCATAGGCAAATGAGCGGATACCCACTTCTTCGCAGGCCTTGCGCTTGTTTCTGACGTAGACGGCTGATGCAGCATCTTCCCCAACCATGACTACCGCGAGCCCGGGTAGCGGTGCGCCCTGGTTTTTGAGTTCGTCAACTTCGGAACGAATTTCCTGGCGTATTTCGGCAGCGATTGCCTTGCCATCAATCAGCTTTGCAGTCATGTCACCTAATCTTGCTGTCTCGTGAAAAGCACGCAATGATCGCAGGTAAATGCCTGTTAGCCAAGTAGAAAAAACCACGCTGGATTTGACGCCATAGGGCTGCCGGCGTATCATCGCCGACCTTGAAAACGGGGTGTAGCGCAGTCTGGTAGCGCGCCTGCTTTGGGAGCAGGATGTCGGGGGTTC
>DJMK01000163.1 GCA_002436485.1 Proteobacteria bacterium UBA6492
TGTAACAGGTCACGCAAGGTGGCCTTGTTTTGATTATGCCAATGTTGCAACACTGGCAAGACAACATGCCGGCTAATCTCATCGTATCGATCATCGCTGATTACCTGGTAGAGACCTGGTAGGTAATTCGTTCCACGCTCAATCAGGCGTAACCAGAAATGAACCAGTGTACTGCCAACCAGCTGTTGTTTTGCTGATAGCAGGGTTGTGAACCAGTCATTATCAACCTCGGTTTTATTAGCGAAGTGAAAACCAATAGCACTGGCCAGACAGGTGTCTGGCAGCTTCAAAATGGCCTGCGGATTGTTGGCAGACAATATGTTCAAACCGGCCAGCAAGATATAGCCAATCTCTATNNGGTTCATGTGATTGTTGTTATAGGGTTTGTCCTATTGTAACAAAGCCCCCGTGCTATAAAAGCTCGGTTGCTCATGGGAATCTGCTGTGCTGCATCACATTCAGTTTGTATTCAGCACGAATCTGGCATTGTGTATTTAACTCAATATAAGCGAGGAGAGTTCACATGCGTAAATTGTTGATTTTAGCTGGTATCAGTATGTTTGCCGTGCAGGTCCAGGCAGCGGATATCAATGCAGGCCAGCGGCTGTCAGCCAGTTGTGCCTCATGCCATGGACAAAAAGGTATTAGTAGCAACCCGATGTATCCCAACCTGGCGGGGCAAAAGGCTCCTTACCTGGTGAAACAGATGCGCGACTTCAAAACGGGTAAACGCCAGGACCCGGTGATGTCTGCCATGGTCAAGTCACTTGATGAAGCGGCTATGAATAATATTGCGGAATATTACAGCCAGTTAGGCAAGTAACAACTCGCGGGCAATTCAATACTCTTTGCTGCCAAATTTATATAAACTGGCAGCATGACAAGTAACAAGCAAAAACGCTGCAGCTGGTGTGGTACTGATCCTGTGTACGTCCGTTATCACGACAAGGAATGGGGTGTCCCGGTATACAGTGAGAGAAAGCTGTTTGAAATGCTCATACTTGAAGGTGCACAGGCGGGACTAAGCTGGATCACCGTGTTAAAAAAACGGCCGCATTATCGCAAGGTGTTTGATCGGTTTAACCCGGAAGTTATTGCGCTTTACAACCGTAAAAAGATTCAGCAGCTGCTGAATGACCCGGGTATTATTCGTAACCGTCTCAAAGTCGAGGGCACGGTAAAGAATGCACAGGCCTATTTGCGACTGCGAGAGTCAGAAGGCAAATTGGCTGATCTCCTGTGGCAATTCGTCGATGGCGAACCCGTGATAAATCGTTGGCGCACACTCAAGCAGGTACCAGCAAAAACAATTGAATCGGATGCTATGAGCAAGGAACTGAAAAAACGTGGGTTCACGTTTGTCGGCTCAACGATTTGTTATGCGTTAATGCAGTCCGTCGGCATGGTGAACGATCACACTACGGATTGTTTTCGTTATAGCGAGCTTTGCTGATTTTTTTTACTGCCGATATTAAATCCGATACTGATTCTGGGCTCAGGTGACGGGTTCTCACTGACTTCGTGAGGCGTGGCCGGATGAAACAGTACAAACATACCCTCCCGCGGTTCGACGCTGTGTTTTTGGTTGTTGATGGACAAAGTCAGTCGTGAGTCAGTATCCGGTACCTTTATATAGTAGGTACCCGATAGCAGTTCATCATAATCGTCATGTGTATGTGGCAAGGTGATATCACCCTGACGCATGATGTTAAACCAGAAGCCGAGAGCCAGTTCTTCGCGATCTTCATTCAATATGTCAGCAGCAAGCTCAAGGGCATGGTCGAGTATGAGATTGATATGCTCTAGTCTGTCGGATGGTATGTATACATTTTCATAGCGCCCGGCAAAAAGATGCGTACGAGTTGCAATATCACTATGTTCGAGCGCAAGCACCTGTTGAGCCAGGTCATCATTAATTGCAGCGCAGGATTCACAATACTGTGTCCTGCATAGATCTCTTGGTGCCGGCATGTCTTGTAAGTGCGGTCAGCCTCTTTCGAGCCAGCGCGTGGCCAGCTTGATACCAACTAGCATGGCGATCACGGCGACGATCGATTCAAGCGATAATGTTGACAGGCCACTGAAACCCTGGCCCACGTTGCAACCATAAGCAACGGTACCACCGATACCCATGAGTGCGCCACCAAGTGCAATCATTCCGGACGAGGTCCTGATGGCTGTAAATTGAAATTGTCGAGTGATGATTGCCATGACAAATGAAATGGCAATCACACCAATAACAAATGAAACAGCCAGGGATAGTGTCGGTGTGTCACCGGCGACCAGCATGTTGCCAGCGCGGGACATCGGACCGGAAACGGAAATCGCTGATGGCGCCTTTGGATTGAAGTCGTCAAATGCCAGCACACCACTGGTATACCATGCAGCGATGACAGTTGCTCCCAGCATCGCGCCGCCAAGTAGTAATTTAAAATCTGCATGTTGTTTCCATTTCACTGCAATAAAGGCAATCAGCAGCACGTCGACGACAATTAACACTATCCATTTGGAGACGGAAAACATTTCTGCAATGCCGGCATCGCCGCCTGCCAGGCTGATGGAAGTGTTTGTCATCGAAGAGACGCGAATGTC
Source organism: Proteobacteria bacterium UBA6492 (assembly GCA_002436485.1). Lineage (GTDB taxonomy): Bacteria > Pseudomonadota > Gammaproteobacteria > UBA6429 > Thiohalophilaceae > UBA6492. Next base: position 2,593 of record DJMK01000163.1, read on the forward strand.
TGCAAGTAAGCCAAACTGCGCGACTGCAGCGAAGATGGCAAAAAAGAACAGTGCGGTCCAGCCGGCTTTACTGCCCTGGCCAGCCAGCACCAGAACGCGGGTTGCATCGCCACCGGCGAGTGTGGCACCGATACCGAATACCAGTCCACCAAGGATGACACCAACCAGATCCAGCGAACCGTTACGATAACCAGCCTTGCTCACTTCAACCATGGCATTGATTTCGAGTAATTGTGTGCCGGTAATGGCGACCAGCGCAGCCATGGCAAAAGCCAGCATGTATCGATAGTCTTTGACCAGTGTCGCATTGCTAACCGCTGCTACGAGACACATACGATATTGCCGTACGATCAGACCAAAGATGACACCAAGTGCAAGACCGCCGGCAATTAGCCAGCTGGTAGGATTATCAAACATAGCGACGCCTCTCCATTTTTATAATGCGTGCATTATGTCAGATATGATTGGCTGCTTGAATGCTCAAGCGGGGTTTTATTCAACAGTTTGTTTTCTAGGCTAAAGACTATAACTTAAGGCGCTGGTATTGTCGTAACTTGTCGATGGGATATTTTGTGCCGCGCCAAACGATACCCTGCCTTTTCACTAGCAACAGGGCGGCACGTAAAAAGATTAGATGAAATACCAGGATCCCCAGGGGTACCAGTAACCATGGTGCAGGATTTTCCCGATCGGCCAGGGCAACGCGAAGACTTAGCAACAGGTTAACAGCCAGCCAGGCAATGCCTGACCAGACAAGCGGACTGTGCCACATCAGTAAACTGACATACGGTGCAACTACGATTGCGGTACTGATACAGCTCACGGCAAACAGCCTGTCCATTCGGTAATGTGAAATGGGACCNNCGCGCTACGACGCACCAGGTTGAAGGCACCCACACCAATCGCGGCAGTCTTGTTGGGATCTTCAACTGCGGTAGCACGTGCGCCCACCATGAATATAATGCCAAATGCTCGTGTAATAGCTTGCAGTAACCAGTTATTCGAAATGACCTTTGGAACCAGTGAAAGATGGTCGAGCTGGTTTTGCTCTGCGTAACTAATAACGTCGGGAAGCAGGTTGCGTTCGTAGTGAATATCGGCATCTGAATACAGTAACCAGTCACCGCTTGCATGCTGAGTGCCGAGCTGCAGTGCATTTACCTTGCCAAGCCAGTCGTCAGGTAACTGCTTAACATGCACGGTAATAATACGACTGTCCTGTGCGGCAAGTTGTTCAATGATGTTGCCGGTTGCGTCTTCGGAGCGATCATTGACCAAAATGATTTCGAGTTGTGGATAGTCCTGCGAAAGTAATTTTTCCACAGCACTTTTTATAGTATCTGCTTCATTGCAGGCGGGTATTACGATACTGAGCCGTGGCCATTTGATCAGTGGCGTGGCGTTAAGATTTTCCAGTAGCGGTATACGATTCCATACCAGCATGGCATACAGGTACAACAGACACCACAGTCCACAACAAGCAATCAGGTATATGGCAAGTAGTTTTTCCATGTATAAAAAAGGGGCCAGTAGGCCCCTTTTATAACATCATGTGACAGATGGTTGTCAGTTAACTGGCCATCGGCAGGCTGATAGGCTTACCGGCACCGGCCCAGGCAAACATGCCTCCGCGCAGGTTAACGACATTGTCAAAGCCCTGTTGTTGCAAAAAGGCACAAGCCTGTGCAGAACGGGCACCGGAACGGCAGATTAAGACCAGCGTCTTGTCCTTCTCCAGTTCATTCATTTTTAGAGGAACAGTCGCCAAGGGCATCGGTTCTGCTCCCTCGATGGTACCGGCGAAGATTTCGTTCATTTCGCGCACATCGACAATTTTGAAATGCTCGCCATCAGCCTCTATCCACTCGGCCAGTTCGGCAGCTTCAATTTCCTTGATATTAAAATACATCTTGATAAACCCTCGTTTAAAACATGTGTATATTAGAAAATACTAATATATTATGGCACCTATATTCACGTTTTTCTACCCGCACTTCGGTAAATTGTCCCACGGATCATGTGACTAATCGGGGCAAATAAATCTGCAGATGCGTGGATAAGTATTCAAAATCGGTGGTCAAACAGGTAGTCTCAAATCGCAAATACCACCGATACCATCTGGAGAGTCGCCATGAAAATTACAAAATATTTTGTGTCCGTGGTTCTATTCAGCGTTATATCTCTGTCCAGCCATGCGGCGGGCGGACCCGATGCAAAGGGCAAGTTCTACGGAGCCATGAAAACGGAGTATCCGTCATGGTTCAAAGAAAGTTTTCTGGATTTTAATGAAGATGTTGCCGAGGCCAGCAAGGCAGGCAAGCGGCTAATGCTGCTGTTCCACCAGGATGGCTGTCCGTATTGCAACGTGCTGGTCGAACGCAACCTGGCGCAAAAAGATATCGAGCAACTGGTACGTAAAAATTTCGATGTCGTTGCCATGAACATGTGGGGTGACAGGGAAGTAGTTAGCCTGGCAGGTAAGACCTACACTGAAAAAACCTTTGCCGCCGCACTCAAGGTACAGTTCACACCCACCATCCTTTTCTTTAACGAGCAGGGCAAGGTTATTCTGCGATTGAATGGTTACCTGCCGCCGGACCGTTTCAAGGCATCGCTGGAGTATGTCGCCGGCAAAAATGAAAAAAGCACCAGTTATCGTGAATACATGGCCAAGGCCGTACCCGTTTCGAGTAGTGGTGAGCTTAACCAGCAGGCTTTTTTCAAAGCAGCACCCTACGATCTTTCCAAAAAAACTGAAGGCAAACCCTACGCGTTTTTCTTTGAGCAAAAGGATTGTCCTAACTGTAATACCCTGCATAGCAGGGTGCTGATTGACAAGGAGACGCGTGATGTCATCAGCAAGTTTGATGTTGTACAACTCGACATGTGGTCAGATACAAGCATCAAGTTGCCGAGTGGTAAAACCATGACAGCGCGTGAGCTGGCCAAACAACTCGATATCAAGTACGCGCCTACTATTGTAGTGTTTGCACCGGACGGTGAAGAAGTGATTCGCTCGGAAGCATTTTTCAAGGTATTTCATACGCAGGGTATTTTTGATTATGTGTCGAGCGGCAGCTATAAAACAGAACCGAGTTTTCAACGTTACCTGGCGGATCGCGCTAAGGCCTATCAAAAAGAAGGTCGCGATGTTGATATCTGGCGATTGGCTGATGAGCCTGCCGGCGCGGGTGGTTAAACTGCCAGCCTGGGCCAATCTACAAAGCGATATTTAAAACGATTCCCGTCTTTGTGACGGGAATCACACTGTTTTCTGCCTCGTAATTAGCAGTTTTTTACATTCAGTAAGTTAGCTATCTCACCAGCAATATTTCCCTGTTTTCCGGCGCTCTTACCGCTTTAATTGTCAGGTTAAACATTTCATGAGCTGGATCACACATAGGCACACGCTCCCTTAAACCGCTCTGATGGCGGCCGCTCTAAAGACATCGACGTGGGAGTTTGCACATATGAAAAAGATAACAGCCTGCATTTCTTGTTTACTAGCTACGATGGGGTTAAGCGCGACTGCTACTGCAGCGACAGTTGCTGATGTTGCGGATATTCGCGTTGTTGGATTATTCAAGGACGCAGCGGTACTCAACATCAATGATCAACGCAAATTATTGCGAGTTGGTGGTACGCACCGTGATGTGCGCCTGGTAGCGGCCAACAGCAGCAATGCCATGGTGGAATATCATGGTAAACGCTACACACTCGCGATGAGCAGTGAACCCATTCGTACCGGCTTCAAAAGCAGTGGTGCCCAGGCTCACCTGATGTCCAATGGGGGGACCTACTCAGTCTCGGGTTCTATCAATGGTCGCATGACAAGCTTCCTGGTTGATACAGGTGCCAGCTATGTGACCATGAGCGCCTACCGCGCTCAGAGCCTCGGGCTGGACTTTAGCAAGGCACGTAAGGTGATGGTCAATACCGCCAACGGCAAAACCACAGCACATGTCTTCAGGGTAAAGAGCGTCATGATCGGTGGCATTGAGCTGAAAGACGTCGATGCCGCGGTCATACACAACATGCCGGATGACAAAGTGCTGCTGGGTATGTCCTATCTCAGCAAGGTTGAGATGGAGCAGAAAAACGGTTTGATGATTCTCAAGTACCGTGGTGCACAGGCGGATCCCAAGAAGTCACCAGAGAAGATCAGCGACAACAGCGATTCGACCAAGCCGACCGAATCACGACCCCTGTAACAAACCTCTATAGCATAGCCTCCAGTAAAGGAGTATTTGGCTGCCATCCCCTGGCAGCCTTTTTTTTATTCCAGTTTGTCCATTTGCTGCTGGTTTTTCTCAAGACTGCGCTGCAGTTCGTCAGCCGTATCCTGCGCGCGCTGAATGGATTGTTGTTCCATGGTCTTGTCCCCGTCAGCGTTAATGGTCCGGCCAGAATCGAGATATGTATAGACTAGCCAGGCCACGATGGCGAGGCCAAATATGAGGCTTAAAAATCGCATCGCTACTCTCCTTTCAGACAAGCATAGCCCATCGTCGAAAGCCTGAATTGTGAGTCACCACTTATCGGTCCAAAGTGTGCGGTAACCCAATAATTTCTTAAAAAACCTCAAGTTATGCCGATAGTTGCTACATGGAAGGCTTTGTTCTCGATGCCGAGGGCAAATATTGTTTACTAAACAGGGACTTACAGAACCCAGTTATGATGGATTATGCGATGGACATGCAGGGAACAGCGGCAGGGTGGCTGTAGGTAATGGCAACGTTTTTTCAGGTTCTGGTTGACTGTAATGGTGAAATTGGCGCTCACAGTAAAAATCAACATCGGCTACAGGATGGGCTGTGTATGCTGCGTCGGCATATAGAAAAAATAGCCGGCAGTAAACAGCAACGCCGAAGGCTTTCTGTGGTGTTACTTGCATTGCTGTTCGTATACAGTGGGTTAATCCTGCTTGTTCAATCCGACAAGCCGCACGGTGAAAATGAACAACTCGCCCAGTCCCAGGTACAAAAGAGTCCCGTTGCGGTAATCGAAGAGCCAAAAAAGGCCGAGGCGGTCAAACTGGTGATCACTGCCAAGCCGAAAAAAGCCCCGCAACAAAAACCCAAAGCGACAAAACCACCAGCAAAGAAAAAACAACTGGCCGCAGTGAAAAAAGCAGCGCCACAGCAAGCGCCGGTTCAAAAAAAACCGGTTCAAGCTCCATTACAGCAGGACCCACCGATAAAGGAAGTTGTAGCTGTTGAACCTGAACAGGAACAACAAACCGAAATGCAAAAGATTCCATCTAGCTTGTCCGGTTTTACCAAGCTTGATAACGCTGGCAATGTGTTATCGAAAAGTGAACCGCAGTGGAATTGTGTCAGGGATGAGACAAGCGGCTTGGTGTGGGAAAACAAGACTGATGATGGCTCTGTGCAGGATCGGGATTATTCTTTCACCTGGTACCAGGTGCGACCCCACCCAGATAACGCGTCATCCGCTGTCAAGAGTGGTGTTCCCGATGGTGGCAGATGCAAGGGGGGGATTGCCTGTGACACGCAAAGCTATGTGCGTGCGATGAATGAAAGAAAGCTCTGTGGCTATTCTGACTGGCGCTTGCCGACCAAGGAAGAATTACAAAGCCTGGTGACATTCCAGCAGGATCGCGCAAAGGCATCAATTGATAACGAGTTCTTCCCGCATGCGGTACCCAGCTGGTACTGGACGGCATCCGAAAATCAACAAAAGAATGAGTATGCATGGTATGTTTTGTTCCGGAACGGAGTGCCATTGAACGACCTGAAAAAACGTCCCAAGCACGTTCGGCTGGTCAGAAGCATGGAGAATTCGGCACTGTATAACAGGGAACTGGCACAGGAATGAATCTTGTAAAAAAGAAAAGTCTCACATACCTAACCGTTGTTACGGTGGGATTGAGCCTCTTCCTCGAGGCGGCGAATGCTGCACCACCCGTAACGGAGAATAATTGTAAAAGCCGCTGGACGTTGTCTACCACCAATTTTGATTTTGGTTCTTTCTCTAATCTTTCAGGTACAAATACCATTAGTATGAATACCTCCGGGGCGCGTACTGCGTCAGCGGGCATTGACCTGGTTACATCAACCACGGTTGTTTATCAGGTGACTTTGAGTAATTCGTTGAGTCCAAGTTGTGGCACGTTTGGTTTGACGTTGGACTGGAATGTACCCCCCTCGGACCTGACCGGCCTGGGCACGAATATCACCATCTCCAACGTAAGAGCCGAGTACCCATCGGGTACCTTCAACACCCTACCCATTACAATTTCACCAGCTACTTTGCCAATAACGATACCGTTTGAGGCAACCATTACTTCCACGGGACTGCAGGTGGCAGATACCTATTTTTCTGGGCCATTTTCACTGGTGAGTACCCAGTCCGGGTTTAACGAGACCAGCCTGGATGCGACGGCCACGGCGACAGCCATTGTCCCGCTAGCCATCAGTGAAACCGTGCCCATGGATTTTGGCACCGTGGCAGGCGGGCCGGCAGCAGGTACTATCGTTCTGGACACGTCAGGTGGTCGTACTACTGGCGGTGATGGACAGGCAATGGCCGTCGGTCCGGGCACAGCCGCTACCTTCCAGATAGTCGGGCAGGGTGGGCAGGCCTACAGCATCAGCTATTCACCGGGCGTATTGGACGACGGGGGTTCAGGAACGGCCATGACGGTCGATACATTTACTGATACCAGCTCGGGTAGCCTGCCGGCTGGAGGTACTGAAAACTTTAATATTGGTGCCACGCTGCATATTAACCCCAACCAGGCAGCAGGGACCTATTCAACAGCTACGGGTGGAACACCCTACACTGTAACGGTGAACTACAACTAGCATGATGACAATGAGCACACAGATTGCCCCAAAGTCTAAATTACGCTTTTCTGGCGTGTTGGCGGGAATATTGGGCCTGTTGACTCTGGCAGCCCAGACCTCGGTGTATGCCGCGACTGCCACAGCCACCGTCACGGTCGACGTGGTCAGCACCATTCGTCTGAATAATATTACCAGCATGGTGTTTGGCGACATCGCGTCCAGCGCCTCATCCGGCACGGTGATTTTGAATACCACCGGTGCGCGAGTCTCGACCGGTGGGGTGACCATTAATACTTCGGTGCCGGGGTCGGCTGCCACTTTTGATGTCATGGGTGACCCAAATGCGAGCTATGCCATCACTTTGCCGGCCGCGATCACACTAACAAATCCTTTAGGAAATAGTATGTTGGTCGATAATCTTAATAGCACACCTTCCAGCTTTGGTACTTTGGATGGCAGTGGCCAGCAGGTGTTGCAGGTGGGCG
>DJMK01000176.1 GCA_002436485.1 Proteobacteria bacterium UBA6492
CATCGGCACGCAGTGGGGTGACGAAGGTAAGGGTAAGGTTGTCGATTTGTTAACAGACACTGCTGATGGCGTGGTCCGTTTTCAGGGTGGCCATAACGCGGGTCATACCCTGGTGATTGATGGTCAGAAAACTGTATTGCACCTGATTCCATCCGGCATTCTGCATGAACATGTTACCTGCATGATCGGTAACGGCGTGGTGCTGGCACCGGATGCCTTGTTAAAAGAACTGAACATGTTACAGGGAAACGGCGTGCAGACAGACGGTCGTTTGTTTATCAGCGAAGCCTGCACCCTGATTCTTCCCTATCATATTGCGCTTGACCAGGCACGTGAGTTGGCGCGCGGTAAAAAAGCCATCGGTACAACGGGACGTGGTATCGGGCCAGCCTATGAAGACAAGATTTCACGTCGCGGGCTCAAGGTTGGTGACATGTTACATCGTGAACGCTTTGCGGCACGTCTTGGTGAAGTGCTCGATTATCACAATTTTGCCCTGAAGAATTATTTCAAAACCGACACGGTGGATTTCCAGCAGGTACTCGATGAAGGACTGGAAATGGCAGAGCGTATACGCCCGATGGTGGCTGACGTGACCGGCATGTTGCACCAGATGCGCGCCGAAGGAAAGAAAGTCATGTTCGAAGGTGCACAGGGTACGTTACTGGACATTGATCATGGTACCTATCCCTACGTGACTTCATCCAACCCGACTGCAGGCGGTGCCTGTACCGGAACAGGTGTTGGGCCACGCGACCTGGACTATGTTCTCGGTATTACCAAAGCCTATACCACGCGTGTTGGGGCCGGACCGTTTCCGACTGAACTCTACGACGGGGTGGGGTTGAATGATCCGATCGGCGCACACATGGCCAAAGAAGGTCATGAATTTGGTTCTACTACCGGGCGCCCACGACGTTGTGGCTGGCTGGACGCTGTATCGTTACGACGTTCGGCGCAAATCAATTCACTCACAGGCATTTGCCTGACCAAGATGGATGTTCTGGATGGTCTGGAAAGCTTACGCATTGCCGTGGGTTATGAAGTGGATGGTCAGGAAGTCGAAACGCCACCTATCGGTGCCGATGCCTATGAGCAATGCAAGCCAAAATATATTGAAATGCCCGGCTGGTCGGAAAGTACCGTTGGTATCAAGACTTACGATGGGTTGCCGCAGGCGGCCAAGGACTATATTAAAAAAATCGAGGAAGTCGTTGGCGTACCCGTTGATATAATCTCGACCGGTCCCGACAGAAATGAAACAATCGTGTTAAGAAATCCGTTTGCATAGCGGCAGATAACCGGAAATAAAAAAGCCCGATGCAAGCATCGGGCTTTTCCGATCAGAGTTTGGTGCCGAGGAGAGGACTTGANNCTACCAATTCCGCCACCTCGGCTAGGTTTTTGTGTATTACCCTGTTGGCAACGACACAAATCAAGGCCGCGCACTTTACCGGTAACCTCCGCCGCTTGTCAATCAATTACAGAATCAATACTTTGGGCAGGAGACCCTATACAATAGCAATATGCCAAAACGAAAAAGCAACCAGGACCCCTACGCTGAGCGCGAGGCGCTCAAGTACGAAAATCCCATCGCCAGCCGCGAATATATTCTGAAGCTGCTGGAGCAGACGGGTGTACCACTTAGACTCGAGGAAATTGCCTCGCACCTGCAAATAAAGGATGAAACACGGCGCACGGCGCTGCATAGACGTTTGCGTGCCATGGAACGTGATGGCCAGATCCTGTTCAACCGGCGCAAGCAGTACGGGCTCGCCAGCAAGATGGAGCTGGTTACCGGCCGCGTTATCGGCCATCCCAACGGGTTTGGTTTCCTGGTGCCCGACAAGGGCGGTGATGATCTGTACCTGTCAGCCCGTGAAATGAATGCCCTGATGCACGGTGACCGTGCGGTGGTGCGCGAAACAGGCGTTGATCAGCGTGGCCGTCGTGAAGGTGCGCTGGTAGAAGTGCTGGAACGTGGACTAAAACATGTCGTCGGGCGCCTGTTTATTGAGAATGGCATGGGATTCCTGGTGGCGGACAATAAGCGTGTTCACAAGGACATCCTGGTATCGACCAGCGACCTGGCTGGCGCCAAGCATGGCCAGATCGTGAGCATAGAAATTATCGAGTATCCAACACGCCATCGCCAGGCCATCGGCAAAGTGATCGAAATACTGGGTGATCATATGGCGCCGGGTATGGAGATAGATATTGCGATACGCAGTTACGACCTGCCACAGGAATGGCCAGCCGATGTCGAATCTGAAATAACACGCTACAGCGAAACAGTGTCCGAAAAAGACAAGCGCGGCAGGGAAGACCTGCGCCATCTGCCTCTGGTGACCATTGACGGTGAAGATGCGCGTGATTTTGATGATGCGGTGTATTGCGAACCACATGGCAAGGGTTGGCGTTTAATAGTGGCGATCGCTGATGTGTCACACTACGTGAAACCCGGCTCCCCACTGGATCGCGAGGCCAACAACCGTGGCAACTCGGTCTATTTTCCCGAGCGGGTGATTCCCATGTTACCTGAAATTCTCTCCAATGGTTTGTGTTCACTGAAACCAAAAATTGATCGTCTCTGCATGGCTTGCGAGATGAATATCAGTCCGACCGGTCAGTTAAAGAAATACCGTTTCTTTCCGGCGGTGATGCATTCACATGAGCGGTTAACCTATAACAAGGTTGCTGCCATGCTGGTAGATGGCGATGCAAAACTGCGTGAACAATACGAGCAACTGCTAACGCCACTGGACAATCTACACAAGCTATACAAGCTATTGCTCAAGACACGTAACAAACGCGGCGCAATCGAGTTTGATACCACCGAAACACGGATCATTTTCGGTGAGAATCGCAAGATTGAACGTATTGTGCCGGTGGTGCGCAATGATGCACATCGACTGATCGAAGAATGCATGTTGATGGCGAACGTGGCAACAGCCCGCTTTCTGGAAAAAAACAAGATCGAAACCTTGTATCGTAATCATGAACCGCCTTCGGCAGAAAAGCTCACCGAGTTACGCGAGTTTTTGTCAGAACTGGGATTGAACCTTGGTGGTGGTAGTGAACCGCAACCAAGGCACTATACCAAGCTGCTGGAAAATATTCGTGGCCGGCATGATGGGCACCTGATCGAGACCGTGTTGTTGCGCAGTTTAAGACAGGCTATGTATGCACCGGATAACCTGGGGCATTTCGGTCTCGCCTATGAAGCCTATGCACACTTTACTTCACCGATACGGCGTTATCCTGATTTGCTGGTGCATCGCGCTATTCGACATATCCTCGATGGCAAAAAACCCGCTTCCTACATTTATAGCATGGATGAAATGCAGATACTGGGCGATCATTGTTCCATGACCGAGCGACGTGCGGATGAAGCAACGCGTGATGCAATCGACTGGCTCAAGTGTGAATACATGCTGGATAAAATCGGACAGGAGTACGATGGTGTCATCAGCTCGGTAACCAGTTTTGGTATCTTTGTCGAGTTATCCGAGATTTATGTCGAGGGCCTGGTACATATTACTGCCCTCAAACATGATTACTATCATTTTGATCCAGTACATCATCGGCTGATCGGCGAGCGTATGGGGCGTATCTATCGGCTTGGTGATCCTGTCAAGGTGATCGTCACTCGCGTTGACCTGGAAGAAAAGAAAATTGATTTCGAGTTGTCCGATAAATCACCGGTTGTCACTGATGATCAACCCAGAGGCAAACAGAAAAAGAACAAACACAAAAAACGTGTTGCGGCGAAAAAGAAAACGTCTAGCAGGAAAAAGACAGCTAAAAAAGCGACACGCAAAAAAGGTAAAAAGTCGGGCAAGAAAAAATCTACGCAACAAAAATCCAGTGGTCGTAAAAAAAGCAAGCCTAAGCGCTAAATAAAATGGCCAGACAGAATAATTACCTGATTTATGGATTGCACACCGTGCAGATGGTGCTGGAACGTTCTCCGGAACGCGTATTGTCGCTACAGCTTGATCGGGCACGCCATGATCAACGGTTAGGCCAGATTCGTGAACTGGCCAAACAACACGGATTATCGTTTGAAGACACGGACAGCAAAACGCTTGATCGACGTGTTGATGGTGCTGCGCACCAGGGAGTCGTGGCCAGCGTTCGTGCGCCCGTCACCCAGGGGGATAGTGAATTATTCCCTGCGCTTGAAAGACTCGAGCATCCACCCTTTCTGCTGGTGCTGGACGGTGTGCAGGATCCCCATAACCTTGGGGCCTGTCTGCGTACCGCTGATGCAGCGGGCGTGGATGCGGTTATTGTTCCCCGGGATAATGCCTGCGGTCTCACTGCCACGGTAAGTAAGGTGGCCAGTGGTGCTGCGGAAGTGATGCCATTTTATCAAATCACCAACCTGGCCCGGACCCTGAGAGAGCTCCAGGAACGCAATATCTGGTGTATCGGCCTGGCAGGCGAAGCCGAAAGCTCGCTCTATGACACGCGCCTGGATGGCCCGTTGGCTCTGGTTCTGGGCGCAGAAGGCAAGGGGCTGCGGCGCCTGACCAGCGAGACCTGTGATGTGCTGGCCAGCTTGCCCATGCTAGGCAGCGTTGAGAGCCTGAATGTGTCAGTCACCGCGGGGGTGGCGCTGTATGAGGCTTTGCGACAGCGGCAAATAACCCGTTGATATTGCAGTGGATCGCTTGATTCTCACCCAACCCTTACGTACAATCGCCGCTCACCCAGCAGGGTGAATAAAATTTGATTAAATCCTTGCTCCACCGCGCTGAACGGGGGGCTGTAAACCAGAAGGAGATGACCATGCGTCATTACGAGATCGTGTTCCTGGTGCATCCGGACCAGAGCGAACAGGTACCTGCCATGATCGACCGCTACAAGTCGACCATCGAAGGCAAGGACGGCAAGATTCACCGCCTCGAAGATTGGGGCCGTCGTCAGCTTGCCTACAACATCAACAAGATTCACAAAGCCCATTATGTGCTGATGAATATCGAGTGCGACCAGGAAGTCCTGGACGAACTGGAAAGCGCATTCAAATTCAATGATGCCGTACTGCGTCATCTGGTTATCCGTAAGGACAACGCCGAGACTGAAGCCTCACCGCTGTTCAAGAAAGAAGATGACCGCAGCGCCGAAGATTATCGTGCTGACAATGACAGCAGCGATAGTGATGACAGTGAAGCTGCCTAGGCTGGTTAACCGAAACGATATTCAGGAGAAATACTAATGGCTCGTTATTTTCGTCGTAAGAAATTCTGTCGCTTCAAGGCTGAAGGCGTCAAGGAAATCGATTACAAAGACATCAATCTTTTGAAGAATTACATCATGGAAAACGGCAAGATTGTACCCAGCCGTATTACTGGTACCAGCGCCAAGTACCAACGCCAGCTGTCGTCTGCTATCAAGCGCGCGCGTTTCCTGGCCTTGTTGCCATTTTGTGATTCACACAAATAATTCGGGTGAAAAAAGATGCAAGTGATTTTACTGGAAAAAGTTGCCAATCTCGGTGACCTGGGCGATCAGGTAAATGTCCGTCCCGGCTATGGACGTAATTTTCTGATTCCAACCAACAAAGCTGTACCTGCTACCAAGGCTAATATCGAGAAGTTCGAGGCACGCCGCGCAGAGCTTGAAAAGGCCGCGGCCGAAGCACTGGCTGCAGCACAGGCGCGCGCCGAACAGATTGCCGCCATTGGTACTGTTACCATCGCACGCAATGCCGGTGAAGAAGGCAAATTGTTTGGTTCAGTCGGCCCGGCAGACATAGCAGACGCGTTGACCGCGGCTGGCCTGGAAGTAGAAAAACGTGAAGTGATTATGGCTGAAGGCCCTTTCCACACCACGGGTGAATTTGAGGCGAATGTGCGCACGCATGCCGAAGTGATGCAACCTGTGAAGGTGGTAATCGAAGCAGTCTAAGCTAACGGTTGTTTTTCAACGACTTGGAGAAGCCGCCTGAATGGCGGCTTTTTTTATTGTAGATTGCCAGTTTTAAACAAGTTATACACAGGTTTGTGCACTGGTGATCGAGCGCTTTTTTGTTATGATTTTGCGCCTCTTAAAAAATAATAAATAGTCACTGCGACTGCTGTATTAACCTCGCCAGGGAGATAGAATAACTGACATGGCTGATCATCGTGTATTTCCAAAAGCGACCTCGAAAGATATCGAGACAGAAGCACTAAAACTTCCTCCTTTTTCTATCGAAGCAGAACAGGCCGTACTGGGCGGGCTAATGCTAGACAACAATGCCTGGGACAAGGTGGCCGATGTCATTAATGAAGAAGATTTCTATCGTCGTGATCACCGCTTGATATTTCGCGCGATTGCCACCTTGGCCAATGAAGGGCAACCGTGTGATGCAGTGACCCTGTCGGAATGGCTCGAGTCACAAAATGAACTGGATAACGCCGGCGGCCTGAGCTACCTGGGTTCACTCGCCAACAGCACACCATCGGCTGCCAATATCAAGGCCTATGCCGAGATCGTGCGGGAACGTTCCGTGATGCGGCAACTTATTAACGTTGCCAATGAAATCAGCAACAGCGCCTATCAACCGGAAGGGCGCACCAGCGCTGAATTGCTGGAGGAAGCAGAACAGCGCGTATTTGAAATCGCCGACAAGGGGGCACGTGGCCGTACCGGTTACATTGGTATCAAGCATCTGCTAACCAGGGCGGTCGATACTATTGACAAGTTGTTTCAACTGGACAGCCCGATAACTGGTGTGCCAACCGGTTTTACTGATTTTGATGAACAGACCGCTGGCCTGCAAAAATCCGATCTGATTATCGTGGCAGGTCGACCTTCCATGGGTAAAACCACCTTTGCCATGAACATCGTGGAAAACGCCGCTATCAAGCACAAGAAACCAGTTGCCGTTTTCAGTATGGAAATGCCCGGTGAACAACTTGCGATGCGCATGATGTCGTCACTGGGACACATCGATCAGCACAAAATTCGTACCGGCAAGCTGGGCGATGAAGATTGGCCACGCCTTACCTCGGCTGTGGGGATCCTGTCTGAAGCACCGATATATATTGACGATACCCCGGCGATGACGCCGGGTGAGTTACGTGCCCGTGCGCGGCGTATCGCACGTGAACATGGTCTTGGTATGATCGTGATCGACTATTTGCAGCTGATGCAAATGCCATCTGCGTCGCGTGAAAACCGTGCCACGGAAATTTCCGAGATATCTCGTAACCTTAAAGCACTGGCCAAAGAACTCAACGTCCCGGTAGTGGCGCTGTCGCAGTTGAATCGCTCACTTGAACAACGTCCCAACAAGCGGCCGGTGATGTCAGACCTGCGTGAATCCGGTGCCATCGAGCAGGATGCGGACGTCATCGTGTTTATTTACCGTGATGAAGTTTATAACGAGGATACAGCCGACAAGGGTATTGCCGAGATTATTGTTGGCAAGCAACGTAACGGTCCGATTGGCACTACGCGCCTCACCTTCGTTGGACGGCATACCAAGTTTGAAAACTACATCAGTGATAACGCCTATTCCGAGGGTTATTCATGACACGCGCCACGCGCGCTGAAATCAATCTCGCTGCGCTCAAACACAACCTGCAGGTTGCCAGGGACGCAACCCCCAATGCAAGGCAAATGGCGATAATCAAGGCCAACGGTTATGGGCATGGCCTTGTTGAAGTGGCGCGCGCATTACGTCGAGCTGACGCGTTTGGTGTTGCTACCCTGGACGAAGCAATTAATTTGCGTGAAGGTGGTATTTACCATCCCATAGTCCTTTTGGAAGGCTTTACCCGCGAGAGCGAATTACCGTTCATTCATGCCTACGATCTTGAGTGTGTCATTCACCATGAATCGCAGCTCGCGATTCTTGAAAAGCACAAAGCCAAACCAATGAATGCCTGGCTCAAGATCGATACCGGTATGCATCGCCTCGGTTTTGATGTCGCACAAGCCGGGGTGGTATATGAACGGTTAATGGCGTGTGAATCGGTGAACAAGCCAATACGCCTGATGACGCATCTGGCCAATGCCGATGATCGTAACGACCCCACGACCGAACAACAATGCCAGCAATTCATGTCGGTAGTGCAACCATTGGGTCAGGTGGAAACAACGATTGGTAATTCGGCAGGCATACTTGCTTGGCCTGACAGCCATGCGCACTGGGTGCGGCCGGGCATCATGTTATATGGTGTATCACCGTTTAAGGATTCGCTGGCGGAACAACATAAGTTACAGTCGGTCATGACACTCAAATCAGAATTGATCGGTGTAAAGCCGGTTAAAAAGGGTGAAAGGGTCGGCTATGGTGGTACCTATACCTGTAACGCAGACATGACCATAGGCGTAGTAGCCATTGGTTACGGCGATGGTTATCCACGCCATGCCGGTAGTGGAACACCAGTGCTGGTCAATGATACGCGGGTGCCACTGATCGGACGCGTGTCCATGGACATGATCACAATAGATTTGACGGCTGCTCCCTCAGCCAGTGTCGGTGACAGCGTTACACTGTGGGGTGAAGGGTTACCGGTTGAAACCATTGCATCGCATGCCAACACCATTGGCTATGAATTGTTGTGTGGCGTGACACAAAGAGTCAATTATCACTACCTGGACTAGCCATGGCAGCAAGAACCAATGATGCTGCGAACGGTTATGAAATAACATACTGATTTATATAATGTATTTTTAAAAACAAAAAGATTTATACTCAAAACTAGACAGACCTGTCTGTATGTTCTAATATCATTCATATGAGCACAGCAAAAAAAATATCGGCCAGCTCTGCCCGGGAACGTATTCTCGAGGTGGCGACTGACTTGTTTTATCGCCAGGGTTACCGCGCTACGGGGATAAATGAAGTGATTGATAAGTCAGGCGTGGCCAAGGCGACGTTTTACAACCACTTCCCAAGTAAAGATGAACTATATGAAGCCAGTCTTAATATATTGAGTGAAAACGAGCTGCGTTATGTCGACGATGGTATCAATGCGGCAACAGAACCCCGGGAACGGTTTTTGTCGGTATTAAAATGGCTCAAGCCATGGGCGACTGAGACAAATTTTCGCGGCTGCGCATTTTTACATGCCGCCACCGAGGTACCGAACGCAGAGAGCAAGATACGCAAAGTGGGTACGCGCTTGTATGACAGTATCCGTTCGCGTGTTGAGCGTTTAGCCAAAGAATTGGTGTCTTCCGATCAGGCCTATCAGCACCTGGATGCCAAAAAGCTGGCCAGTGATTATATGGTCGCGTTTGCTGGAGCAGTTTCACAGGCTGAGATTTATCATGCAGTTTGGCCGATTGAACAGGCGATTGAGACAATAGAACGTTTAATCGGTGAGTAAAAGGGGCAAATATTTTTTTGCCTTGATAGTAGACAGACTAGTCTGTCTTTCTTCTAACAATAAAAGAGGGAATTAAACATGACACACACACTGCCTTACACGATCGAGACTGATCGTTACGCCAAATGCATCGAGGTTTCCAAACGGGTCCGTTGGGATATTGAAAACGATGTGATTCGGGGACGGAACTATGACTTCAGTAAAAAGTTTTTGCCTGATGGCCTGTCCAAGGTCAACGAGCTTTCGTTTCTTGATGATGCTAACAAGCGTTTTCTGAGTCAGGTTCAGGGGCGTACTTACGCCAATATCTTTGGACTTGTCGAACGCTTTATCTGTGCCAAGGTGATGGACATCGGCCAGGAATATGTCCTGGGTGATCAGGTTGCTTTGCAGGCACTGGTCCGCTTCAGTGAAGAGGAGCTAAAACATCAGGAAATGTTTCGCCGTCTTGAACAAATGGCTGCTCAGAATATGCCCGCAGGCTATGTATTTAAGCCGCAGTCAAATGAAGTTGCCCAAGCCGTACTGAGTAAATCTGACTGGGCGGTGCTTGGTCTGACGCTGCACATCGAACTGTTCACGCAGGTTCATTACAAGGAGAGCATTGAACCGGACAGTAACCTGTCTGAATTGTGGAAAGATGTATTTCTGTATCACTGGAAGGAAGAATCACAGCACGCCATCATGGATGAAATGGAGTGGATACGGGAAGATCAGAAACTCTCAGCAGAGCAACGTGATCAGGCCGTCAATGATCTGATCGATCTGGTTGTCGCAGTAGACAGTATCCTGCAGGTACAGTCTAAACAGGATACACACTATTTTGTTGCTAACGCTGGTCGTCAATTTAGTAGTGATGAAGTAAAAGCGATTGAAGAAGGGCTGTTAAAGGCTTATCGCTGGCAATACATTCTGTCCGGTGTACAGGTACCACGTTTCCAGACAGTACTAGGAAATTTAATTACCCAGAAGCAGTTTGAACGTATAAGCCAGGCATTAGCAACGTTAATCTGAATAATTAAGTGAAAAGGAGAAGGGACATGAAAGAACAATACATTGATACCTATATCTATGTGAAATCAGTAAAGAAGCACAACAACCAAGATAATGTGGTTGATATCATCAAGGGGATCGCTGGAGTAGTGAATGCACGTCAGCACACTAAACTGGCAAACCTGGTTGAAATTAGTTACAACTCGCAGGGCGTTGATACTTCGCATATTGTTCATGCAGCAAATCAACAAGGCTGTAATGTTGTATCCGTCGGTATGTAGGCTGGTGATAACTGGGCCAGGCAAGCTTCAATATAGACTTCGCTTGTTCTGGCCCAGCTGATGTTGATCGCAGTGTTAGATCGGAAAAACAGCAAAGATGAGCTATTATTATGCTGTTTAAAAATATCAGGGCGAGATTGATATGAAACTATTCTTTAAAGTTGTTTTCTTGAGTACGCTCTCGTTCCTTACTGGTTGTGCCAACCAGCCAACCAGCACTTCCGGACAAGTTTCCGTTGGTACGCGGCATGGACATGTCGATGTTGTATTTACCTCGACAGATCGTGACCTGATTCATGCTTACTATGCAAAGGCCACGGGAAAGCCGCTACCGCCCGGGCTGGCAAAGAAACACCACATGACGCCAGGGCACTACAAACAATTACGTCGTCATGGCCATCTCCCGCCGGGGCTGGAACGTCATCCGTTACCGCATCGTCTTGATAGTCAGCTATCGCGATTACCACAAAATTTTGCGCGCCTGCGTATTGGCAATGATATCGTGCTAATGGACGTTCACACGAACGTGATTGTGGATATTATTTATAATTTCGGAAGATGACAATTTACATCAGGAGGTGACAAGCCGGGTTTAGATGTTTTAAGCGGTCCTGGTTGTCTCCTCGTTAAGGTTCTAAACGGAAAATTTCACTGCACCTGTGCAGTTGTAAGCTTTGTTATCGGTTTCCTCCTGGGCAATTTTTTGTCGAACAATAATTATATTAAGGGGTGAAAAATGGGAAAAATCTACAATAGTATTCTTGAGACGATCGGAAATACACCGGTTGTTCGTATCAACAACCTTGGCCCCGGGCATGTCAATCTTTTTGCCAAGGTTGAATCTTTCAATCCGATGGGTTCGGTTAAGGATCGCCTTGCATTGGGCGTTGTCGAGGCGGCAGAAAATTCCGGCGAATTAATACCGGGGCAGACCATCGTTGAGGCAACTAGTGGCAATACTGGCATTGGTCTCGCCATGGTGTGTGCACAAAAAGGCTACCCGCTGGTGATTACCATGGCGGAAAATTTCAGCGTGGAACGTCGTCGTCTGATGCGTTTTCTTGGCGCAAAAGTAATTTTAACACCGGCATCCGAGATGGGGTCCGGAATGGTCAACAAGGCCCAGGAGTTGGCCGAGAAACATGGCTGGTGGCAGTCAAAGCAATTTCAAAATCCTGCCAATGCGGATATTCATGCAAAAACTACCGCAGTTGAAATTCTGGATGATTTTGCCGAGATTGGTCTCGACTACTGGGTAAGCGGTTTTGGCACTGGTGGTACCTTGAATGGCGTATCACGTGTAATAAAAGAAAAATTACCAAAGACTAAAATCATGGTTTGTGAACCGGATAATTCACAGATGCTGGCCAGTGGTATCAGCCAGGGACGCAATGCAGACGGTTCCCATAGTCACACCCATCCTGGTTTTCAACCACATTTGATGCAGGGATGGTCGCCGGATTTTATTCCACTACTGGCCGAGCAGGTGATTGAATCCAATAACATTGATGGCTTTTTACCAATTAATGGAACACTTGCACTGCAAACGGCCAGCGAACTGGCGCAAAAGGAAGGAATCTTTGTTGGTATCTCTGCGGGCGCCACTATGGCCGGTGCTTTGCAATTGGCCGAAACAGCACCGGAAGGTTCAAACATACTTGTCATGTTACCTGATACCGGAGAGCGCTATTTATCAACTCCGTTGTTTGAAAATATTTTAAATGACATGAATGACGAAGAGATCGCGATTTCGTATTCTACACCGGGTTTTCGATTTGATGTGGAGGAAGCACAGGAAGATGAAGGGGATGAAGATGTCGAACTGGATGATGCAGCCATGGAGGAGGTTAATACCATCATCAATAATCCGCAGGAACCGGTGGTGATGTTTGCGCTTGAATGGTGCGAGTTCTGCTGGTCGGTAAGAAAAATCTTTGACAGGTATAATGTAAAGTATCGTTCGGTAGACATTGATTCTGTGGAATACATGGACGGTGAACGCGGCAAGAAAATGCGCAAGGTGCTGGACAAGCAGAATAACTGGAAAACCCTACCCCAAATCTATCTTGGTGGCCAATTTGTTGGCGGTTGCACAGACTTGTTTGATGGAATCAATGACGGCTCGTTTGCCGAGATAATGGAGAAACACCAAATACCATATGACAAAAGTGTGAAAGTTGACCCCTACAGCCTGTTACCTGCCTGGTTACATCCGCGTTAGCAAGGACAGTTAACGAACTATTTGATTGGGCAGACACCATCAAGATAAACAGAATCTACCTCGGTGCCCACGGTCTGTTCGGGAATCCCGGATACATGGATGGACAGGCCAGTTACTTTTGCTTCAGTGGGTAGTTCAACCAGGTGATCAACTTCCGTCCATTGTCCGCCAGTGACAGAATAGTGTGGTGCGAGTTTTTTGTGCCTAAATGTGCTCTTGTTGTGGGAACCGACTGAATAGTGGACTTCAGGCTGGACAAGCACGGGGATGTTTTTGGTGGCGATACGAAACTGTAAACGTTTTAGTTTTTGCCAGTCATCATTGGTGGCAAGTTCTGGTGAGTTAAATGAAAACTGCCAGCGGCCTTTCACGTTGGCCTGTTGACCGGGTTTTGGGAAACAGTTATCCGAGACCGGCACAAAAATACTGCCGCCTTCAACTGTTTCATTTAATGCAAAGGGCCAGCTATGCTGCACATAAAACATTCCGGGACAAGTTGCGCTGCCCAGCGCTTTTTCCTGGTTATCGATAAACACTCCGCTAACCGTCCAGCCCATTAGCTTGTTTTCCTTGTTGTCAAAGCCGAAGCAGTTACTTGGCAAGCTGCCAAGGACGGTAAAATCAAAAGTAGCGGTAGTGAAATATTCACCGAGCTTCATTCCGAGAAATTTTCTGTCGTAGGGGATTTCGACAACCAGCCGGTACTCACCAGCTGAAAGACTTGGTACTGACAGTTGGTAAGTATTTTTATCGGTTAGTTCCGGCTTGTCTGCTAGTTTGATGACATTGGTGCTGTCATAACGGGAAAACAGCTTCACCTGTGGTGCAGGGGTATTGGGCTCGACGTTTTCCAGCTGAAAAGCAAGAGTGATCTTGTTGTTAGCCTGTAGTGTGCCGGTTTCATTGAAGCGAATAACCGGCTCACATCCGAGGAGCACTAAAACAAATACCAGAATGCCAATACGTCTCACTGATTATCCTTGTCTGTATTACCCGTTTGCTTATTACGGCTGAACAAGCTTATTGTTTCCTTGCTGTAGTGCACAAATTTGTGTTTGAACTTTTTTAGTATGATGCGCGCCCAGACAAACTCCGTTGCCAGAATAGCCAGCCCGGCAGGGATAACAACAATTGCCGGCCCCGGTGTAACAATCATGATGATACCAACGATAATCACACTAATACCGAGCACCAGTATTATGATACGTCTCAGGCCGGCAAATGTCAGGTCATAAATACGCCCCATCTCTGCCGCAATTGGCGAAGTGGCAAACAGTGGTTCGCGATCCTTGCGTAACAACGAGACAATAATGCCGGTGACCAACACGAGGCTAAAGATAAAAAGTGACAGTGTTGCATCAACCGGGTACGTATTGAGTAGTACCATTTTGGCAGCCGCTAGCAGCAAAATGATAACCAGGCTGATTTTCAGGTAATGCAATTGCTGCATGGCGCTGGCTACCAGGAAGTACAAGGCGCGCAATCCCAGGATTGCAAAAATGTTGGAGCTGACCACGATAAAGGCATCCTGTGAGATGGAAAGTACCGCCGGAATGGAATCAATGGCGAAGGCGATATCGGCACTTTCGATCATCAGCATGGCAATAAACAATGGTGTCAATAACAA
The DNA here is from genome assembly GCA_002436485.1 of Proteobacteria bacterium UBA6492. Taxonomy (GTDB): domain Bacteria; phylum Pseudomonadota; class Gammaproteobacteria; order UBA6429; family Thiohalophilaceae; genus UBA6492. The sequence continues at coordinate 14,452 of DJMK01000176.1, forward strand.
AGTTTTACCGTCTCTGACGAAGAAGCGTCCATCTTCGATGGTTTCTGTTGTCGGTATGAAGCGTGTAATAAAATTGACCAGCTTGTTTTGCGCGCGTTGTTTTACGCGAATGTGATTTATAAAAAGACGAAAAGCGGCAAATAATAATAACGCAGCGAGCAGGTAGTTCATCCAGCTATACATATCCATTAGCTGGATGCCGGTGATTATGATAATACTGCGTACCAGGATGGCAAAAGCAATTCCATAAAAGAGCACACGGTGCTGGTAATGCAACGGAATATTAAGTGACTGCAGAATGACAGCGATAACAAACAGGTTATCAAGGCTGAGTGATTTTTCCAGCAAGTATGCGGTGAGATACTGTGTTACCGCCTGCTTACCATCAAGCTCTGTGACTGGAATATAATCAGCAAGCCATGCCTGTTCGTAGGCGAAGTAGATAAAAACTGTGAATGCCAGGCCAATCACAATCCAGAAACCCGATAATGCTATGGCTTCCAGGAATGACAGTTGCGCTACACGACGATGCAGCAGGCCAATGTCGAGTAACAAAAGCGCAACAACGGTAAAAATAAAAATGGCCCAGAGTAGTAACACGTGGTTTCCTTGATATTGTCGGCCCAATTTTAATCAAGATGTTACCTGATAGCGATGGCAGTATGCGATTTAACGGGTGACAGGTTACAATGCCGGCATGGCTAAACCCAGAACAGTCTATGCATGTTCCGCATGTGGTGCTCAGGCACCAAAGTGGTCGGGGCAGTGTGCCGAGTGTGGCGCATGGAATACCCTGAGTGAGACCGTTATACCGGTCGCGTCTGTGCGAAACATCAAGTCCGGTAATTTTGCCGGCAGTGAATCCGAAATAATACAGTCCCTGCAGGATGTCGCGCCGAATGACGTCCAGCGTGTTTCGACCGGATTGTCGGAATTTGACCGGGTGTTGGGCGGTGGCCTGGTACCAGGCTCGGTCACCTTGATCGGGGGTGACCCGGGTATTGGCAAATCCACCTTGCTGTTGCAGGCAATTGTCAATCTTACCGTGGATAATCCGACCCTATACATAACAGGAGAGGAATCATTACAACAAGTCAGTATGCGAGCACACCGGCTTGGTTTGTCAGGTGCCAACGTGTCATTGCTGGCTGCCACCAATGTCGAAACTATTTTGCAACATGCGCAGCAAGCTAAACCCAGGGTTATGGTGATTGATTCCATTCAGACTATGTACACTGAACAGCTTACCTCGGCGCCGGGTGCGGTTGCACAGGTGCGTGAATCAGCAGCGCAATTGGTACGTTTTGCCAAGCAGACACATACCGCGCTGTTTCTGGTTGGCCATGTCACCAAGGAAGGCACGCTGGCCGGTCCGCGTGTACTGGAACACATGGTAGATACGGTGCTTTACTTCGAGGGTGATGCCGGGCAACGTTTTCGCCTGGTACGCGCATTCAAAAACCGTTTTGGCGCAGTTAACGAACTGGGCGTGTTTGCCATG
>DJMK01000038.1 GCA_002436485.1 Proteobacteria bacterium UBA6492
GCAGTCAACCTGGATGTCGAGGAAGAGGATAAAGAAGTCGTTGACGCCATGACCGCCGAACACTAACCAACCTTAACAATCGGCCCCATTATGGGCGAGCGCATTCAAAAAATACTGGCCAATCTTGGCTATGGTTCACGTCGTGAGATTGAACGCTGGATCGAGGCGGGGCGTGTGCGAGTGAATGGCAAAATCATTCAGCTTGGCGCGCGCATCGAACCAGGTGATAGTGTTAGCCTGGATGGAAAACCTGTCAATATACCTGTCCTTGAGCAAGCCACGCGTATACTGCTGTACCACAAACCGATCGATGAAATTTGCACACGTGATGATCCGGAAGGTCGACCGACCGTGTTTGATAATTTACCTGCTCTTAAGGGCGGACGGTGGATTGCCATTGGCCGGCTCGACATAAACAGTTCCGGACTGATGTTGTTCACCAATAATGGTGAACTGGCAAATCGCCTCATGCATCCTCGTTATGAGATCGAGCGCGAATATGCCGTGCGGGTACTGGGTGAAGTGACTGATCGTATGCTTGCACAGTTGAAAAAAGGGGTTGAACTTGATGACGGCATGGCAAAATTCGTGACTATCCAGGACGCAGGTGGTCAGGGCGCGAATCATTGGTACCACGTTACACTGAAGGAAGGGCGCAATCGTGAAGTCAGACGTATCTGGGAAGCAGTGGATCGAACAGTCAGTCGTCTGCACCGTATTCGTTATGGACCTGTCGCTCTGCCACGCTCTCTTCGCCAGGGAAAATTCATGGAGCTTGAGCAAAATGAAACAGACTTGTTATTAAAATCGGTTGGCTTGACCAGTGTGGATAGTGCCTCCACCAAGGCAGACAAAAAACGTAAACCGGCACACAGCAGAAAGAAAGCAAAAAGGCGCTGAGTTAACAAAGACAGGCAGCCGGTTATACATATATTCTGTTTATCCTCTCTGATCACGACACCTTGATGCCCTCAACCAGCATTTTTCAGATCTATAAATCCTTGTTCCAACATTACGGCGAACAGAACTGGTGGCCAGCCGAGACACCGTTTGAAGTCATGCTAGGCGCCATACTTACCCAGAACACCAGTTGGCGTAATGTTGAGAAGGCGATTGAAAACCTGAAAGCTGCCGCGGCACTTGACGCCAACACACTGTTACGAACGCGAACAGAAATACTGGTACAATGGTTGCGGCCGGTCGGATATTTTAATGTAAAAGCAGCCCGGCTCAAAAATTTTTGTCACTGGTATACCGCACAGGGTAGTTACGAACGGTTAAACAAACTGGATACGCATAAATTGCGTGATGAACTGCTTTCAATTAATGGTGTTGGTCCGGAGACGGCAGATGACATGTTGCTCTACGCATTTCGACGCCCAGTGTTTGTAATCGATGCCTATACCCGACGCCTGTTTGCACGCTTGGGCTATTTGGAAGGGGATGTCAGCTATGAGGCGATGCGTACATGGTTCGAAAAGAAATTAAGTCACGTAGAAAACAAGGAGCAGGTATTTAATGAATACCATGCATTGATCGTGCAGCATGCGAAGTATCATTGTAAAAAAAATCCCGCTTGTGCGGGTTGTTGCCTGGGGAAAATCTGTAAAGCGAGAATCGACTAACTAATAAAGTTAGCCAGCCTGGCGCATCTGGTGTTTTGAGCGCAAGGTAAAAGGTTTAAGTGCTTGTGGCAGATCAATGAAATCGCTTAATAATACGATGACCTTGTTGATATCACCCGAGGCAATACGTAACAGTTCCTGTATGCTTTTCTCTTCGTTCAACCACTCGTTAAAATCCCGCAGAATATAAACCCCAAAGTGTTTGCTCGAATTGATGTGTGCCAACAATTCACGCGCCGATGCTGTGCGTGGAATCTTGATATGGGATGCGCCAATGCGATGTAGTCCTTCCGCGTCTTCCCACAGGTAGAAAGCCTTGTTACTGAAACGGCTAAGCTGGGTAAAAAGGTTTGCAACCCGCTCTGGATCATAGGTCTCGATGCTGACAATTCGAAAATTGGCATCGAGCATTTGGTCGAGTTGATCCAGGTAATTCATTAACAGGAGACCTCTATTTATTGATTTGGTGAATCAATAATCGAATTTTAACCCTAAAGACCCCACTTTAGCATCCGTATTTGTGATTTGTTTCAAATTTTTACAATTCTGTCAGTTAGTTAGCAATGAATCAGTCGCTTAGGAACCCCAAATGTTCCGCGGAGCCCCCAAAACCGGGTTTTCAACGGCCCATTTTGGTGCCCAGGTTTGAGCTGACAAAATGGGCCGATTTCTCAGGAAATTAGTCACGGGTCAGGGTTTTGTTGGCAAAATCCCAGGTATAGCGCTGGCCTGTTGGTGTGTCTTGCTGAGTATCCAGTAAATACAGGTAGGGCAGTACGGTATCGGACGGCGAGGGTAGACCGGTGGGGTCTTCACCAGGAAAAACCTGTTTTCGCAAACGGGTTCTGACCGGTCCCGGGTCCAGGCTAGCGACTTGAATAGGGGTATTGTTCTCCCATTCGCTGGCCAGGATCTGCATCAGGTTGTCTTGCCCGGCCTTGGCAACCGAGTAGGCTCCCCAATAGGCCGTACCATGCACGGCGACCTTGTCGCTGGTGAAAATTATATTGGCATGATCGCTGGCCAACAGGAGTGAGTAACAGGCACGGCTAATCAGAAACGGGGCAGTAAGGTTAACCTGTAAGACATCATGCCATAGTGGATAGTTGGTATTGGCGATAGGACTGTGACTACCCAGTATCGCGGCGCAATGCACAATGCCATCCAGTCGGGCAAAATTGCTGTTCAGAATTTCAGCCAGTTGCTGGTAAGCGGCCTCATCCGCCTTTAACAAATCAAACGGGCAGATTGCGGCCTGCGGCCCACCTGCCGATTCGATCGCATCATAGGTAGCTTCCAGTTTTTTTTCGGTGCGGCCCACTAATGTCACGGTTGCACCATGTTGTGCCAGCGATAGAGCGATAGCCTTGCCAATTCCGTCACCTGCACCGGTCACCATGATCGATTTACCAGCGAGGTAATCCGTTGCCGGTTGATAAGTGGAAAGATCCAGTGCTTCATTTTTAAGTTCTGTCATGATGCCGTCACAACCTCGTTATGTATTTGTCTTGCTGCATTTAATCCGCTTCTTACAGCGCCTTCGATCGTGGCCGGATAACCAGTGTTGGTAAAGTCACCGGCGAACCACAAGCCATCTACCCGCGATTTGTTCNNTTTCATTGTCTATTTGCATGTGTGGCCCGGGCCCGCTGATGACAACAGCTATCAAACCATTCTGTCCAGAGAGGCGCCGATCAATGATCCATTGACCGGTCATATTAAAAAGCCCCTGGATTGGTCTGTCCGGCTTAACGTCTTCAGGGTATTGCAAATAGATAGTACAGATAGGGTAATAGGTAAACCCGGCCAGGTTATAGGCGACATCATGCAATGCAGCATGCGACTTTACCAACGATTGACATGCATGCGGTGGCAGGGCCAGCACTACGTGATCGGCTTCATAATGTTTGTCATCGCAGGTAACTCCGCTGACATGTCTTTTATCAATATTGACTGCGGTGGCGCGTTGATTGAGATGCACGTTACCGCCATGTTGTTCAATAAAGTCGAGTGCGGGATCTGGTAACAGCCCACCTAGATCAATCCTGGGTATGATCAGGTCGCAATCGGATGCTGCTCGACAAAACGTATCCTGTAATACACGAACAAAGACAGATGCAGATGCTTCATCGATAGGCGTGTTGAGACTGGCCAGGCAAATAGGTTCCCACAATGCCTGGGTGATGTGTTTGGTCTGCTGGTAATTGCGCAACAGTTGCGCCACGCTCATATCACCATCTCGTAGTACAGTGTTGGTAAACAGACGAGCACCAAAACGCAGGGCAGACCAGCGATCCTGAAAGTCAAAACCCTTGGCCGTGATAAGCCCGATTAACAGGTTAAGCGGTGAAAAAATATGTGGCAGGCGTAATCGGTACTGCTGGTTATGCAAATCACGCATGTGCAAATCAAGGGTTTGTCGATGCAAGCTGGCATCGATATCAACATTTAGCCTTCTCAGTAACATCAGTGTATCGTGGTATGCACCGATCAGGATGTGTTGACCATTGTCGACGGTATGGTCATTGAAAGCGACACGGCGTGCTCGACCGCCAAGCTGCCGGGCCGCTTCCAGTAGCGTTACTTTGTGTCCCGTGTAACTGAGTTCAACTGCGCAACTCAGACCAGCCCAACCGCCGCCGACGACTACAATGGATTTTTTACCCACGCCTGTTTTGCCTTCGCCATTGGCGATGCTTTTTATTTTCCATGCGCTTTGTTTTCCATACGATCCACAATTTACGCAGTGACGTTAATTCGATGCGGTGTTCAAGTACCCTGAAGCCATCCATTGCAATTTCATCAAGCAGGCTCTTATAAATCGCTGCCATGATAATGCCGGCGCGTTGCTGGAAACGGTCTTCTTCTGGCAACTCTGAAAACGCACGTTGATAATATTGTTTTGCACGTTCGGCCTGAAAATGCATCAACTTGTTAAATTCCTCGGAGTGTTTCCTGTTGCGCAAGTCCAGTTCGCTGACGCCAAATTGTTGCATTTCGTCCATAGGCAGATACAGGCGGTCCCGTACCATGTCCTCAAATATATCGCGAATGATATTGGTTAATTGAAAGGCAATACCGAGATCGCTGGCATAGCTCAGAGTCTTTTCATTTTGGTAACCAAAGATATGGGCCGATAAGATGCCGACGACACCGGCAACGCGGTAGCAATATTGCTTGAGTTCGGTAAAGGTGGCAAAGCGCACGTTTTGTAAATCCATTGCCATGCCGTTGAGTATTTCCTGGAAACAGGACTTTGGTAACTGGAATTCAGTAATAAAGGGCTGCAAAGCCTTGCTGATGGGGTGCTGCGGTGAATTGTCAAAAAGTCGCTCGATCTCGTCACGCCACCAGTCGAGTTTGGCAGCCTTTACCTGGGGCTCAGCAGACTGATCTACAATATCGTCAACTTCACGGCAAAAAGCATATAGCGCGATGATCGCATTGCGCTTGTTGTCCGGCAGCGACAAGAAACTATAATAAAAACTGGAGCCGCTATGCGCTGCCTTGTTTTCGCAGTATTCCTGAGGATTCATCCCTGATTATTCACGATGGTTGGTTGAAGGATTGAATTTTATCATGATAACGGGCAGGGCGAAAATAAACACTCTTCAAAGCAATGAGGCACCAGTCCAGCAATTTAAGTACCGGGCGTTGGTAGATATTCGGGCGTTGTTCTAGTTTGTGCGTAATCTGTAACGCACTGATAATGGTCAAACGAACGACCCAGCGTAATCTGCCAGCCAGGTTATCGATTAGCCTGCTACCCTCCAGCAGCATGTTTCTCGCGCGGGTAATTTGAAATGTTACCAGCGCTTCTACGTCACGGTTCTGTACGTGCGTGAGTAACATCTCCTCGCTAACATTGTTGGCCGCCATCTCGTCTAGCGGTATGTATATTCGGTTACGTATGAATAAATCCTCGTCAATATCCTGAATGAAGTTAATCAGCTGCAGGGCGGTACAAATTTGATTTGATAGCTTTACGTTTTCTTCGTTAGCTTGATCATGCAGTCGTAATACCAGTTCACCAACCGGATCTGCCGAGCAATGACAATATTCAAGCAACTCATTGAAATTCGCATAACGCTGCTTATCGACGTCAGTACGAAAAGCAGTCAGCAGTCGCTCAAACAACATAACAGGTATCTGGTGTTTATGTATAACATCAGCCAATGCAATAAAGGTCGGATCGTTTGTGGGCTTGCCAGCGACGATCTGTTGCAGGTGACGTGAAAATTCATCCAGTTGTTGGTGGCGTATTACGGGATTCGCTTTACCTTCGTCCGCAATATCGTCTGCACGTCGGGCAAAGCTGTATATTGCAGCAGTTGACCGGCGTAGCCGTTTGGGCAATAAGCGTGACGCGGTTGGAAAATTTTCATAGTGTGCGCTTGCCTGTCTCAGACAGGTTTTGTAGGCTTGCTCTAGCGTATCATCTGTCATGGTTTTCGTGCTAGGGTATACTGATATGACCGCTTTGGGAGGCGATGATGAAATCATTTAAACTGTTGTTTACTGGCCTTGTTATCGGTGTCCTTTTGGGGCTGTGGTTTGGTATCAATATAGGTAAGGACAGGCCCATCTTCAGTAACCCGTTTACAGAAAGTAAAGTCACCAAAGAACTCAAATCCAGCATTGGTGAAGGCGTTGAGAAAACTGGCGAAAGCATCGAGAAACTGGGTAAAGACATAAAAGATAATTAGTATGAGTAGACTAATCCTGCTCGGTATCGGATGTTAGTACGTCAACCTGTTTCACTGCTGTTTCAATTTGTTCTGCATCCTCAAGTTCTTTTGAGGCGGTAATCCCCAGTTCAACAAATTTGCGCGCCCCCGGCAGTACCCTTGAGTCAAACGATCCTACTGCACTATTGTAGGACTTGAGACTACTTTCCAGGCTGCGTCCGACTTTCTGGAGGTGCCCTGAGAAAGTGCTCAGGCGTTGATACAGTTCCTCGCCGACCTGCCGAATGACCTCGGCATTTTTCGCAAGTTGTTCCTGTCGCCAGCCATAGGCCACAGCCCGTAACAGCGCAACAAAGCTGGTTGGTGTCGACAGGATGACCTGTTTACGTAATGCATCTTCAAGCAGGTTGCGATCGATATCCAGTGCGGTTGTCAGGAATTGCTCACCGGGTATAAATAACACAACAAAATCCGGCGTGTTTTTGAATTGTGACCAGTAATTTTTACTACTGAGTTCCTGTACACGTTGACGGACGTTTTTTGCATGCCGTTTCATGTGCTCGGCACGCGCGGCATCGTCGGTGGCCTCGATGGCACTCAGGTAAGCATCCAGTGGCGTTTTAACATCTACGATAATTTCACGTTGATCCGGCATACGTACGATCATGTCAGGGCGCTGTCGACCTTCTTCAGTATTGATGCTTTGCTGTTGAAAGAAATCACAATGTTCAACCATGCCAGCCAGTTCGGCCAGTCGTTTGAGTGTTAGCTCACCCCATTGGCCGCGTACCTCTGGGCGACGGAGTGCGGTTACGAGTTGGCGTGTCTGATCCTGCAGCGCCTCCTGGGTGCGTGCCATGTTTTCCAGGTGAGAATGCAGTGCGCCATAGGCCTGTTTGCGTTCCTTTTCGATGCCTTGTATCTGTTCTTCGGTTTTTTCCAACGCCTCACGAATTGGCTTGATCATATTTTCTATGGATTTCTCACGTAGTTCAAAATCACTATTTGCCTTGGTTTGAAAATATTTCAGGTTTTCGTTCGCCAGGCGTAAAAATTCTTCGCTGTTATGTTTTAGTGCCTGGCTGGACAGGGCGGTGAAACTTTCACTCAATTGTTGCCGTGCCTCCTTGAACGATTCAAGTTTTTCCTGATGTCCCTGGCGTTCCAGCTCGAGGGTGGTCTGCAGCTGGGCAACCTGCTTCTGTTGTTCATGTAAGCGACGCATATACAGCACTGCCGTGATTAATGCGCCGATTACCAGCCCAAACAGGCCGGCGCCAAGCAGGTACATGATTTGTTCAGTAGGCAGTGTCATGATTACGTTTTGCTTGCTCGTTGTAGCTTTCTATCCAGGGCAATATTTCTTGTGGTGAGCGCACATAGCTGTCCGCTTGCCAGTTTGATGGGTTGTCATCTTTTCCTATGTAACCATATAAAGCGACCATTGTCAGCATGCCGGCTCGATTGCCAGCGATGATGTCGCGTTCTGCATCGCCAATATACAGGCAGTTCTGGACACGGGAATTACATTTTGATGAGGCAAATAACAAAGGTGCAGGATGTGGTTTTTTCTCGGCAAGTGTATCGCCGCTGACAATACAACAGGCCTGGTGATCGACTCGCAGCGAATTCATCAAGGGGTCGGTTAACCAGGATGGTTTGTTGGTGACTATGCCCCAACACATGTTTTTCTGGCTGAGCGTTGCAATTAATTCAGCAACGCCAGGGAACAGTTGTGTGTGTTGGGCTATATCATCTTTATAAAAGGCAAGCAGATCCTGTCGCAATTCCTCGAATTCAGGTGATGCTTCCGTAATACCAAAGCCGAGTTCGATAAGTGCACGACCACCATGTGAGACAACCGGGCGTATAAGTTCATAAGCCATGCGTGGCTTGTTATGTTTTTCCAGGGTGCGGTTTAGCGCATCGGCCAGGTCTGGCGCGGTGTCTGCGAAAGTGCCATCAAGATCAAAGAGGACAGTCTGAATCATCAGGCAAGGGTTATGAAGACTGGTTTATCCGCTGACAAGAATAACATAAGCAGCGACGGCAAAAATTGTTACCAGCGCAAGGATTAGTGCAACACGCTGGTGCTGCTGGCTTTGTCGTTGCAGTTCGTGAAACGTATTGTTGAGTTCATCGGCTTTTGCAATCTGTTGTGCATAGAGCTCGAGATGTTTCTTGGAAATATTCATCAGGTTAGTCTGTGCGTTTTTAACTTCAGCCAGTGTTTGCTTAATTTCATTGAGTTCGTTATCAGACATGGAAAGTTAGTTATCCTTTTTGGCAGTGTACGAGATAATTGACATCGACATCAAAGCCCAGACTATAGCGCCGGGTAAAGGGGTTATAGGTCATTCCGGTCACTTCACGCACAACCATATCAGCAGTACGTA
>DJMK01000020.1 GCA_002436485.1 Proteobacteria bacterium UBA6492
TCGTCTTTGAGCTCTTCCTTGGGTATGGGCATCAGGTGGGTACGCTCGATCTTGAGCGCCAGTACCATACTACTTGCCACGTAAATCGACGAATAGGTACCGATCACCACACCCACGATAAGCGCTATTGCGAACGGCTTGATCAATTCACCGCCCAGAAAGAACATGGCCATCAATACGATCAAAGTTGTCAACGAGGTAATGAAAGTACGAGACAGCGTTTCATTGAGCGAGATATTAGTGACGTGTTGCGAGGTGCCTTTCCTGATTTTACGAAAATTCTCTCTAATACGATCGTACACCACGATTGTGTCATTCAGTGAATAACCAATTACTGCAAGTATCGCGGCCAGTACCGTCAGGTCAAACGTAATACGGAAAACCGAAAAGAAACCCAGTGTAATGATAACGTCATGCACCAGCGCTGCGATCGCGCCCAGTGCAAAGCGCCATTCAAAACGCAGCATAACATAGATGAGAATGCCTGCCAGCGCGATCAGCATTGCGATACCACCATCATCACGTAACTCTTCGCCTATCTTGGCGCCTACAAATTCACGGCGGCGTATTTCTATTTGTGGATCGGTGTATTCAGTCAGGGTATCAATCACCTTGTTACTGACTTCTACCTTGGAGGCACCTTCCTCATCAGGAATCCTGACGGTGAGATTTTTTTGCGTGGCCCCGATGTGTTGCACCACCACCTCGTTAAAACCATTATTGGTCAGCGCGGTCCTGACTTTTTCGACTTCGATCGGTTGCGGATAACCAACCTCGATCAGGATACCCCCTTTGAAATCAAGGCCGAGGTTCAACCAGCTCGTGGATAGTGAAAATAATGAAATAACAAGCAATATGCCTGAGAAAAGATAAGCAAGTTTGCGTTTACCTACAAAATCAAAATTCGGTGTCTTCTGAAAAAACTTCATGGTCAATCTCGTTAAATCGATAACTTGTTTATTTTCTTACCGCCGACTGTCAGGTTGACAATCGCGCGCGTCCCCAGGATTGCGGTAAACATCGAAGTGGCGATACCAATAGAAAGCGTCGTGGCAAAGCCTTTTACCGGACCGGTACCAAAAATAAACAGTACCAGCGCTGCAATCAGTGTTGTGACGTTGGCGTCCAGGATCGTTGAATAGGCCTTTCCATAACCCGAGTTGATACTTGCCTGTGGCGTATTCCCANNCTCGAAGATCAGCACGTTGGCGTCTACCGCCATACCAACAGTCAATACGATACCGGCAATACCCGGCAAGGTCAGGGTTGCCTGGAACATCGACAAAACGGCCACGATCAGCACCAGGTTCATGAACAGCGCGACATTTGCAACCAGGCCAAAGCCGCGATACCAGAAGATCATAAAGGCAACGACGCAGACAAATCCAATAATGACTGAATTAATACCCTTCTCGATATTTTCCTTACCCAGAGCCGGCCCCACTGTACGTTCTTCAACGATCTGGATGGGTGCAGCAAGTGCACCGGCACGTAATAACAGAGCTAGCTTTGTCGCTTCATCGCGATCCAGCCCGGTGATCTGAAAACGCTTGGAAAACACACCACGAATGGTTGCCAGGCTGATCACTTCTTCAATCGGCCTGGAAACAGTTTCCAGCTTGCCGTCTTTTTCAATGGTCTTGGTTTCATACTCGATGAATACCACCGCCATCGGTTTGCCCAGGTATTGCTTGGTAGTATCACCCATCTTGCGCGAACCCGGGCCATCCAGCTGCACGGACACGGCCGGCAAACCGTTTTCGTCCGAGGTAGCTGTCGCGTGCGTAATTTCTTTACCGGTAATAATGATATTGTTCTTGAGCAACACCGGTTCGCCAGTTTCTCGCATGGTATAGAGTTTCGACCCCGGAGCACGGCCTTCCTGTGCTTCCTTAACCGTGTATCTATCCTGTTCCATACGAAACTCAAGACTGGCTGTCGCGCTGAGTATACTGATCAGCTCCTCGCTGTTTTGTACCCCGGGAAACTCGGCCACGATGCGGTTATCACCCTGGCGAACAATGACTGGTTCCATTAAGCCCTGGTACTTGTCATCAATGCGCTTTTTCAGAACATTGATAATCTGCGAGATGGTATTGGAACGATGCTCTTCAATTTTCTGCTTGGATAGCCTGGCTTCGACGTAAAAAGAATCACCCCGTTCAAGCGTCCCAAATTCCAGCTCCGGGAAATTGGAACGCAGTACATTTTTAACCTGCTCGCGCTTTTCCTCACCCTTGTACTTCAGCTCAATCGCATCATCCTTGATGATCATCGAACGCGCGCGTAATTTTTTATCCTTATTGTTCTTGAAGTAATCGAAAAAGTCATTCTTGTAGCGCTCCAGCTCCTGACGGAACGCAGTTTCCATATCAATTTCAATCAGGAAATGCAGTCCGCCGCGCAAATCAAGTCCAAGATACATTGGCTTCGCATTGAACGCGGTCAGCCAGGAAGGCGTAGTTCGCGAAAAACTCAGCGCCACAACATAATCATCCCCAAGCGATGCACGAATCAAATCCCTGGCGGCCAGTTGTTCTTTGTCTGACGCAAACCGTATCACGATGCCGGTTGGATCAATCACGGCACTCTTGTAAGCGATTCCACCATCCTTAAGTGTCGTCTCGATGGTTTGCAACGTAGCATCGGTCACGCTGACGTTGCGGCCACCTGCTATTTGGACAGAGGGGTCATCGGTATACAGGTTGGGGGCCGCATAAAGCGTGCCGATCAGGACAACAACAAGGATGAGTATATATTTCCAGAGAGGGTAACGATTCATTGCTTGTATTCTTTCTAAACGTTCGACAGTGCTTTGTGGTTATTCTTTTTCCGCAGCCTTCAGGCTACCCTTGGGTAACACGTTGGAGATCGCGTTACGCTGCAGCTTAATTTTGACGTTATCGGCGATTTCAACCGACAGGTATTGATCGGTAACATCAACAATCTTGCCGAGCACGCCACCATTCGTAACGATTTCATCACCTTTGCCGACAGCTTCAACCATCTTTCTGTGTTCCTTGGCGCGCTTTTGTTGCGGGCGAATCAGCAGGAAATAAAAAATGACGATCATCCCGACAAAGAACAACAGCCCTGTCATTGGATCACCGCCTGGTGCGGCAGCGGGGGCCCCTTCTGCATGGGCTTCAGCGATAAAAAAACTCATAGTCCGTTCCCTATTTTAATTTAATGTAATGAATTAGTTTCTTGCCCTGATGGTGGGCGTTCTGGGCGCGTATTATGGCATAGCTTGGCCAACTATTTCTCTATTTGATGCCTTTTTGCATAGAAATCAGCAGCAAAGCCATCCAGCTGGTCATTTTCGATGGCGATTCGAAGCCCATTCATAAGCTGCTGGTAATAAAACAGGTTATGAATGGTGTTCAAGCGTGCCCCCAGTATCTCGCCCGTCTTGTCCAGATGGCGAAGGTAGGCGCGGCTATAATTTCTGCAGGTATAGCAGTCGCAGGCTGGATCCAGCGGTCCGGTATCATGCTGGTAGCAGCTGTTCCTGATACGTACCACGCCCTGGCTGGTAAACAAGTGGCCATTGCGCGCGTTTCGGGTTGGCATCACGCAATCGAACATATCGACCCCTCGCCTGACAGCTTCTACAAGGTCTTCAGGCGTACCAACGCCCATCAGGTAACGGGGTTTGTTTACCGGCATATCTGGCACCAGTGCATCCAGTACCGCGAGCATCTCGTGCTTGGGCTCACCAACGGAAAGACCGCCAATCGCGTAGCCGTCAAAATCCATCGCCACCAATCCCTGAAGCGACTGCTTTCTCAATGCCGGGTACATGCCACCCTGCACAATGCCAAATAGCGCCGCCGGATTATCCGCGTGCGCCTGTTTACTGCGCTGCGCCCAGCGTAACGAGAGTTCCATTGACTCCCTTGCCTGTTGTTCGGTAGCCGGATACGGTGTGCACTCATCGAAAATCATTACAATATCCGAACCCAATTCGCGTTGTACCTGCATGGACACCTCCGGGCTCAAAAAGACCGGCGAACCATCTACCGGCGAGGCAAACGCAACACCTTCTTCAGTGATTTTTCGCATATCGCCCAGGCTCCAGACCTGGAAGCCACCCGAGTCAGTGAGTATGGGTCCCTGCCAGTGCATAAAATCATGCAGATCGCCATGCTCCCTGATCACGTTGGTGCCCGGGCGTAACATCAGGTGAAATGTGTTGCCGAGAATGATCTGTGCACCCATGCCTGTAAGTTCTTCAGGTGTCATTGCTTTGACGGTGCCATAAGTACCGACGGGCATAAAGCTTGGCGTATCGACTACACCACGTTCAAAGGTCAGTTGGCCACGTCGCGCCTGCTTGCGGGTATGCAGTAGA
>DJMK01000063.1 GCA_002436485.1 Proteobacteria bacterium UBA6492
TACTGGTTCTTGTCAGAAGTTTTCTTATGGTCTCTCCTGTTAATTACCTTGTAAGACGTGTAACACATTTTTTAACTTTATTAACGAGGTAATTATTATGGCAACAGGAACCGTTAACTGGTTTAACGAATCCAAGGGTTTTGGTTTTATCACACCGGAAGATGGCAGCAAGGATGTATTTGTACATTTTTCTGCAATCCAAGGTGACGGCTTTCGTACACTGGCGGAAGGTCAGACCGTGACTTTTGAGGTTGAAGATTCCCCCAAGGGACCACAAGCAACCCAGGTAACCGTACAGGCCTGACCGTACAGTTATAGCTATGCAATTTTGTTTAAACCCCGCATTTCGCGGGGTTTTGACTTATAGCAATAGCGAGAATATTTTCTTACGTCTGGCCACCCTGGGTCGGGGCGAGTTTTTTCGCAGTATCATTTATAAAACTTTATCCAGTAATTACCAGGCATAATGACAGAGTTATTTTCAATCATTGAATCTCCCCTGCACCCGGCAATGAGTGCGCTTTACCAGCGTTTGGGTATACATGAAACTCGGCTGACCTCGGTGCGCAAGGCCATTCAGGAACTGAAAAAAACCGTACCGGATATCGTGGTGGCGGATTTTATCTATGGGTATGGCAACAATTATGCGGGAGTAAACGTCTGTAACCTGGACGTGTTTCTGCATAGTCTGCAGAAATACAAAAGTGATTACAGGCTTATCGTGCTGGCAGAAAAAGAGGAATTGCAATACGTTGGCAGGCTGGCAGAGTTATTTACAATTCACGAGACCCTGCCATATCCGGTCACCGAGTCAGCGATGCAAGCGGCTATCGACAGTTAGCGCAATGTTATTCAGTAATTTCCTGCACTACTACCCAGGGTGCAACCACTACTGCCCAGAATAACGGGTCAGTAGACTGCCAGTTTTTAGCGTGCTCATCTGTCGCACGCACTATTTGTCCACTATCAATCAATCCCTTGATCTCGTTTTTGTCATCCCTGGAAATAGCTGTCGCCACCTTTACGAGGTCCTCTCCTTTGGACACGATAATGATCACGCCACGGGCAAAATAACGCTGTAGTTCCGGCCAGGTTATCTTGCCTGTCTCCAGGTTGAGCTTGTGTGACAAATCCTCGTGCATGGCGGCTATATTAAGGCATTGTTTTTCAAGGATCTAATTTCTTGTACGGTTATACGTTGAACGATGTCCCGAATCACACATTTAACCCTAATCAATCACCTTTAGCATCCGATACAGTTTGTGTTCCCATTAAAAAATCGCCAGGAGGAAGAAGTACTATGTACGCCGTTGAAACCAAGCCATTGTCACGCCGCGCACTTGACGGTAACGCTCGCTTTTCCTCCTCGATTGGTCAAAATACAAAGTTCACGGGTAGTCTGTCCGGTGATGGCAATATCGTGGTGCAGGGCAAGGTAGTTGGTGACAGTGAAATCAATGCGGCGGTAGTGATTACTGAGACCGGCAGCTGGGAAGGTAACCTGGTTGCGGAAGTTGTGGTGGTCTCTGGCGAAGTAACCGGTAATATCACGGCATCAGGAAAAATAGAATTACTTGCCAGCGCCCGGGTCACCGGTAATCTACGTTGCCCGGTGATTGCCATTGCGACGGGTGCAATCCATGAAGGGCGCATGGACATGGGCTCGGCAATGCGGGTCGAACGTTTTTTTGAAAAACGCAGTGATCCCGCACCTTTACAGTCATAATTATACACGCCCCTCGCCACGTCAGAACCTGCCTGATACAAAACCTGGATTCCGATCTATACTGACTGGTATCTTGCAAGTTACCAGGAAGAAGCCATGCAATCACGACAGGTAGTCACCATATCTCCTCGCCAGGCGTGGGAGATGCTGCAGGGAGAAGCTAATGCATTGCTGGTCGATGTTCGCTCGCATATGGAGTTCCTGTTTATTGGCCACCCGGCCGGAGCGATTAATATTCCCTGGATCGATGAACCTGACTGGATCATCAACCCGAATTTCGTGCGCGAAGTTCGCCAGCTGCTACTCGGTGGATTATCACATACTGGCGATACGCATACGGTACCTGTATTACTGGTATGCAGAAGCGGCAAGCGCTCACTGGAGGCAGGCGAGTTGTTGATAAAGGAAGGCTTTACCAATGTTTACAATGTCGAGGATGGTTTTGAAGGCGAACTCGACGAACATCACCATCGCAGCACGCTGGGTGGATGGCGTTTTGAAGGCCTGCCATGGGAGCAGTGCTGAGCGGACGTTCTTTTATAAAACCCGATATTCCATTTTTATAACATTTCTATAACAAAACCATCACATTCACTCTGTGTTGTAGCTGTTGCCATATACTTTACAGTGACAGCAAAACAGGAGTCATTATTGTGAATCTACGTATCTGGTTATTGTGCCTGTCTGTTTTCACCGGAAAGGCATTCGCTGACACTACCAGCTTTAATAGCGGGGTACAGCAAACGGTTATGATTGAACTGTATACCTCGCAAGGTTGCAGTAGTTGTCCGCCAGCGGAGCAGTATCTGAACAGCTTTACCAGTAACGAACAGTTATGGAAAAAATATTTTCCATTGGCGTTTCATGTGGATTACTGGGATTACCTTGGCTGGCGGGACAACTATGCCGATGCGAGGCATACGCAAAGGCAAAAACAACATGCTGCCAGCAATTCAACGCGCACCATCTATACACCCGGCTTTTTCGTCAATGGAAAAAGCTGGCGTCGTGGATTTTTCAGCTCAGGACCCTCAACTGATACCAGGATGGTGGGTGAACTAAGAGTAAGCTTCAAGCAGGGAGTTGTTGAGGCAACTTTCAAGCCGGTGAAGACTGTAAAACAAAACCTGCAACTAAACATTGCTGTGCTTGGTATGGGATTGGCTACCCAAATAGAGGCGGGTGAGAATGAGGGTCGATATTCATCGCACGATTTCGTGGTACTGGGGCATCACACACTGGCGGGCAGTGATAATCGCTGGCAAGGTAAACTGCCAAATCTGAAAAACATACGCGTATCTGGTCATGCGCTGGTTGCCTGGCTCAGTCGCCCAGGCCAGCCTGCACCCATTCAAACAGCGGGCGGAATCATTGATTTGAGGGACAAAAGCGGGCATAAGGCGGATTTATAGCGATCATTGTGCGTAAATCTGCGATAATGAATAAATGTCTGCACATGACGGTCTCGATCAGCATTTACAGCAAATTATTGACACTCTTTGCAATGACGGCTGCAAGGCGGTATCCGCCTATATCAGTGAAATGGAAGCGGGCAACTACCCCGCGCAGATGCAGTCCTTGTCGAACAGCCAGAAAGAAATCATCCTTAACGAGTTAAAAAGTATCATGGCTGTTTATGACCGCTGTGGTAACTAGAGATAATCCGACCAGTTAACACTGCTGTCACCAAACACAAAAAAATATGGGTTTAGTAATTTTTCCTTGTTGTTGTAGGAAAGTGTTTGCATATTGGTATCGGTAATAAATCCACCTGCTTCTTCTACGATGCACTGCGCAGCGGCCGTGTCCCATTCAGAAGTCGGTCCAAGCCGGGCATAAATGTCAGCCTTGCCTTCAGCCACCAGGCACGACTTGAGTGAGCTGCCCATTGTAAGAACTTCATGATCACCAATATTTTTCAAAAAGCGGATAAGTGAGTCGCCCCGGTGTGAACGGCTACCAGCAACGATGATTTTAGCGCCGGATTGTTTGCGGACATGGATTGGTATGGCGGGTTGGTTATTTTGCTGTTTAAAGGCACCCATGCTTTTCGCAGCGTAATAGACACTGCCAATGACCGGTGCATAAATGACACCCAGTACTGACTGATGATTATCAATGAGGGCAATGTTGACCGTGAACTCGCCGTTTCGTTTGATGAATTCACGGGTACCATCCAGTGGGTCGACTAACCAGTAACACTCCCACCTGGCACGATCTTCAAACGGTATTGAGGCAGACTCTTCTGACAAAACCGGAAACTGATCAGCTATTTCTTCAAGACCATCATCAATAACTGCGTGCGCAGCCATATCAGCTTCGGTAACAGGTGTTTCATCTTTTTTGTGCTGAACGGAAAATTCCCGGTTATAGATCTCAAGAATCCGGTCGCCTGCCTGAATTGCAACAGAGACCACACCGGGCAGTAATTTTTCAAGATCGTAGTTTGCCATGTGAAAAGATAAGCACTCATTATTCCGCCAACCTGGCAGTTATTATGCCAGTGTCATGAGTGGATTACTATTCTGCAACCAAATCAATTGGTTATGGGGCGAAACTGAAACTCGGTAATCAACTTGCCTTCAAACACAGTATCAATATGCAATTTATTATTTTTGCGTGTTATATCATAGCCGGCCTGTTGTTCAGGTTTGTGTTGAACCAGTTCAAGGTTAGTGTCACTGAAGTCGAGATCCATGGTGACATGCAGCGGAAAGTAGCTGTCGAAAAAGCGACGCATGTATGGCCCGTTACGCAAGGTGTAACTGCCATCCGTGTTATGTATCAGTGATCGTGTAAAAGCAGAAATACACAGGCTGGCATCTTCAGTGATATCCTCCATTTGTACTGAGGGTCCTTCTACCCAGACTTTCTTTATATTCTTGTAATCAAGGATCTGTATGTCTCTTATACGATCTTGCTTGAACAGAATCTGGGCTGCCTGCACCTTATCAATATTGACGTGACATTGTTCAAGACTGATCCAGCCGCTTACCAGGCTGTCAGGGTGAATCGTCAATGCATTGTGGTGGTGGTGGAGTTTTTCCTGTGGTTTTTTAACCAGGAATACCAGCCCTCCCTCATTGCTTTCCTTGTAACGTGGTGGCTCCATGCTGTCACTGTTAAACCAGCGTTCCAGTTCTTCGGGGCTGATCTCGTCGCTGGCCAGGGCTATCAAATTGGTGAATAGCAGGCTTGCAAACACAAAAATTTTAAACGCCATGATGGCTCCTTTTGCAAAGTCGATAACTGGCCCTGAGATTTAAAGCATAGTCCATGCCAGTGATGGTTTTACAGTCAGGGTAAACGATATGCAAGCGGTTCCATGTTATAATTCAAACCAGTTTATTTTGAGCTAACTTGTTGAAATATGGTTGATTGGGAACAGATAGATACCGTGCTGCTGGATATGGATGGCACCTTACTGGACCTGCATTTTGATAATTATTTCTGGCGGGAACATGTACCACAGCGCTATGCAGAAAAGAATGCGTTAACGCTGGAGAGTGCAAAAAGCACGCTATACGACCGGTTTCGCAATATGGAGGGGACCATCCAGTGGTATTGTGTTGACTACTGGAGTGAACAGCTTGAACTGGATATTGTGCAACTCAAGGCAGAGGTTGACCATCTGATCGCGGTTCATCCATTCGTGATTGATTTTCTTGATGCGGTAAGGGGAGCTGGCAAAACGGTTGCGCTGGTGACTAATGCACATCAGAAAAGCCTGATGCTTAAACTGGACAGAACGGCCCTGCATAATCATATTGAACACGTGATTTGTTCACATGAATTTGGTATGCCAAAGGAAGAAGTGGTTTTCTGGGACAGGCTTAAACAGCGCTTGCCGTTTGAAAAAAATAGTACGTTATTGATTGATGACAGCCTGCCGGTACTGCGGTCTGCAAAGAACTATGGTATTGGCAACCTGTTAGCGGTGCATAAACCGGACAGTAAAAATCCGCCCAGGGACGTGGAAGAGTTTGAGGCGATCTCAAGCTTTAAGCAGATTATTCCGTCTAGCTAAAACGCTTATCCCATTTTTTGAAGCGTTTTTGACAGTATTTCAACAAGGCTTCATAACCATCAAAAAACAGCTCGAATCCTTCCTCGGCTGGCGCATCATACTCACAATAATCGTTACTGTAATCGCGGCACATTTGTGGGCGGGTGTCATAAATCATACAGCGCCCATGATCGCCCAGGAACTGACACTTGTTGTTTACCAACAGGAACCAGCCATCCTCATCCTTGTATGCCTGTATATTTTGATGTGCCAGCTGCCAGAGCAGGGTGTCAAAGTCATCGATAGAGCGCGGTGTATCAATAGCCTGGGTTATATAATTGCAGCATTTCGAGCCTTCACACAGGTCACATTTATTGTCAGATACGGTAATATCGACAGAAATTGGTGTGTAATTGTTCTTTTCAGTCATGGCCTATCAGAAACTGATTAGAAAAATGTAGATTATCAGGAAAGGTAATGAAAATAAACTTCGATGAGGTTAAGGCCAGTCCCGAATTCATTTCGTCCATCATACGTTATGTCTTCTGGTTTTTATCTTCAATATTCCTGGGTATCGGAATGTGGAGTGGATATTATGAAGCGCTCTGGGAGTTCTATTTTTACCTATTTATAAGTTTCTTTATCTACACCACGATTGTTTTTATAAGCATCCTTCATAAGCCACGGGTAAGTTTCCGCCCGTATATTACCATTCCGCTGGATATTGGTGCTATCAGCATTGCAATGCTGTTTACCGATGATGGTCCATTCAGCCCGTTTTTTCTGTTCTATGCATGGTATCTGGTAAGTTACAGTTTGCGTTACGGACGCGGCCCATTACTGGTAGCCGCAATTGTAACCCTGATAGCCTTTAGCGTTGTGCTATCACTCACTGATACCTGGTATTCACATGTCTATGATGTCATTGCCTACTATGTTTTCTTGTTGGTAATGCCTTTTTACCTGGATATCATGTTACGGCGTTTAAACAAGGCGCGTGACGAGGCAGACCAGGCAAACAAGGCAAAAAGCGAATTTCTCGCCGCAATGAGCCATGAAATCAGAACACCCATGAGTGGTATTGTTGGTGTTAGCAGCTTGCTGGAAAAAACTCATTTAGATGACGATCAACGTGAATATGTTTCTGCCTTGCAGGAATCGTCAACGGCACTTAACGCTCTGATAGATGACGTGCTGGACCTGTCAAAAATCGAAGCCGGTAAGTACACCCTCGATAACGAACAATTTAACCTTACCAAGACCCTGTATGGTGTTGCACAAATGTTTACTGCCAGTGCCAATGACAAGGGACTGGAATTGTTACTGAATTATTCTCCCGCTTTGCCTCAGCATGTTTACGGTGATGGCAAGCGATTACGGCAAATCATACTGAATCTGGTCAGTAACGCGGTAAAGTTTACCGATCATGGCGAAGTACTGATAAATGCATACCCATCCCGTAACCAGAATTACAAGGGCTATATCAACATCCGCTTCGAGGTAACGGATACAGGGCCCGGTCTCGCCGCCGAACAAAAGAAAAGGATTTTTGAGCCTTTTTACCAGGCGGTTGGGCAACAAAAACCGCAGCAAGCGGGAACCGGGCTGGGTACCACGATCTCGGCTAATCTTGTGCGATTGATGCAAGGTGAGATTGGTGTCGACAGCACACCAGGTAAGGGAACAACCTTCTGGTTCGAGATTCCGTGGCGATATGACGAGCCAGTTATTGAGCACCAGGCCAGCGAGGCAGAAAAATACCCTCTGCATATATATGAGACGCACAAATCGAATCGAGCTGTGTTAGAAGATTATTGCCAGGGGCTTAAATGGCCATACCACGTTGCAAGTTCCAGTCAGGAGTTGCTGGAACAGCTTGACGAGACACAAGAAGCGGGCGATACGCCACTTGTGCTGTTAAGCGAACTCGCTTGCCGTGAAGAATGTCATAGCATTGCCAATATGCTGCGGGAACGTTTTAAACAGCAAATAAGGCTGGGCAAGCTGCTGCATCTTTCGAGCCTGCACCTAGTCGATAAAACAGAACGCGAGTTATATGACCAATTGACTACCCTGCCACTTACTGCGAACAAACTCCACAAACTACTGGTAAACCTGGGTACCGGGCAGGTCAGCAAAAAAACCGATGATGACAGTTTGACGTCGTCAACAATTTCACGTTTTCTCAATGTACTTGTCGCAGAAGACAGTCCGATCAATGCAAAAGTCATTACAACCTTTCTCAAGCAGGATGGTCACAGGGTCGATCATGTGGAAAACGGCAAACAGGCGCTGGACGCCATGCAAAATACACAATACGACCTGGTGTTGATGGACATGCGCATGCCAGAGATGGGAGGAATAGAGACGACACAAAGATGGCGTGCCGTGGAAACAGATGATCGGCATATACCAATTGTTGCACTGACGGCCAATGCTACCATCGAAGACAAGAATGCCTGCCTGTCAGCAGGAATGGATGATTTTCTTAGTAAACCGGTTAACCAGGCACAACTACGTAAATTACTGCAGTCAATCGCCTGAACAAAAACACATGTTACACCTGAAGCCAGAATGTAACCGGGCCATCATTGATAAGTTGAACTTTCATGTCGGCACCAAATAGGCCGGTGCTCACGTGTGAGTGTTGTGATTTTGTCTGGTTAACCACATAGTCAAACAACGCTTTCCCCTGTTCCGGTGGTGCAGCTCTGGAGAAACTCGGGCGCATACCCTTCTGTGTATCGGCAGCCAGGGTAAACTGTGGAACAAGCAGGACACCGCCGTTGATATCGGTAACCGACAGGTTCATCTTGTTTTCTTTGTCGGGAAAAATGCGATAGCCAAGGAACCGTTTTATCAGCCGATCCGCTTGTTCTTGTGAGTCATCTTTTTCAACACCGAGCAGGATCAGTATGCCCTGGTTGATTTCTCCGGTAATGTTTTCGTCAACTTGTACGCTGGCTTCTGTAACACGTTGCAATAGGGCGATCATTGCAGTTTGCGAACCATTTCATCGGTGGCCAGAACCAGTGCGTTTACGATACCTGCTTCGGACGCAGAATGGCCGGCATCCGGTATAATTTGCAAAATAGAATCGGGCCATGCCTGATGTAACTGCCAGGCGCTCTCCATTGGACAAATGACATCATAGCGCCCCTGCACAATGAAGCCCGGTATGCCAGCCAACTTGTCAGCATTTTTCAAAATCTGGTTCTCGGCCAGAAAGGACTGATGCATGAAGTAGTGGCATTCGATACGTGCCAGGCTGAGGGCCGTGTGTGGATCACCAAAGTGGTCAATGACTTTCTGGCTGCTAACAAGGGTGGCTGTGCGCCCTTCCCATAAAGACCAGGCTTTTGCTGCCTGCATGCGATGAAACTCATCTTCACCTGTCAGGCGCTGGTAATACGCTGCAACCATGTTATCGCGTTCGGCTGTGGGAATAGGCTCAAGATATTTTTCCCAGATGTCTGGAAAAATACGGCTGGCACCTTGTTGGTAGAACCAGTCTATCTCTTGCTGGCGGCATAGAAAGATGCCACGTAACACCAGGCCAAGTACATGCTCTGGATGAGTTTCTGCATATACCAGGGCTAGCGTTGAACCCCATGAACCACCGAACACCAGCCATTGGTCGATATCAAGGTGTTCACGTATTTGCTCCATATCTGCAACGAGATCCTGGGTAGTATTATCTTCAAGTGTTGCATGCGGAATGCTTTTGCCTGCACCGCGCTGATCAAAAAGCACGATACGGTATTTTTCCGGATCAAAGAACTGACGATGCCATGGCTCACAACCTGCACCTGGACCACCATGTAAAAAAACAACCGGAATACCCATCGGGTTGCCACACTCCTCCACATACAACACATGTGGAGGAGTAACCGCTAACTCAAAAGTGTTGTAGGGTTTTATTGGCGGATAGAATGTTCGCACTTATTTAACCTAATCTTTAACGACTTCGCTTTTGAATCCGATCAGGGCAGCAATACCAATTAACAGCAGGCTGGCAAGCACCAACCAGGGTCCTACCTGTAATGGTGTATATGCCCAGCTTTGACCAAAGGCAGCAAGGTACAACATACCAGAATGCAGCACAGCACCTGCAATAAAAAGCCAACTGATGACCTGTTTGAAAGCCTTTGCAACACCGATAAAGCAAAGCGCCAGGCCAGCGAGGATATTAAGAACAGCTTCCAGGTTGCCATGGGCATGCACGCTACGCATGAAGCCTTGAGGATTTTGCAGGTTCAGAATGTTGTTGATGGCAAGAATGCCGGAGGTGTTGGCTTTTGCTATCTGGTCAGCTGTCAGTGGCTCCAGCTCTTCCTCGAAGTTATTGGTTTTAAGTGATTGCAGGCGTCCAACCGGTTGCTGTTTTTCCTGGTAAGCAGTTTCAACATCCTGTGCAGTACTGATTAGCATGTATGGGCCAAGTGCAGCCGTTGCGACCAGATACAGGAAACCAAATACGATATTTTTTTTACCTATCATAAACTCCTCCTTGCACTGATAAAGTGCCATGTTTTGCAGGTTGTTGTGACAGCACCTTTCCTGAAAGAAAGGTTACTTTGCAAACTCTTCCTTGTCGACCTGTTCAAGTCGGTAACCCTGGTGATAGATAGCGCTCAGACGCCAGCCATTGTCAGGATTGAGGTCAAGTTTTTTACGAATGCGGCTGACGTGTGTATCAACCGTGCGAGTGGTGAATTCAGAACCATGGCCCCATACTGAGGAAAGAATGTGACCACGTGACAACAGGCGTCCGATATTTTTGAACAGAAAGGCGACCAGTTCAAATTCCTTCTGGGTCAGTTTTACAGGTTCATCGTTCTTGAGAAGACTATGCGAAGTCAGGTTGATGCGATAGGGAGGACATTCAAGGATTTCTTTTTGTGGACTAACCTGGCTGCGACGTGTAACAGCTGAAATGCGTGCCAGTAATTCCTTTTGTCGTACCGGCTTGGTGATATAGTCATCTGCACCCATGTTAAGAATTTTGGCGATGTCTTCCTCGCTGTCACGTTGTGTGACAAATATCACCGGGGTGTTATGTTCAGACTGTTCGGTCAGCCAACTAAGAATTTGCTCGCCATCCAGATCGGGCATAACCCAGTCAAGGATGAAAAGATCAAAACTCTCCTTGCGTAGTGCACTGGTAAATTCGCGGCCATTGGAATATTGCATAACGTCATAGCCCTGCTCCTCAAGCCAGAGTTTGATAGCCTGAGCAAGATGGACGTCATCATCGACGAGTGCTATTCGCAAGCCAACCCCCATTGATTGTTTATTTGTTCGTGCCGGTTAGTTGTAACCGGTTTTTATCAGCTTTCAGATGGTGCCAAATAGGCACACCAAACAGCAGGTATTTATAGTAACCATGAATATTGTGCCATTTAAACAGTGCTTTCGCAAAACAACGGGAACGAATTACTATCGTTATGGAAAATAAACAGCCTATTGGTTTAGTTTATGCCCGATAGAGAACATCAACAAATATTCTTGTACTGTATCAAACCAGTTTTAGCAGGGCATTAGCTCCCCTTGATAATGTGTTGTATTACCCATTTCTCGATAGCTGTTCTGGCCTCAACCGGTTTCTCGGTCAATAGCCAGTGATCGGCCGGGATAGGATGGATCTGACAATCCTGCAGGTTGGAAAGCAGTTTTTTGTTGGTCTCCACATGACTGGTACTGGCACCCTCTGATAACAAAACCAGCGTCGGTGTCTTTATACCGTCAAGCCTGGGAAGTGGCCGAGTTACTTCGTACAGGTCCTGCAGGTAGTTAACTAGTGGCAGGTACTTCAAATCGGCAAGCGGATTCATGTAAAGGTCAGCAATTCCCTTATGCGGGTTTTGCGCGAGAAATTCGCGGGTCTGTACATCGAGTTCAAACAGGCTCCTACTTGGGAATTTGCGCCTATAAATTCCAAGTGGTTGCAACATACGCAGGATAAGAATGGCGAAGTGAAGCAACAACCTGAAACGCGATACCTTTTTCAGGGTGCCGGTCAGCGCCTGTGGGAAAATAGGGTCAATCAGCACCATGCCGGCTAGTGAACCGGGTTTTGTCACCGCATATTCCAGTGCAACCTGAGCTCCCAGGCTATGCCCAATCAATATACAAGGCGTATCAAACTGCCTCACCATAGCAGCTACATCATCACACCAGTGCTGACGATTATAAGTTCGTCTTGTCATGGAGCGGCCATGGCCACGTAGGTCCAGGGCAGCAACCCGGGCGAACTTGGTTAGCGTGGTATTCTGTATAAATTCATGCCAGCGTGAGGCGTTGCTCGCCAGGCCATGCAGGCAGATTATACTCACTGTTTTACCGTGTCCGGCGCTGTCGTAATAAAGCTCAAGCCCATCGTGATTAAAAGAATTGTGCGTTAGTTGAGTCATCAGCCGTCCCAAATTAGTGAAAATGGGAAATATTTCTGTAATAAACGACTGATATGCTTATTAAATCAGTCTAGTTTGTAAAGAAATGTCAAAAGTTGCATTTTTAGACAGGAGAATCTTATATCATAAGTATGTAATCCCTGTCCTACACGGATAGTCGACGGTACCCGACAGACAATCCATTTAAATTTAACTAGGATCGACTTCGCGCTGGTAACAGCTAGTGGATTATACGCAGTAACAAAAGGGGGTCGTAACTTGAAAACTAGTACACGTACTCAATACATCGCACTGTGCATCATGTTTGCAGTGCTTGTTATCATGGTAAGCCTAATGCCTATGCAAGAGAGCAAAGATACAAATAACATGGCTGCGCCAGAGTCACAGGTAACCAATGTTGGAATGATCAAGAACACTGATAAGCAATTTCAAAACTAATTGCAAACGTGCTCAATAAAAAAGCCCGGTCTAGCCGGGCTTTTTTTATACTTTTAGTTTTATATAAGAGATTACTGGCCAAGCTGTATTTTATTGTGCACTTCGGTTACGCCTTCTACGGTCCTGGCAATCATTTCAGCTTTTGCCTTTTCCTCGTCACTGTTGACTGTCCCGCTGAGTTCAACGATACCCTTGTTGGTACTGACCTTGATACGATACACACCTGTCACCGGGTCATCTATTAGCCTGGCTTTTATCTTGGCAGTAATAAAGCTGCTGTCAAACATTTCACTAGCGCTTTTATCATCCGGTGTTGTCGTAGTCGTACAGCCGTAGCCGGCAACAAGGGAGATGACCAGGTAAAAAATTAAAGATCTTTTGTGCATCATGTCTATCGTTCCAGTGCTTACTTACTAAAAATTTGTTGCCTGTCTCTAAACGCTTTAAATTCAAGGGCGTTACCAGCCGGATCGTGTAAGAACATTGTAGCCTGCTCACCGGGTTGTCCGGCAAAACGTATACAGGGTTCAATAGAGAATTCAACCTGTTTTTGCCTGAGTTGTTCTGCCAGATTTGTCCACGCGTTCCAGTCCAGCACTACGCCAAAATGAGGTACTGGTATCTCATGCCTGTCGACGTGATTGAAAGTCTTGCCAGTATCGGCGGAATTTTCAACCAGGTGCGCAACAATCTGGTGACCGAACAGATTAAAGTCAACCCACTTCTCGTCTGAACGTCCCTCCTCGCATCCAAGGATACCACCGTAAAAAGCCCGTGCTGCAGCCAGGTCATCAACGGGAAAGGCGATATGGAAAGGGGACAAGTCAGCCATGCCGGGATATTTTCATCTATATAGTATGTAGTTTACATCTGAAACGAATAATCTGCATAGCCAGGCGTTTAAAATTCCAATTGCATCACAGTTTATTCCACTCTCCCCTTGATTGACTTCAGGATATCCCGCCAGTTCCGACAAACTGTATTGCCAATACCAATCATTTGAATCATGCAGCTGGTAAAACAAAAAACGAATATTGTTATCGATACAGGAATAGAACTACCGCCTGTCGTACGCAAGCTAAACGCGATGCTTGCTGATGGGCGGTTTGCTGCCAGCGATATTGGCAGCATCTTGAGTCATGATGTGCCGCTGTGTCGGCAAATGCTCAGGATTGCGAATAGCCCGATGTATACGGATGACATGCTTGTCGAATCGATCGAGCAGATGGTTAACTATGTTGGTGTTATACAGGTCCGCGAATTGCTCCTGTTACTTGTTTTCATGCCACGAGTACGGCGTTTGGTTAATGTAAGCAATGAAACAAAACAGCACTGGCGGCATCATGTCTATAGTGGACTGTTGGCATACAACCTTGCCAGGCAATCGAGGCAGGTGCACCCGCATACCGTCTATACTGGTTGTTTACTGCGTGGCATTACTGAGTTGTTGCTAAGTGACGCTGCAAGGGATGCACAGGTTGATTCGAATATCTCGACAGTACAAGTTATCAAACAATGGGGATTACCGGGTATCCTTCACGAATGCGTTACTGGCCCTGAAAATGTGACCAGCAGCGCAGAGTTTCCAGAGGCATTGGCACATGTGCAAATTGCGCACGAACTGGCGTTACTGCCTGAAAATGTAACGGTAAACCGGCAGCTTTTGGGCCGTGTACAGGATGAATATTGGCAAGTAGTGAGTATCGAAGACAGCAGGCTGGAGGGTTGTGTGAAACAGGCCAGGGAAATGCTGACCAGCGTAATGACATTGTTAGCCGATCAATAGGTGCTCATTTACGAATCTCGCGGCGCTTTTGCACTGCATCAGCAAGTTGTTTTAGTAACGTAGCGCTTTCGTCCCAGCTGATGCACGCGTCGGTAATGCTTTTACCATATTCAAGTTCCTTACCGGCTACTACATCCTGGCGACCTTCCTGCAAATGACTTTCAATCATGGCTCCAATGATACGTGTGTCACCATTGGCAATTTGCTGGGCGACATCTTTGCCAACATCCAGTTGTCTTCTATGTTGCTTGGCGCTGTTGGCATGTGAGAAATCGATCATCAACTTAACGGGTAATTCAGCCTTGCCCAGTTCTTCCGCCGCCTTGTTGACTGAATCGGCATCATAATTTGGTTTTTTGCCACCGCGTAAAATGATATGGCAGTCGTCATTTCCGGAAGTGGAGAAAATGGCAGAATGCCCCGCCTTGGTCAGGGACAAAAAGTTATGTGGTCGACTGGCAGAACGGATCGCGTCTACTGCGATCTTAAGCGTGCCATCAGTACCGTTTTTAAAACCTACTGGACATGACAAACCGGATGCCAGCTCACGGTGTACCTGGCTTTCAGTGGTGCGTGCGCCGATAGCACCCCAGCTGATCAGGTCGGCCAGATACTGTGGGGTGATCAGGTCAAGATATTCAGTCGCTGCCGGTACACCCAGGTTATTGATGTCGAGCAGCAGTTTGCGTGCAATGCGCAATCCCTTGTTAATGTGATAGCTGTCATCGAGGTCTGGATCGTTAATCAGACCCTTCCAGCCAACAGTGGTACGTGGTTTTTCAAAGTAAACACGCATAACGATCAACAGATCGCGCGCCAGCTTGTCGCGCAGGTCGTGCAAACGGCTGGCGTATTCGAGCGCCGCTTTCGGGTCATGAATGGAGCAGGGACCAACAATCACCAGCAGGCGATCATCCTCACCCTTGAGAATGTGATGGATCGCGTTGCGGGTTTCGCAAATGGTCTGTGACGCCTGTTCAGTAATCGGGAATTCAGCATGCACGACATCAGGCGGACTGACTTCCTTGATATCGAGGATACGCAGATCATCAGTCTGGTATTTCATTTTGACCACTTTTCCCTTGCTCACATTGCTCATGTTAGAGTAGTTACCTAGTAAAAACAATTAGTTACCTGCACTCGGCATATCTGCGCCAGGCGCGAGGCCGGCTATTCTACGCCATGATCACGGGCGAAATGAAGTCATGACAGGCCTTTTTGTCATGATGGAGATTTTACGCTGCGATCCGACCATTTTTTGCGACTACGAATTCGATTCTGGTCGGTCAGTTGCACGAGAAAAGTATCGAAATCCATGTCAGAGCGGGCTGCCTGCTGAGTCTGGACGCTGGCAACATAACTGAG
>DJMK01000155.1 GCA_002436485.1 Proteobacteria bacterium UBA6492
TAATTTTAATGAACAGGCACAAATTAGTCACTCTCTTCGCGAATAAAATCGTAATAAATCAGTAAGATAGGTAGTTTTCCCTATCACTGAGCAACAATTCGGCAACAATGTGTGACAAAATTTATCCAATTAACCCTAATTTCTGCACTGTTAGACATACAGTCTCTATAATAAAATGTGATCAACATCACACTTAATAACAGTGTTGCTATATGGGGGTTGTGCACTTTACAGGAAGTAATTGCAGAAATGTAAGATAGCAATGTACGGGCCTGAGATTATAATTGCGCTACAACCAATTGCAGGTCTGCAGTTTCTTGCCTTCACCCCCCGGTAATTAAATGAGCAGCCTGTCAGGTAGATTCTGGCAGTCAAATGTATTTGCTCGCTTGTTTTGAAATGGGGTTTTAATTGAGTGCACATGAACTCATAGACACGCAACCACAGACAGTGGACAACTGGCTGGAGACATTGCCAATTGCCCATATCGGTGAGACCGCCCGTCAGTTATACGTTGCGATGCGTACGGTAAACCGGCAGGAGAAAATCCCTGTCAGGCATCAATTCCATATGCTGGAAGGTATTAGCGAACCCCTGTCACTCATTCTGCCCGAGCTACACAAACACTATGCAGGTAAACCGTTACCGCTTTCAAAAAAGCGGCGCAAGGTTGCTGATCTGTATACACAACTATTACGCCAGGCAATCATCGGTTATCAACAGATAATCACGCATAGCATCGAGTTGAATCGTTTCGGTTGGAAAAAAGTAGTTACCACGGCCGTGCACCGCATTTTTTATTACTCGGCATTAATGCTATGTAATTATCGATTGTTGTATTTACCTTACCAGAAAGGTATGTGGCAACAACTATTCTGGCTTTACCAGCTGGTAGAGAAATACAATTTGCTTAATAGCAAAATCAATTGTCTTGATGGTCGCAATACGAAATCTGCGATCGCTACCGAATTCAAAAAGTTACTTTTGCTATCGCTACTTTCGCCCAACCTGTTCAAGCCAGCTGAGCTACAGGAAATTATCGATAACATGGATATCTGGGTACAGCATGTCACGCTGACTAGTTCCAACAGGCATGATCAACATAGTTACGCTTTTACCCTGGAAGCAGATATACCACCTGGCCTGGTTGGCGACAGTATTCCAGGTAAAGACAAACCGCTGATTGAAGTGCGTTACCTGGATGTCACTGAATTGCTGCAATACCTCAATCGTATTTTAACTGATGCAACACC
The DNA here is from genome assembly GCA_002436485.1 of Proteobacteria bacterium UBA6492. Taxonomy (GTDB): domain Bacteria; phylum Pseudomonadota; class Gammaproteobacteria; order UBA6429; family Thiohalophilaceae; genus UBA6492. Next base: position 1,254 of record DJMK01000155.1, read on the forward strand.
CGGTACGGATACTGTAAAACTTGCCCGCAATCGCCAATGCTCAAAAAGAAGCCTGTTAATTGTGCTCAACACCTGGGGACGTCCTACCAGTCGTGATAGCGAACGCCGGCTGATTCAGGGAGAGGCGGAAGTCGCTATCGGTATCAGTGCAATACATTACCTTGCTTCCGACGGGCGCCAGCCTGACAAGGCTGAGCAAGAGCGTGACAACAGCGCCATTATTGTAAGTGATAATACAGAAATCAGCATTCCTGAAATCGATACCGATCTCAACCAAGGGGTATCTGACTTCGCAACACAACGTGATGAAGCAGTTGATGTATGGGAGACCATCTATTTTGATCCGGATCCTGCACCACCTTCCTGGACCGAAAGCATCCAGATGAAAGCCTACAGTTATCTACAGGCGCGCGTGCTGAATATCAGCAAAAACGGTTTCTGTGTTGCATTACCGCAAGATGGTATTGAGCACATACAAACAAATGAGTTGATTGCCATTCGAGGAAAACGTGGACAATGGCAACTTGGCGAGATTCGCTGGATGGTCTGTCCAACCAATGGCGCTATACGTGCAGGCATCAAGAAACATTGCCAGCGTTTTGTACCGGTACAATTATATATTCAGACTGGCAATCATAAAACTCAGCCGATTCGTTGCCTGGCAGGCGAGAACGAAAATGGGTTTGTGTTGTTTCTACCTAACCTGCCAACGTCCTTACAAGGCAAGGAAATGTCGCTTGAGGTGGGACGCAAAATGCGTTCCTTTGATCTACAGGAACAGATCTATAATAGCCCGGTCGGTTCAGCCTATGCGATCAAATGGCTTGATAATAAAAATGCCGAAGCAGCAAAAACTACTTCGGCAAAACAAAACAGCGAATATGAATCTATCTGGGCCAGCCTGTAAACCGGACCCTTTTACAATCTAGTCTGCCGTCGCAAATTTCGGGCTTAACACCAGGCGACCATTTTGCAGATGTTTCTCAAATTCAAACTGGTCGTTGAGGTATTCAATCAACGCTTTTCTGGCATCTGACTTGGATTCGTACGGACCTTGATCCGGGCCACGTCGAATGGCAAACCACCACTCATTATCGACGGTGTAATAACGTCCAGTACGAAATGGAATACCTCCATGCTCACCATGTCTTTTTCTTTGCTCATACATGTCAAATTCTCCACTGCAATCTCTCAAACAACGGGAACACACCCCTGCTGATGTAACACGTCATTCCAGGTTCCGCTGATCCGTCGGCTGACCGAGCATACTGGCTGACTTTCTTTAAGGTGATCCTATCCACATCGCCATACGCCGTCTGTCAGCTAACGGATGATCATGCTGTAGGTGATTTCTTACAGCGTGACCTGCCTGTTTTGACCGTCAGAACAGCTGGCTGTTCAAATGTTTTAGGTAGTGCTTAGCAGGCCAGTAAACTCATTTTAGGGAGAAGGACTTACAAAAATTTCTTCTTCGGAGGTAAAAATAATCGATTACATGCTTGAAAGTTCTCTTTTTGTTCTCTATCATTGAGAACGTATGGAGAACATTTCAATGCTCACTTCGCTGGAACGCAAGATGCTGCAGTTTATACGTGGCTATCTGGCGCAACACGGCCGGGGGCCAACCCTGACCGAGATCGGTGAAGCATTGAGTCAGAATTCCAAGGGCACTGTGCATCGTTATGTGCAGGCACTGATTGATAAGGGATTCCTGCTCCGTACCGATCGAGGCTGGCGCGGCATTCGACTTGCTGATGAATGCATCCCACACTCCCACGCAACCCTCCCACTAGCAGGTCGGATTGCCGCGGGCCAACCTATCGAGGCGATACATGGCAAAAACGAAGTCAATCTTGGCGAATTCGTACAGGATAATCACTACGCCCTTGAAGTAAGCGGCGACTCAATGTGTGATATCGGGATTCTGGATGGTGATCTGGTCATCATAAGAAGCCAGGCGACAGCACAGGATGGCGAGATCGTGGTGGCGCTGATTGATGACCAGGAGGCCACCCTTAAGCGTTTCAAGCGCATCGGGCGTGAACAGGTAAAACTGATACCCGAAAACGCAACCATGCAACCGATGGTTTACGACGCTAACCGGGTAACGATACAGGGGGTACTGGTTGGGCAGTTTCGCCGCTACTGATTAAACTGAATTCAGTTCTGGCGAGTGAAATAGCATGCTGCGTGCTCGCTTGTCAGGTAGCCACGCACACCAATCAGGTAAAAAATCACAAGTGCATCAACGGCAATTGTTAACATACCGTAAACGCTAAACAGGTATTTGATAGTTAACAGAATCTGCAATCCGAGCACCAGCGCAATCACATAGATGATCGCCCTGACAAAACTAATAAAAGGTGCCAGACGAAGCAATATTATTAGCGTTATCAATATCAGTGCGCTGGCACTGATCAGGTTTATATAGCTGGCAAACGGATAACTTAACGCCGCTCTTTCCATGAAAAACTGGTTAAACGTAAATACCAGGGACAGGAGGATATTCAGAATACTTATCAGCTTGATACCAGTAGGCATAACTTGTCTTCCTTACCCGCATTAAACAAGGCCGGTTATTTATCGCGATTTAACGACTCTTCTTCTGCAATTGCCCTGTCCAGTTCGGCATCCATATCTTCTTCAGACAGATCTTCATCCAGTTCAGCCTCTTCACGTGCCCGTGCCTCAAGGCGCTTCTTAAGCATGATTTTTGCGAATAATATTCCAGCTTCAAACAACACCCACATCGGCAATGCCAGCATGACCTGTGAAATGATATCTGGCGGTGTCAGCAACATGCCCAACGTGAAGGCAGCAACGATTATATATGGGCGCTTCTTTGCCAGCTTTTCCGGGGTTGTCATGCCGGCAGCAATTACCAGGATCGTTGCAATGGGTACTTCAAAGGCAACACCAAAGGCAAAAAACATTTTCAATACAAAATCGAGATAGCGCGCAATGTCCGTCGCCATCTCGACACCAGCCGGTACAAACTGGGTAAGAAACTCAAAAACAAGTGGAAACACTACAAAGTAGGCAAAAGCCATACCTGCGTAAAACAGCAAAATACTGGAAACAATGAGTGGCACCGCGAGCTTTTTTTCATGCTCGTACAAACCGGGCGCAACAAAACGCCATATCTGGTAAAGAATAAACGGCATACCAAGAAAAATGGATGTAACCAGCGCCAGCTTGAGCGGTGTGAATATAGGTGTGATGACATCGATTGCCTGCATTTTACCGCTTGGCAAATACCGCAATAAGGGATCAGCAAGCAACGTATACAGGTCATTGGCGAAATAGAATAAAACAACAAAGATCAGGCCAACTACCATAACGATACGTAATAGTCGGTCGCGTAACTCAAAGAGGTGCGACAGGAACGGTTGTTCGCCCTGCTCAGCCGTTTGATTTGTCGTTTTGTCTGTCATGCTTTGCGGTTTGTTTGACGTCTTCAGCTGGCTCAGTGAACTTGTCGCCATAATTTACCGGTTCATCATATTCATTCGCACCAAGATCAACATGATCGCCCGAACCATATTCCTCGCGATCAAATTCCTCTTCCTGCTCCTTGAGCAGATTGTCCTGCGTTTCACTACCGGGGTTATCGTCTCGTGCGCGAACTACATAGTCCTGAGTTTCACGGACTTCATCCTCAATTGTAAAACGACTGTCTTGAATGATTTTCTTGATTTCATCAAGGTTAGCATCACGATCGATCGCATTACGCAATTCTTCGTCGCGTATTTCACGCTCGATATCTGACTTGACATTGGAGACAAAACGACGCGCACTACCAACCCAACGGCCAACCGTACGTGCAACGCCAGGCAGGCGATCAGGGCCGATCACCACCAGCGCTACGATGCCAATCAGCATCAGTTCCCAAAAACCGATGTCAAACATGATGAATCCTGGAAAGGAAGATCAGCGAATCAGCAGGCTAAGCCTTGTCCTTATCCTTGTCCTTGTTGGTGACTTCGCCTTCGATGACCGATTCCTGCTTGTTCTCAAGCTTTTCCTCGGTATCTCCTTCAGAGCCTTCCTTGACGGATTTTTTGAAGTTTTTCAATGCAGATCCAAGGTCAGAACCCATTGAACGTAATCGCTTGGTACCAAATAACAGAATTACGATAACCAGAATAAGAATTAATGAACCTGGTCCAATACCACCGAAACCCATAACGAACTCCTTAAAATATGTATTGCGGGCTGGCTTTCACCAACCAATCAGTTATTAAAAAAGCATGACTGAATTTCCGTGATGTCCTGAATGGACTGGAGGTCATCGCGGAATTTGTCACCTCAACCAAATTGGCGATGTGCTCCTTGGGCTAACAGGATGTCCTGCGCCTCCGCCTTTGGGTGGGGGGTTCAGTAGTATCACTACCACTGTCCCGCTGGAATCACCTCAGCATCGACCTTAAGACCATGACGGCCGGGGATTGCTCCCATATACCTATTCTAGCGAAATCCAACCGCAAGATCTAAGTAATGGGTGAAAAAATATACGAAAGGGCAACGATCAGGATGAACGGTTGGCTTTTTCTTCCAACCCTGACAGGCCAAAACGGCGTGCCAGCTCGTTCAGGATGTCTTCGGGTCCAAGATCCTGATGAGCCAGCATTACCAGGGTATGAAACCACAGATCTGCGGTTTCATAGATAATTTGCTCCTTGTTTCCATCCTTGGCCGCCATGACGGTTTCCGTTGCCTCTTCACCAACTTTTTTCAGAATGGCATCCAGTCCCTTGTCATATAGCTTGGCAACATAGGAATCCTGCGGATCGGCCTGTTTCCGCTCTTCAAGCACCTTGGCGAGTTGTTGCAAAATATCCTGCATTTTTAAATTGTGGCGCCAGCTTGCAGCAAGTACAAGCCTTTCTTATAAACTGGCCTTGTTTTTGTCGACTTGCTTTTGCGTGACAATCAGGAAAAACGGATAGGCCAACCAGGAAAAGAACACCATTAATAGTACCCAACCGAATTTGGCGCCTCCCTGTGAACGAGGAGATGCAATGACGTGCAATAGCGGGATGAGAAACAAAATGAAAAGTAATATATGTCCCACTGCTTCGCCTATTTATAAATTTCACCCGGGTCTTTTATTACCGGTTCTACAGTGACCCACTCGCCATCCTGTAACTGTTTATAGAAACAACGCCGGCGACCAGTATGGCAAGCTATACCACCTTTTTGCTCAACGCTAATAAGAATGACATCGTTATCACAATCGAGCCGAATGTCCTTGATGATCTGTTCATGCCCGGACTCTTCACCCTTGCGCCACAATTTGCCGCGCGATCGCGACCAGTAGATTGCCTTGCCTTCTTCAACTGTCAATGCCAGTGATTCACGGTTCATCCAGGCAAACATCAGCACTTCGCCGGAGCTATCATCCTGTGCGATGACCGGTACCAGACCATCGTCTGTCCACTTTATTTCATCCAGCCATTGTTTACTCATCAATATTGCTCTTATAGACGCACTTCGATACCGGCATCACGCATGCACTGCTTGGCCTGTTCTATGGTGTATTCAGCAAAATGGAAAATACTGGCAGCCAGTACTGCATCGGCCTTTCCTTCACTTACCCCTTCAACAAGATGTTCAAGATTACCAACACCACCGGATGCAATCACCGGCACATTAACTGCTTCTGATATTGCACGGGTTAACTCAAGATCAAAACCGATCTTGGTGCCATCCCGATCCATGCTGGTCAATAAAATTTCTCCAGCACCATACTCGACCATTTTCTTTGCCCACTCGACAGCATCAATGCCGGTTGGCTTGCGCCCACCATGTGTAAAGATCTCCCATTTAGCAGGTTGACCTTCCGCGCTGACTCGTTTTGCATCGATGGCTACGACAATACATTGCGACCCAAACTTTTCGGCAGCCTCTTTTACAAATTCTGGATTGAAAACAGCCGCCGTATTAATCGCAACTTTATCTGCGCCTGCATTGAGCATGCGGCGTATATCTGAGATTTGCCGAATACCGCCACCCACGGTGAGTGGGATAAATACCTGGCCAGCAACTTCTTCAACAACATGCACCATGGTTTCACGATCATCTGAAGAAGCCGTAATATCAAGAAAGGTCAGTTCGTCTGCACCCTGTTCATCATAGCGGCGTGCTACTTCAACCGGGTCACCGGCATCACGAATATCAACAAACTGTACACCTTTTACGACACGCCCGTTATCAACATCCAGACAGGGTATGATTCTTTTTGCCAGGCTCATGTTATTTACCAGCAGTTAACTCATCTGCCAGCTTTTGCCCTTCGGCAAAGTCCAGCGTACCTTCATAAATAGCGCGTCCGGTAATGGCACCAATAATGCCTTCCTCTTTGGTTTCACACAGTGCGCGCACATCATTAAGGTTGGTTATTCCCCCCGATGCAATTACCGGGATAGTAATCGACTTCGCCAGTTTCACGGTTGCGTCGATGTTGACGCCGCTCATCATGCCATCGCGGCTGATGTCCGTGTAAATAATGGCTTCAACACCATCCTGCTCAAAGTGCTGTGCCATATCGATTACGTCATGTCTGGAGAGTTTGGACCAGCCATCTACTGCAACCTTGCCGTCTTTGGCATCCAGCCCGACGATGACGTGTCCTGGAAACTCCAGGCAGAGATCATTAACAAAGTGGGGGGCTGTAACAGCCTTGGTGCCAATAATGACGTATTGCACACCGGCATCCAGATAGGCCTGGACGGTATCGGCATCTCTAATTCCTCCACCAACCTGAATCGGCACATCCGGATGAGCAGCAGCAATGGCCTCTACAACACCGGCATTGACCGGTTGCCCGGCAAATGCCCCATTCAGATCCACCAGGTGCAGACGGCGTGCGCCGGCCTCCACCCATTTTGTCGCCATGGCAACCGGGTCATCGGAAAACACGGTTGTCTGATCCATGTCGCCCTGACGCAGGCGTACACATTTACCATCTTTCAGGTCAATTGCGGGTATCAGTAGCATAGGAGTTACACGTGAGCTTTGGTTGGTTAGGTTAGCAAGGCAATATCTCTAACTAGATTTTACCGTCCCAGTTAAGAAAGTTCTCATACAATTGTAGACCGGCCTGCGCACTTTTCTCAGGATGAAACTGTACTGCGAAGATGTTGTTCTTGGCAACTGCTGCGGTGAACGGAATACCATAGTGCGACGAACCGGCAATCAAGCCGACATGGGTCGGCTCTACATAATAGCTATGTACAAAATAAAACCGGGTATCCTGTTCGATACCAAGCCACATGGGGTGGTCATAGGTCTGGTGTACTTCATTCCAGCCCATATGTGGAATTTTGAGGCGCTCACTGCTTTGCGGGTCATGCAGATCATTGCCAAAATAGACAACCTGGCCCTGTAGTTGGTTAAGGCAGTCAATACCATTATTCTCATCGCTAAAGGTCATCAGCGCCTGCATGCCAACGCAAACACCAAGAAAAGGTTTCTTTTGGAGAATTACCTCGTCGACAACCTTGTCGATACCCAGGCGCCTGATCTCGGCCATGCAGTCACGAATGGCACCAACGCCTGGTAACACAACCCGGTCAGCTTCCAAAATG
>DJMK01000113.1 GCA_002436485.1 Proteobacteria bacterium UBA6492
GTCAGGTTGGCCACGGCGGCTGTTTCGGTAATTTCAAAACAGATGGAACGCGGCGGCAAGGCGTGTTTTTGTAGTAATGCTTTGACAAAATCCACGATCTGCGGGTCACTCAGCGTAATGCCCGACAGGTTGATGTTTAGCCGCAGTTCGTTACTTTCCTTGAGTCGTTCGATAAGTGCCGGTGTGTTCAGTGCATTTTCGATTACCCAGCGATCCAGTCGTGGCGACAAGCCATAACGTTCGACGGCCGGTAAGAAGGCGCCGGGAAAATGCATCACGCCATCGTTATCCTGGTAGCGTACCAACAACTCAATATGCTCGGTTTTGTTGTCGCATTTCATCGGCCGAATATGTTGTGCATATAATAGCAGCTTGTTTTCATCCAGCGCCTTATCAATCACCGATACCCAATGCATCTCGCCGTGGCGTTGCATCAAGGCCTGGTCATCTTCCTGGTAAACGTGAATGCGGTTACGTCCGAGATCCTTGGCCGCATAACAGGCCAGGTCCGCGGCACGCAGTAATTCATCTGAGGTGTGCGTCGATGCGTCGATGGACACGACTCCGATACTTACGCCAATCTTGAAATGCCGATCTTCCCAGACAAAGGCAAACTCACTGATATGTTGCCGTATTTTTTCTGCGACAGTTTGTGTTTGCTCCAGGGACGAGTGCGGCAGGAAGATAGCAAATTCATCACCACCGAGGCGAGCTACTACATCGGTATCGCGGACACTGTGGTGTAGCAAGGTGGCTACCTGCGTCAACAGCGCATCGCCGGCAGTATGCCCGGAGGTATCATTCACCAGTTTGAACTGATCCAGATCCAGGTAGAGTAGACCATGCGTGGTTTCATCATCAATGTTGTTGGTAGCGTTGGAGATAATGCGGTCAAATTCGGCGCGGTTAACCAGACCGGTCAGTGGATCGTGCACTGCCTGGTGGTGTAGTTTTCTTGCCAACTCGCGTGCTTCAGATACATTTTGAAAAATGATTACCACGCCGAGCGCATTTTTCTGTGCATCCTGAATTGGCGCAATAGAACTTTGCACAGCGACCTTCTTGCCATCCTGCGTGACAATGGCAGTGTGTTCCATGCTGAAGTGTACCGTACCGGTAAGTATACTTTCGTCCAGGTAGCCGGTGAGCGATTCGCCACTTGCTTCATCAATCAGCTGGTAAATTTTCTCAGCTGGTTTATGTAACGCTTCATCTTCATGGAAGCCGGTAATATGTTCGGCCGCCGGGTTCATGTAGATCACATTACCCTCGAGATCCGTGGCAATCACACCATCGGCAATCGATTCAAGTGTAACCAGCAGGCGCTCTTTTTGCTCATACAGGTTCTGCTGCGTTTCGGTGATGCGCTGTACCATGCGGTTGTAACCGCGAAATAGCTGGAACATCTCGTTGGAACTGGCGGTATTTTCGGTAATCGCAAGCGGGGTGTCGGCATTCACGTTATTGACGATGTCAGCCAGTTTACGAATGGGCGTTGAGATAAATCGTTGAGCGTAAAGTGCAATCAGGAAAGAAAAGACCAGTAGCGCAAATCCCAGCGGGATTAACTTGTCAACCAGCGACAACAGCGTGGTATCAAAAGCGCGATAGTCAAACTGGAAATAAGCGGCACCATGATCAATATCATGGTACAGGATTGGTATACCGATCTCGGCAAGATCGTCGTTGACTTCAAACGATGGCACCTTGCTTTGTTTGAGTTCGACGGGTGTTTCATCCGGATGCGTGTAGTACAGGATTGGTACGTTACTGTTATCCACGAACAGGGCATGACGAATGCTCGGGAACGCCTCGAGTTTCAATACCATTTCAACCGCCATGTCCGGTGAATTCAGCATGATAGCCCGGGCAAAATCCTGTGCCAGGATGTTCACGGCTGTCTTGGCGTATTGTTCGAGTTCCTGTTCACGTTCTTTTGTTTCCAGGTAGATAAACATGCTGGCCGTCACCAATGTGACGGTCAACGAGGCGATAAAGATCAGCAGTGTAAGCTGGTACTTGATGCTGGTGCGGCTGGTAAAACGCATACAGGATTATTCCGGCTTATTAACCGGCAAGTTGCTGTCGGTCGACCATTCGAGCCAGGCACCGTCGTAGACCGACACTGCTCTGTTCATATGACGCAGCACCAGGTAACTGACCGTCGACTCCTTGCCGCGGTTACAGTAGGTGATGACTTCTTTGGCACCATCAAGCTGCTGGTATAGCGTTTGTAACGCTTCGTCGTTGATCAGGCGTGCACCGTTTTGACTATTAATATTCGCAAGGTTCCTGTCCCAGGGAATATTGATGGCGCCGGGAATATGTCCCTTGCGTTGTGTTCGTGATTTCTCACCACGGTATTCTTGCGGCGTACGTGAATCCAGTATGGCGATATACTTGCTTTCCACTGCCAGTCGGGTGGTCAACTTGGTGGACATATGATGTGGCGAAATGCTGGGAATGTAATTGCTCCGTGGTAGCGTGGCGACTTGCTCGGTGAGCTTGCCGCCCTGTGCCAACCAGGCATGCAGTCCACCATTTAACACCGAGACATTCCTGTGCCCGTAAGTTTCCATGGCCCAGAACATATGCGCTGCATCTTTCAATGTCCCGTCATCGTACAGCACGACGTAATCATCATTGTGTATCCCGGCCTTGGAAAACACATCACGTACCTGGTTGAGCGAGGCGATACGGGTTTTGTCGCCCGCCTGGTTGAATGACCATTCGCTTGGNNGATTAGCATGCACAGCGCGATGCATCGCAGGGTAGTGTGTCTCAAGAGGTGCTCCGTTATCTCGGGGTGCTGCAGTGTATTTTATTTATTCCAATCAGTAAAAATAGCTGATAAATCCGTGAGCCTGGGCGGATTTTACGTCCTGTAACATATTAATTCATGATATCGGGAGCTGTATTGGCAAGGTTTAGCTGTAATGTCGTGAAAATGACAAAAATCACTAGTGTGATCAATGAAATAACGGCTTTTATTCGTTCAAAAGGCAGATTTGGTTGGTGATAGCCTGGCGCAGTCGCGGGGTAGCAGAAGAACATGGGTTGGCCTGGGCCAACCCATGTGGTGGCTCATCAGGCCGCGGATTGCACCATGTGGACATCGCGCTGCGGGTACGGTATCGAGATGCCCTCGGCATCAAACGTATTCTTGATGTTTTCCAGCAAGTCGGCGCGTGCCGGCCAGTAATCGCCCGAGTTGACCCAGGGACGCACCGCGATATCGACGCTGCTCTCACCCAGTTCCAGCAACATGATGGTGGGGGCCGGATCCGTTAACAGGCGATCATCTTTGCTGATGATGTCTTCAATAATCTTTTTCGCTGTTCCGATGTTATCTTCATAACCGATGCCGATCACCAGGTCGATGCGGCGCGTGTCGCGGGCGCTGTAATTGGTAATAATGCCGCCGTAGATTTGCGAGTTAGGCACGATGATTTCGCGGTTATCCCCGGTACGCATCACGGTGTTGAAGATACGAATATGCTCAACGACGCCAGCTATGCCGGCGGCCTCGATGAAGTCACCGGTCTTGAACGGGCGAAACATTATCAGCATGATGCCAGTGGCAAAGTTGGACAACGAATCCTTGAATGCCAGACCGATGGCCAGACCGGCGGCAGCAAACACGGCCAGTACCGACGTCGTGTTAACCCCCAGTTGCTCCAGCGCGGCAATAACAACAACGACCAGTAAAATGGCCTGTAAAATATTTCCAAGAAAATCGCGCAAGGTTTGTTCGACGTTGGCGCGCTCCATGACTTTTTTGATCAGGCGCACAATGAATTTGGCAATGATGCGACCGATGACAAAGATCGCGATCGCGGCGATTAACTTGATACCCCAGGGTATCGCGTAGGTTTCGATCAAGGCCTGGTACTTATCGATATCGATCTCGGCATCCATTATTGTTCTCCTTGTTTCAAGCAGCTGGGACTTAAATTGGGGCTGATACGCGCACAGGGTTTTGCCTGGTCATGCTTGTGGCAAGCATACCAGATTTCCAAATTCTGTCAGCGGTTCTTCGCAGCCTGGCTGGGCAGGCTTATCGGCGTGTCGCTATATGAAAGGCAGCGAGTCCTGTCGTTCTGTTTCTAATACCAGAATTAACGACAGGGAAAACAGGCACGCGATCATGCTGAGAATCGCCAGTTTCATCTTGTGCGGTAGTTTACTCATTTCGTTCATCTTCAGGATGCCAGTTTGTTTGCAGTATGGGTCCAGGCGACATGGGGATGCATGATGTCATGATCGATGATCAGTTCCATTTTCAACAGATCCCGAATGTCAGACATGCTCATCGCTGTGTCCAGCGCCTCGACCAGGTGCTCGGAGTGAAAACGATTCAGGTACAGCAGGTTCGGATGCACGCCGTGGCTCTGCTCGAATTCGGCAATCAGCCGGTAAATATGACCTAACATGATCTTGCCTCCTTAGCTTGTGTTCCTGTGTCTACACTGAGCATGTTTTATGCCATATGGGCGAATGATCACTATTTCAACAGGTTACCGATGACAGCTTGTGTAATCTGTTTTGTCCGTATGCACCAATACAGTGAGTGACATGTTTTGGTGCACTGATCATGATGAACAGGACACCGCGATACCGGCCGCCTTGTTGAAATGCACCCAGCATGCCAGTTGCTCAAATGGGGTCGGCTTGACCCGTGAATAGAACGTGTCGGGCAGGCGGGCAAACGAATTGGTCCAGTTCGCTGAATACATAACTAAAATACTCAGGTATTAATGTTCGCATTCTATATATTATGTCCACCAATGCCAAGTCATCGGCCAGGATAGCCATGCCATCCACATGGGAATAGGCGCCATTGACCCCAATCACACTGTGGCCTCGTTAGGGAAATTCCTTAATTTCATAATCTCCCGTCACCATCATCCGCTTGTGAGTCGGCATTTCTAAAATGCTTGGCTTACACTAGGTTAATGACATTAATACTCATTTGCCGGCAGCAATCGTTAGCGTGCTGACCGACAAGACGATCAAACTCACTTCCTACGTGGTTATCCTGGTCATCGGGGTCGTCTCGTATTGGCTCAACCTGCAGATTGCGCGCGACACGCGTGACGAGTTGGGTAGTTCACTGACGACGGTACTGGAAACAACACGGCAGGCGGTCCATTCCTGGCACAAGGAACATCGCCATGCAGCAGAAACCCTGGCGAACAGTGTTTTGGTACGTGATGCGACTCGCCAACTGCTGGAGCTCGAACGTAGCAGCGTGAGCTTGCTGAGTGCCGAGGTGCAAAGCAATTTACGCAAGTCACTGCAACCATTGCAGCTGACCCGCGGTTATCACGGTTACCTGATCATTGCGCCGGATTCCACCAATATTGCGTCCAGTCGAGATCATAATGTGGGAATGAAAAACCTGCTGGCGGATCAACCCGCGTTCCTGAAACGCGTGTTGGGCGGCGAGTCCGCCATGAGTTTACCGGTACCCTCCGAAGTCTCGTTGCCGGATAAAGATGGCCGCCAACGTATTCATTTACCGACCATGTTCGTGGGGGCACCGATTTATGATGATGCGGGCAAGGTCATGGCCATTTTTACCTTTCGTATCAACCCGGCCGAAGGGTTCACCACTCTCTTGCGCAAGGGGCGCATTGGCGGCTCGGGTGAAACCTACGCCTTTGATCGACAGGGGCGACTTATCAGCGACAGCCGCTTTGATGAGCAGTTGCGCGATATAGGACTGATTACGCGTATCGATCGTGCCATTCTCAATATCACCTTACGGGATCCGGGCGTGAACCTGATTGAAGGCAAGCAGCCTGTGCAGCCGCTCGATGAGCGGCCATTGACTCGTATGGCGGCCAGCGCCATCAAGGGTGAGGCGGGCGTGGATCTCGATGGTTATCGTGATTATCGCGGAGTGCCCGTCGTGGGCGCGTGGTTTTGGGATAAACAACTGGGGTTTGGCATGGCGACGGAGTTCAACAAGTCTGAGGCTTACCATACATTGAACATCACCCGCGCTGTGATCATCAGCTTCACTGTATTCAGCATGCTGTTACTGGTGGGCATGGTAAAAACCTGGTGTGCACACCGGGAGCGAAAAGATGCCCTTGCTGAATTAAAAGACGTACGCGAACAACTGGAAGAGCAGGTCAACGAGCGCACGCAGTCGCTGGTACGGAGCAATGAAGAGCTGGTGGCCGAAATGCTGGATCGTCAAAAGGCCGAGGATGCCTTGCGCGAGAGTGAGCAGCGCTATCGTACCCTGGTAGAACTGTCCCCCGACACGATCGTGGTGCACGACCGGGAAGGTATGATCCTGTTTGCCAACAGTGCGGCCGCCCAGATGGCTGGCGCACGCTCTCCGAACCAGCTCGAGGGGCGATCGATTTACGAGTTCATTCACCCGGATTATCGTGACGACGCGATAGCGTTACGTGAAAAAATGATTGCCGATCAACAGCCACTCGGGCCGGTGGAACAAAAAGTGATATCACTCGATGGTTCCGAGATTGACGTAGGGGCCACGGCGGGACACCTGATATGGAATAACGTGCCAGCCATTCAAATCATCATTCGCGATATTCGCCGGCGTAAGCAGGCCGAGCGGCAAACCCTGAGCCTGCTGAGCAAGAACCGCGAGCTGACCCAGCGGTTGTTTCAATTGCAGGAAGATGAACGACAAACCATTGCGCGGGAGTTACATGACGAATTCGGCCAGTGGTTGACCGCCATTCAGCTCGACGCACAAAACATTGCCAACCGGCTTGGTACACAATCGCCGGAAGTGATGGCCAGCATCGAATCGATTACCAATAGTGCGAAACAGATTCATCAAGGCATTCGGCAGATGGTGCACAGTTTACAGCCCGCCTTGCTGGACGAGCTGGGCCTGCAGGACAGTTTGTGCGAAATGGTCACACAATGGCAGGCACTCAATCCGGACATTAGCTGCGACCTGCAACTCGAAGGCCAACTGGATGACCTGCACCAGCCACTGGCGATCACGCTGTATCGATTGGTCCAGGAAGGCCTCACCAATGTCTCAAAGCATGCTAATGCCGACCAGGTGCGTGTACACTTGCAACGAACGTCGGATGAACAAAGCCAGGTCGATCGCCTGTTGCTGTCTATCGAGGACAATGGCATTGGCATGTCACCCAGTGTGGCCAATGAAGGACTGGGTTTACTGGGTATGCGTGAGCGCGTCCTGTCACTGGGCGGCGAGTTTGAGATTACCGATGCAAAGAAGACATACCAATGCAAAGGGGTATGTATCCATGCACACTTTGACCTTGAATCGAGGACAACATCATGACGACTACACCCATTCGTGTTTACCTGGTTGATGATCATCCCGTAGTGCGTGATGGTTATCGACGCTTGCTGGAAAACAACGCGGACATCGAGATCGTGGGCGAAGCCGGCAGTGGTGAAGCGGCTTGCGAACACTATGTTAACTTGCAGCCAGATGTGGTGGTACTGGATCTCAACATGCCCGGCATCGGGGGTATCGAAACCATTTCACGCCTGCGCGCCAAGCACAAGGACGTGAACATCCTGGTCTTCAGCATGCATGACAGCCCGATCATGGTGCGGCGCGCACTCGAAGCCGGCGCCAGTGGTTTTCTTACCAAGAGCTGTGCCGCGGTACAAATGGTCGATGCCGTCCAGGCCGTTGCTAACGGCAAACCGTTTCTGAATGACACGGTGGCGCCCTCGATGCTGGATGTCATGCAAAATACGAATCATGATCCACTGACGGCCCTGTCCAAACGCGAGTTCGAAGTCTTTTGTCGCCTGGCCGATGGTCAGCCAGTGGTCGACATCGCCAAGGCCCTTTCCATCAGTCCCAAAACCGCCGGGGTGCATCAGACCAATATCATGCGCAAGCTGGATCTACGTAATGCGGCCGAGTTAACCCGGCTTGCGATACGCTGCGGTGTCATCGAAGCGTAATACATATTAAGAAAATTCCTTAGCTCAAAATAAGCACTCCGCTTATTGTTCACCACGACAGTCAGGTTAATCTAATACGCCCACGAGTGAGGCACTGTCTGACAGTAGTTTTTTGTGATCCAAGACTCCAGTTACCATGGACACATCATCGGTCAGGGATGACCGGCTTTTTTTACCGTGTTCTTAACGACATGAGGTAAATAGCATGAAACATAGAGAGACGGAAAACGCGCCGATTAAAAAGGTAATGCAGAACATACTTCTGCTTGTCGTGTTAACCCTGAGTGTCATGTTGTTCATTCCCCCCGCCCCCTGACAAGCATGCAACCCGACACGCAAAGCGTTATTCACGTTCGTCTATATCACCACTACTACCCGGTTGCTGTGTGCCAGGCCAGTTACATTGGGCTTTTAGGTATGCAATTGGTAGCCAGTACGTCGCGTTATCCGCTTGGCACACATGTTGAGGTTGAATTACTTGTCGATGACCAAGAAGAGACAAATCACTGCCGACTCCCGGCCGTGGTGACGAACCAGGGAAAGCACGAACTGGGGATCAGTTTTTTACAACACGATATGAATACCAACTCGCAACTACTCAACATCATTGCCTGTGCGCAACGCCGCGCGGCAGAACTGGAAGAACAGCAAGCCGGTTAAAGCGGATTATTCCACCTTTTCTTCGAGCATGGTGCAGGGACGCTCAGCCAACCCGGCCACGGTACGCAGGCGTGGCATGTCGAGGATATTTATGTACTTGCGATCCGCGGCGAGAATGCCTTCATCCTGCATATGACTGATACAACGACTGATGGTCTCCACCGCCAGGCCAAGGTAATTGGCGATGTCGTGACGCGACATGGTGAGGTTAAACTGGTTGGGTGAAAAACCGCGTTTGCTGTAACGCACCGACAGGCTGAGCAGGAAACTGGCAATGCGCTCCTCGGCGGACTTCTTGCCCAGCATCAGCATCATGCCGTGTTCATCGGCAATCTCGTTACTCATCAGGTGCATGAAGTGATTGCTCAGCCCGGGCACCTGGTGGGCAAGCTCATTGAGCTTGTGATAGGGCAACTCGCAGATACTGCTGGTCTCCAGTGCGATTGCAGAACAGGTATGCTCCTCGTGGCCCAGCGCATCAAAGCCCAGCAGTTCACCAGGCATATGAAAACCCACGATCTGTTCTTCACCATTTCGAGTCTGCAACAATGTCTTTATGCTTCCGCTTTGTACGGCAAACAGTGACTTGAACGGCTGGCCGATTTCAAACAGCAGTTCACCACGTTGCAGCGGGCGCTCGCGCTGCACGATGGAAGCGACTTTTTCAAATTCTTCAGGATTAAGACCACGTGGTAAACACAACGTGGAAAGACTGCACTGCGAACACGACAGCTTCACAGATTTAATGTTAATTACCTTGCTCATCAGGCGGTGTTCCTTGTGTCACTCCGCTTCAGGCGGATGTCGTTGTTTTTATTAAATACCCTAGTAAAAATTAAGTGAATTACTCAGGCATCCATAGAATCATTCTAGCCAGAGAACACTGGCTGATCCAATTGTTTGTCCATTGGTTTTTGAATCATGCGCTAGCCCCGCTGGCCGGTATGTGTGAATAAGCACACTTCCTATTTACTTTTTTCCGGATTTGAAAAGTTGTCGCCCCAAATGGCAAGATCAGGGCATGGAGTTATTACAGACAAACGTAATCGGCAATACCCTGCAAAACTGGGCTATCGCGCTGACCATCGTGGCCAGCATCCTGGTGGTCACCTATTTTGGCCGCTGCCTGGCCACCCGCCAGGCCAATCGGCTAGCCAAAAATTCCGCCATCCTGTTCTGGCCCATGCTGTTTACCCTGTTAAAACGCACCAGCTGGCTGTTCCTGTTCATGATCGCACTGTTCTTTGGCAGCTTCGTGCTCAGCATGCCGGCTACCTGGCGCAGCGTGATCGACCACACGGTCATGGTGATCCTGTTGTTGCAGGTGGGTCTGTGGGCCGGGGCCGCGCTGAAACTGGGCATCGACCGTTACCGACAGGAACAACTCACTAAAGACCCGGCCAGCGTCACCACCCTGAACGTGATTAACTTCATTGGCCGCATCATCATCTGGTCCATCGTGTTGTTGCTGGTGCTGGATAACCTCGGCGTGAACATCACTGCGCTGATTGCCGGTCTGGGTGTGGGTGGCGTGGCCGTGGCACTGGCGTTACAAACCGTGCTGGGCGACCTGTTTGCCTCGTTGTCCATCGTGCTGGACAAGCCGTTTGTAGTAGGGGACTTCCTGATCGTGGGTGACCTGCTCGGCAGCGTAGAGTATGTCGGGCTCAAGACCACGCGCTTGCGCAGCCTGTCGGGCGAACAACTGGTATTCTCCAACTCGGACCTACTCAACAGCCGTATTCGTAATTTCGGCCGCATGTACGAGCGGCGCGTGCAATTCGATATCGGCGTGACCTACCAGACACCGCGTGACAAGCTGGTCAAGGTGCCGCAGATCATTCGCGAGGCGGTAGAACAGCAAAGCAAGACCCGCTTTGATCGTTCTCACTTCAAGGCCTATGGCGATTTTGCCTTGCTGTTTGAATCGGTCTACTTTGTACTCGGACCCGACTATAATCAGTACATGGATATACAACAGGCCATTAACCTGCATATCCATGAACGCTTTGAACAGGAAGGCATCGAGTTCGCATATCCGACGCAGACCCTGTTCGTACAACAACAACCATTAACCGTAAATAATTAAAACGGGAACAGTGAGCCTTGCTGAAGCCCGAAGGGAGCTGACATGCGCAAAGTCCTGCTACTTTTCACACTCATCGTCATCATCGGTATCGGCATTGGTACCTGGTACATCCTCACCAACCTGGATTCCATCGTAAAGGCCGCTATCGAGAAGTATGGCAGCCAGGCTACGCAAACCGCGGTGCGTGTTAACAGTGTGAAGCTGGATTTAACCGGCGACATGATCGGCAGTGGTGCCATCAATGGCCTCACCGTCGGCAACCCGAAAGGCTTTGCGACGAAGCAGGCGATCTCCCTTGGAGAAGTCAGCACGAAAATCGATCTGAAATCCCTGACTGAATCACCTTATATCATCGAAGACATCACCGTGCGTGCACCGAAAGTGTTTGTCGAGATCAATGCCGACAAAAAAACCAACCTGAACGAGATCAAGAAAAACCTCACACAGGGTGCGACAGCGGCCAAGGCCGAAGAACCCAAGCCCATGGAAAAACAACCCCCGCGTTTGATCCTGCG
The DNA here is from genome assembly GCA_002436485.1 of Proteobacteria bacterium UBA6492. Classification (GTDB taxonomy): domain Bacteria; phylum Pseudomonadota; class Gammaproteobacteria; order UBA6429; family Thiohalophilaceae; genus UBA6492. The sequence continues at coordinate 11,212 of DJMK01000113.1, forward strand.
CCGCGTGTTGTTTGCCGACGGTACCATCGATGCCAAGATCGTACCGCTCAACAAGGATTACCAGCTCAAGTTACCGACGCTCGATATGAAAAACCTCGGTGGTAAAAAGGGCGGCACACCACAGGAACTGGCCAGGGAAATTTTAGATCGCGTCATCGATGCGGCGAAGGCCGAGATCAAGAAGAAAGGCATCGACGCGGAAATCGAAAAACTCAAAGCCAAGGCTGAACAAAAGATCGAGGAAGAAAAGGCCAAGGCAAAACAGAAAGTGGAAGAAGAAAAAGCCGCCGCGCAGCAGAAAATCGATACCAAGAAAGAAGAAGAAAAACAAAAACTCGAAGACAAGCTAAAAGGGCTGTTGCCGAAATAGCAAAACTGATCAGGGAAGATCTCGTTTTTGCCAAGGGGGTCTCACAACAGCCTGGCCGACTCCCGTTTGTTAAAAATTGTTTACATTTGTTCTATATAATTAGAATCAGCCGCTCGGTATACTCTGGCTAATATACATACATCGAATAATGATTAGTTATTAATAGGCAGTAAGACTGTCTTATTAATTCAGGGGAGGGAACCGATGTCCAGCCAGATTATTAGTCAACTACAGCCATTAAAGAAAAAGTCCGGAGTTCGGATACATCCGGTCGCCGTATCGCATATTCAGAGTAACACTGTGCCTTATTCGCTTATTAAACAACACCGATTAGCAAATGCTAGTTGGGCTGTAAAACCACGCGATGGTGCTGCATCCCTTTCAAAGAAGGAAAACTGTTCTGTACGACGAAAAGTGAGAGTCTTATCAGAGCACGACCAAAACAAACTTAGTGTATTAAATGATGCGTTGCTCGGTGAACGTAGTTATCCAATTCTTATGGCTGCGCTCGGTATTGCAGCTGGTACAGTAGCAGGTGCGGGACTCATTTTCACTGCTACGACAACAGCGCTTAGTTACGCTAATACTGCGCAACGTATATTGGCGAGGGCAGGAGATGAAATCTGGCATGTTGAAGAGATCGGTAGAGAAGGGGATAAACCAGTTTACGTATCTGCATTTTTTATCCAGGACCCCTATCGTGCCGGTACTCCACGGGCACCGGCTAAAGGTTGGTTAATTCATGAAGAACGTACTGATGTATATTTGGGCTAACCACGAAGAAAAAATCTATATAAAAATAAAATTGAGACAAAGGTATATGCAATTTAGATTCATCAAAAAAGCAATGATTTTGGCATTTCTGGTTTTACCTGCATCTTGTAGTAGCGAGGCTACATCCTATAACAAGATCTGTGATATTTATAAAAATGTAATAAAACAGGAAGCCAGCCTTGATGATAAAGAAGTATTTATCACAAAATCCATGTACGAGCAGTTCCCCGATTTTTTTGAGGGCAATTTTAAGTATATATCTCGATCTGATCCAGATGAGCGCTATGAATTATTGAAAAGTACAATTGAACTTAACATTAGCACAACATGGGAATGTGAAGCAGCCCGTAACTATTACGCAACTGAGTTCAACAAGAAAAAATAAAATAACAAAGTAATATTTACCATGGAGGGAATTTATGAGTTCAATTAAAAAGTCGGTCGGTGAGGGCGGGGTTAATGCATCAGCTGATGTAAAAGTTGTTCAAAAACTCATTAATCGTAATCTACATTTAATGCCTAGCCAGAAAAAGCTGGTTGAGGACGGAAAAATTGGCAAGAACACCAAGGGTGCAATTGGTAACTATCAAAGGGTTGTGATGAAAATGCGTAACCCGGATAGTCTTGTTGAGCCGGGACGCAATACTATTAAAACACTGGAAAAGAATGACCGCAAACCTCGCCCGAGTAATGTGATTACATTCATCAAGAAAACACTACCGGCTGCGAAAAAGGTCAAGGCTAAATATAAAATCCCTGTCTCTGTACTTATTGCCCAGGCTGCACTGGAGTCAGGTTGGGGCCGACATGTAAAAGATAATGCTTACTTTGGTATCAAGGCACATCGTACTACCGGTGGCACCACCTCTTTTACTACCACCGAATATATCAACGGCAAGAAAGTAACTATGACAGACTCATTTCGTTCCTATAAAAACTTTGATGAAGCCGCAGAGGATTACGGAAAATTCCTGACAACCAATCCACGCTACAAGCCAGCCTTTGCGCACAGTCA
>DJMK01000114.1 GCA_002436485.1 Proteobacteria bacterium UBA6492
GAAACCATCTTCGATACGCTCAATGCGAAAGCGGCAGTCTTTGCAGTCAAACAAGTGTTCGAGGAGACTGGCAAGCAGGTACCGATCATGATCTCCGGTACCATCACCGATGAAGCAGGTCGTAACCTGGCAGGACAGAATGTCGAGGCAGTCTACAATTCGTTGCGTCATGCTGAACCGATTTCATTCGGGCTTAACTGTGCGTTTGGTCCGGACAAGATGCGTCCTTACCTCGAAGAGATCGCTACAATTTGTGATACACACGTGTCTGCCTATTCCAATGCCGGTTTACCCAACGAATTTGGCGAATTTGATCTCGGCGCCGACGAAATGGGCCCTATGATTGGTGAATGGGCAAAAAGCGGGTTTCTGAATATTGTTGGTGGGTGTTGCGGTACAACACCAGCGCACATCAGGGCAATAGCTGATGCTGTCAGCAAGTATCCACCGCGCAAGATCAAGCCTCGTGATTATACGACACGCCTGAGTGGTATGGAGGCGTGCAATATCACTAAAGATTCATTGTTTGTGAATGTCGGTGAACGTACTAACGTAACCGGCTCGGCAAAATTCAAGCGGCTCATCCTGGACGAGAATTATGACGAAGCATTGAGTGTTGCGCGTGACCAGGTAGAAAACGGCGCACAGATAATTGATGTCAACATGGATGAAGGCATGCTGGATGGTGTGCATGCCATGAAAACATTTTTAAACCTGATTGCCAGTGAACCGGACATCGCGCGGGTGCCGGTCATGATCGATTCATCCAAATGGGAAATACTTGAAGCAGGTTTGAAATGTATTGCAGGCAAAGGAATCGTCAACTCGATTTCACTCAAAGAAGGTGAAGAAAAATTCCTGGAGCAAGCCAGGTTGTGCCGGCGCTATGGTGCCGCGGTCATCGTGATGGCATTTGATGAAACGGGCCAGGCGGACACCAGGCAACGCAAGACCGAGATCTGTGAACGTGCGTATAAGTTGTTAACTGAGAAAGTCGGTTTTCCACCCGAAGATATTATCTTTGATCCAAATATCTTTGCGGTCGCTACCGGTATTGAAGAGCACAATAACTATGGTGTTGACTTCATCGAGGCTACTGGGTGGATTAAACAGAACTTGCCGCACGCACTGATTAGTGGCGGCGTCAGTAATGTGTCGTTTTCATTTCGTGGTAACAATCCGGTGCGCGAAGCAATTCATGCCGTGTTCCTGTATTACGCGATTAAGCAAGGCATGGACATGGGTATTGTCAATGCCGGTCAGCTTGCTGTGTATGATGATTTGCCTGATGAATTACGCGATGCAGTCGAGGACGTGGTACTGAATCGTCGTGACGATTCCACCGAGCGTCTACTTGCAATCGCAGATAAATATAAAGGAGTGGCGCACGCTGAGAAAAAGGAAGATCTCGAATGGCGTAGCTGGGATGTGGCCAGGCGTCTTGAACATGCGCTGGTAAAAGGTATCGATGCCTATGTTGAAGAAGATACCGAAGAAGCGCGTCAACAATTTGATCGTCCCATTCAGGTGATTGAAGGCCCTTTGATGGATGGTATGAACGTGGTCGGTGACTTGTTTGGTGACGGCAAGATGTTTTTACCACAGGTCGTGAAATCAGCACGTGTGATGAAAAAAGCAGTGGCCTATCTTATACCGTACATTGAAGCGGAAAAATCAGAAGGTGCGCGTAGCAACGGTAGAATCCTCATGGCGACAGTTAAAGGCGATGTGCATGACATTGGAAAGAACATCGTTGGTGTTGTGTTGCAATGTAATAACTTTGAAGTCATTGACATTGGTGTGATGGTGCCGGCCAATAAGATCATTGAAACAGCGAAACAAGAAAATGTCGATATCGTTGGCCTGTCCGGTTTGATTACCCCGTCTCTGGATGAAATGGTGCACATGGCGAAAGAAATGGAGCGCAATGGCTTTGATGTTCCATTGTTAATCGGTGGTGCAACGACTTCGAAAGCGCATACGGCTGTAAAAATCGAGAAGAACTATAATGGACCTACCGTTTGGGTTAAAGATGCTTCACGTGCGGTCGGTGTGGCGCAAAATCTGATCGGTGAATCAAGCAAGGACAAGTTTGTGGCCGAATTGCGTGCCGAATATGAAAAAGTACGCGAAGCTCATGCTGGCCGGCGTGCACAAACCAAGTGGGTATCACTTGAGGCTGCGCGTGCCAATAAGCTCAAACTTGACTGGGAAAACTATTCTCCACCCATGCCCAGGCAACTGGGCATCCAGGTATTTGATAACATGCCGCTGGAGTTTCTGGTGCCCTATATCGACTGGACACCTTTCTTTCATGCCTGGGAGATCAAGGCAAGCTATCCCAAAGTGTTTGATGACCCAGAAAAAGGCCAAGTCGCTAAACAGTTGTTCGATGATGCCCAGCAAATGCTGTCCGATATTATCGATGGCCACTGGTTCAAGGCCCGGGCCGTCATAGGACTGTTTCCGGCGAACCAGGTCAATGAAGATGACATTGAGCTGGATAACAATGGTAAAAAGGTTATTCTGCATCACTTACGCCAGCAAACAGAGCGGCCACCGGGTAAACCAAATCGCTGCATCAGTGATTTCGTCGCACCAAAAGATTCAGGTAAGCAGGATTACGTCGGTGCGTTCGTAGTTACCATCCATGGTGCCGATGAAAAGGCCAGGGAATTTGATGAGCGCCATGATGTTGACCATTCCATCATGGTCAAGGCACTGGCGGATCGACTGGCGGAAGCCTTTGCGGAACACTTACATGATCGGATTCGCCATCTAAACTGGGGTTACGAGCACGGCAACTGGACGCCATGCCGCGGTATTGATGACAAGTCATTTAGCAATGATGAACTGGTTAGAGAAAAATACCAGGGTATTCGTCCGGCGCCGGGTTATCCAGCCTGTCCCGATCACACTGAGAAACCACTTTTGTGGCAGTTACTCGATGCCGAGCAAAACACGGGTGCCAGCCTGACGGAATCCAATGCCATGTGGCCAGCGGCTTCGGTGAGTGGCTGGTACTTTAGTCATCCTGATTCCTCGTACTTTGGGGTCGGCAAGATCAACCGTGACCAGGTCGAAGATTATGCCCGGCGCAAAGGTATGAGCGTGCAGGAGATCGAGCGCTGGCTGGCACCGAACCTCGGGTACGAACCTGAATAGATAATTTTTGGCACTAGTTGAGGCCGGATAGCATCACTTATGTAGAGTGCGTGTTTGCGCAAGAATATTAGCATTTGCTAAAATACGCGCCTTTCTCAAACCGTCCCTGGAGACCGTGGCCCATGCGCTTGTTACCTCGCTTGACGCTTAAGCAACTGATTTCACTCATACTATTCACGCTGTTCACGGTATACCTTGCCAGCGTGGCGCCGGGCATTGAAGTGGCCTGGGTGCTGGCTATCCTGATGCTGACTGTTTACCTGTTCGCGTTTGAAATCGTGCCGGTGGATGTCGCTGCCATCAGCATTATGGTGATCCTGGGGCTGACCAGTTTGTTTGCGCCGTTGATGGGCCTTGAAAAAGGGCTGGTTGATGACAGCCATATATTTGATGGGTTTGCCAGTAACGCGGTGATGTCGATCGTGGCCGTGATGATTATTGGTGCAGGTCTGGACAAAACCGGCATTATGAGCGAGGTTGCCTCGATCATCATGAAATATGGTGGCTCTACCGAGAAACGCATTATTCCGCTGATATCCGGCACAGTGGGTCTTATCTCAAGTTTTATGCAGAACGTAGGAGCTGCTGCCCTGTTCCTGCCGGTAGTCTCTCGTATTTCATCTCGCACTGGTCTGCCCATGTCACGCCTGTTAATGCCAATGGGCTTTTGTGCCATTCTGGGTGGCACCATTACCATGGTCGGATCCAGTCCGCTTATTTTGTTAAATGACCTGATACTTAACTCCAACCACGCGTTGCCTGCCGACAAGCAAATGGAAACCTTTGACCTGTTTTCCGTGACACCGGTGGGCCTGGCGTTGGTGTTCGCAGGTATTCTGTATTTTATTCTGGCGGGCCGTTTTGTATTGCCGGTTAACAAGAACACGCAAACCGAAGGTGGTAATACCATGCAGTACTTCAAGGACACCTATGGTATGAAGGCGTTCTATCTATATGAAGTCGTGGTGCAGCAGGATAGCCCGGTGGCGGGTATGAGCGTCGATGAGCTTGAATCTGACCAGACATTGCGTGTTATTGCGGTGGAAAAAGGTGATGGCCGACGCATGGGTGCGAACAGTATTGATCGCTCAGTGGGTATCGAGGTCGGTACTGTTCTGGGTGTGTTGAGTAACCCGGAAATTATCGAACAAGTCGCCGAAGATAAAAAGCTGACTCTCAAACCTACACTGGATGCGTTTGCGGATGCACTTTCCAATATAAAGGCCGGTATTGCCGAACTGGTTATCTCACCTTCTTCGAACCTGGTAGGAAAATCATCCCGGGATCTCTGGATGCGTAAAAAGTATGGCGCCTCGCTGTTGGCTATTCATCGTGGCGATGAGATCCTGAATTGCCAGTCAGGCATAGATATTCGCAATGAAAAATTTGAGCCTGGCGATGTACTTGTTGTGCATATTGGCTGGGACGACCTGTCGAGACTGGAAAAGGACCGGGATTTTGTTGTGGTCACTACTGAATACCCGCACGAAGAATTGCGTCCGCAGAAAGTTGTGCATGCTGCAGTGTTCTTTTTCATCACGCTTGCGCTGGTTATTTTTTCTGATCTGAAGTTGTCTGTGGCCCTGTTAACCGGTGCCATTGGAATGATACTGAGTGGTGTACTGAAGATTGATGAGGCCTATGACTCGATCAGCTGGAGTACAGTTTTTCTGCTCGCGTCGCTGATCCCACTTGGCCTGGCAGTTGAAAAATCGGGTACTGCGGCCTGGATCGCCGAACATACATTATTGGTGGTCGGTGATATGCCTATCTGGGTAATTCAATTTGCAGTAGCAGTGTTGGCAACACTATTTACCCTGGTGATGTCTAACGTGGGAGCAACCGTATTGTTGGTGCCGTTAGCAGTAAATATCGCCATCGGTGCCGGTGCTAACCCGGCCGTGTTTGCATTAACGGTCGCTATTGCAACCTCCAATTCATTCCTGATACCAACGCACCAGGTAAATGCATTGATTATCGGTCCGGGTAGTTATCGCGTGGCCGACTTTATGAAGGCCGGCGGCATTATGACGATCCTGTTTCTGGTTGTATCTGTTGGTATGCTCAATCTCATCTTTTAACAGAAACCTAATCATATAGTTAAAAAAGCCGGTTCTCACCGGCTTTTTTTATTTCTGCCATCAAAAGTTCAAGGTATGATTCAGGAGCGAAGGGAGGGAAATAATATGAATAACAACAAACCTCTGGCTTCAGCAGTAATTAGCCAGTTCGACGCATTTCTTTACTGGTTGAAACTGGGCTTCATCAGTTTCGGTGGACCAGCCGGTCAAATCAGCATGATGCACCAGGAGCTGGTGGAACGTCGTCGCTGGATTTCCGAACATCGTTTTCTACATGCGCTGAATTACACCATGGTCTTACCTGGTCCCGAAGCGCAACAACTTGCAACCTACATCGGTTGGTTGATGCACGGAACCTGGGGTGGCATCGTAGCAGGCACGCTGTTCGTGTTGCCATCACTGTTTATCCTGGTTGCCCTGACATGGATTTACCTGTCGTTTGGTAACGTACCCGTCGTTGAGGGTATTTTTTACGGCATCAAGCCGGCGGTCACTGCAATCGTATTGTTTGCAGCTTACCGAATAGGATCAAAGGCACTCAAGAACAGTGTGCTATGGGTAATGGCTGTGCTGGCCTTTGTTGCCATCTTCTGGTTCAAGGTACCGTTTCCTTATATTGTTATCGGTGCCGGCGTCATTGGCTACATAGGCGGCCACATCGCGCCTGATAAATTCCGCGCTGGCGGCGGCCATGGAGCCAGTAACAAGGACTATGGCCCGGCTATCATCGATGATGACACGCCGCTACCCGATTATGTTCGTTTCAAATGGTCGCGTGTTATCGCGTTCACAGTGATTGGTTTATTGATCTGGTTCGTCAGTATGGGAGCGCTGTATCATTATGCTGGTTGGCAAGGCACAGAAACCCAGATGGGCTGGTTTTTTACCAAGGCGGCACTGGTCACTTTTGGTGGTGCTTATGCAGTGTTACCGTATGTTTACCAGGGCGGGGTCGAACACTACCAGTGGCTGACTGCAACGCAGATGATAGATGGACTCGCGCTAGGTGAAACAACCCCCGGCCCTCTGATCATGGTAGTGGCCTTCGTGGGTTTTGTCGGTGGCTGGAGCAAAGAACTGTTTGGCCCGGATATGATCTTTCTTGCTGGCATGTGGGGCGCAACCATCGCCACCTTTTTTACCTTTTTACNNAGCGACCCGGCATGACATCAAGTTTACTGCGCCACTGACTGGTATTACGGCAGCGGTAGTCGGAGTGGTATTAAACCTGGCATTATTTTTTGCTTACCATGTCATCTGGCCTGAAGGTTTCGAAGGACGGTTTGAATGGTTTTCGGTAATTATCACGATTGCTGCTTTTATTGCTTTATTTAAATTTAAACAGGGCATCATGACCGTACTGGCAGGCTGTGCAGTGCTTGGGCTTGCCTATACATTTATTTAGGT
>DJMK01000142.1 GCA_002436485.1 Proteobacteria bacterium UBA6492
ACAGCCCGTTTGCACTCTAGCACACCTTCGCGACCGGTCTTTTCATCGGCCTCGTGTAAAAGTGAACGTGCCATCCACATGCCCATTTTGACTTCCTGCCAGACATAATAAGCCTTTCCCGGCTCGGTGGTTATTTTCAGGCTGGCGGTGTTTTCAGTAACAGATGAGATTTCATGCTCACCTGGTTCAACTTCCCACAGGAAGTAGGTCTGTGGTCCGGTTTGACCGGCTACTTTTCCATCCAGCGTGACGGTCATCAGTATGGCACCACCAAACGATTCATTTCTGTAAAGATAGATACTGGATTTATCTTTTTTGACCGCAAAGCTTTTCGCCACTTTATCTTCTTCAGGCGACGTCATCGGTACCGATGCACACCCGCCAAGCAGTAACAAGAGTAATGCTGGCAGCAGGTATAAGGTACGCTGATATAGTTTCATAAGACCCCCAAGTCAGTAAGTAAGAAGAGTTAATTACAAATAATCACGTTAAACCACTGTATATGTAGCCGTAGAAAATATTTTCGTCAATGTAAATTTGGCTATTTGATGCTTAATATTATAAAGTAACTATATAAAAAACATTTATCCTATAAACCTTGAGAAGAATCAAAACTATAAATTTGGGTGGCGATCATGGCAGCAACACCAAACCGATTGATAGATGTGCTGTTGAACCCATCAGCACTTTGGCAGTTGTTAAGAGAGTACTTTAGTTTTTCACGCCTGAAAGCTTTAAAGCCGGTCAATGATCGCGCAAGCCTGAAAGAATTTCTGAACACCCGTGCCAGTTTCGTGGCACAAACATCCCTGTATGGTTACCTGCGAACCAGGGCGGGTATGCGTTACCCCGAACTGTTTGATGATGATCCCTTCGTGGTATCGATTAATATTGCNNAAGTGGCAAATCTGGCTGGCCTGTTTGTCTGACCTGGCGGTCTATGCTGGCGGACTGTTGCTGCAACAACATCCAGAAGCCAAACAGGAACAGGTAGGAATATTAGTACGAGATGTCGTGAACGAGATACTGGCCGATATCGGTGTGCCCGACGAAGCAGGCGACAAGTTTATTCAATCTGCCGAGCACGTGCGTCAGCGATTGGCACTATGTAACTGGCAGGAATTTGAGGATGGTGAGCAGGCATTTTCACATAGTCCATCTGCATTAGTAGAGTGGGCACCGATTGTTGATGAGTTAAAACAGATGGATGAAGAGATTGTTACCAATTCGGTACGCTTTCGCTGGCAAAAAGTACGACAGGATCTACGCCAGGCCTTGAATGCAACTGCAGTACTTGCTGCAGAAAGTTAATTAGTTGTAATAAAGCTATTTATCTCACCCACCATGGTATTCAGGTGGTGCAGCTCGTGCCTGAGGTGATTGTGTTCACGCTTGTCGAGCATGCCAGTATCGACCTTACTACCAACCGGTATGCCCTGTTCACTGTCCTCCAGCTGTTGCCTGAGAATCAGGGTCAACAGTGTTTTCTGTAATTCGATTAGTCGTTTGGCATCACCTTCAGAAAGGCGACCGGTTGCAATGGCATTTTTTAATCGCTGCGCCGTGGTGCGTGCGTCNNCAGACGCCCCAGCATGCCAAACTGCGGCGCGACTGCCTGTACCGATTGAGCCAGCAGGTTGATAAACGCGTGTGAGCGGGAAGCAAGTGCAACCGCTTCACGGTGCAGTTGTTGTGCCAGTGACTTGTTGCCGGCAACCGGTAGCATGTCAAAGAAGATATCTACGTTAAGCAAGTCTTCAGGGCGCGAGCGATTAATCCAGTTGGTTACGCGTTCATTCCAGTCATCAAGTGTGCCACGCCATTGCGCGTTGGAAATCATTACGCCGCCCTGGCACAAAGGCAGGCCACTGCTATCGAGAATTTCTGCCAGTCGCTGACCAAAGATTGCAAACCAGGCATCATCGTCTTCAGTGCCGGTATGAATCAGTGCATTGTCCTGGTCTGCACTTAACAGGCTTTCACCACGTCCTCCCGAACCCAACACCAGTACGCACCAGTCGGCGGGTGGTTCTCCCATTCCTTCCTCACGCATTTGGGTGATGGCCAGTTCGGCGGCGTGTTCGGTTAGGGCCTGCAGTTCGGTTGAAATAACCTGTGCTATTTCCACACCGTCCAGTTCTTCAGCAAGCAGTTGGCCGGCCACGCCGGTTACACGACTGTACGCTGCAGCAAGACTGTGTAGATCCTTTGCGGCATCCATGGCATCACTCAGCATATTGGGGCTACGTGCCCGGTATTGCAGCAGGTTACGTTGTGAAACGAGACCCACTGGCATGCCTTCGTTATCACTGACACACAGGTGAGCGATATACAAACGGTCCATACGAGCCAGTGCGCGGTACAGCATTTCATCCTGGTGAATCGACTCTACCGGTTTGCTCATTAGTACATCGACTGTCGTTGTGTCCATGTCATGCTGACCGCCAGCCGTAATACGCATGATGTCACTGTCAGTAATGATACCGGCAGGTGGTTCACTTGCATTACCAACCAACAGGCAACCGACCGTGTTTTCGACCATGCTTTTGGCGGCATCACGTAGTGAAGTATTGCTGGAAATAAACAGTGGCGGACTGGTCATCACGTCGGCGAGACGATGTTCAAATACATAACTGTCGATGCGTGCGGTGACGGGTAGTTTTGTTTGTACCAGACCCTCAGGCACTTCCAGCCAGCCTGATTGGGCCTGTCGCATTACCAGGTCCTGTCGCTGGTTAGCAAGTGCAATCGCTTCACCCAGTGTTCTAATATTTTGTTCCTGTAACAACGGCACCAGTTTTTGCCAGCATTGAGCAGTGGTGCTGCAATCACCCATCGCGGTATGCCGATTCATGATCTTTACGCCCAACAGGGTCGCCACGGTTTCCAGCGAGATGTCCGGCAGGTTGGGTTTCAATGCCGCAGTCAGCATACCGACATCCAGGCTGACTGGTTCGACCCATGAGAGTTTATGGCGCGCAAATTCGTGTCGCAGTATGGCAAGGTCAAAGGCAATATGGTGTCCGATGATGACGTTTTGTCTTAGCACATCAAACAGCAGTTCACTGGCATGTTTGAAAGAAGGGGCATCGCGTACATCATTATCGTCAATGTTGTGTATCTCAGTAGAAGATTCGGGAATCGCGATACCCGGGTTGACTAGCTGGTCGATATTGAAAGATTGCTCGGTTGCGCCCTGCATGCCGATAGCACCAATCTGCAAGACGCGATCATTTTTTATATCCAGCCCGGTGGTTTCCAGATCCAGCACCACTGCAGGTAATGCAATAAGCGGTGTATGGTTGGGTGTTTGCATGCCTGGATTATTTCACTGATAAGTTACTAATTACTAAGTGATCCAAAAATCTGAGCTATGGCCCGTGCGATCTCGCTTTCCAGTGGAAACGATAACATGCCCATCACCGAGTAACCCAGTAACCAGGGCATGAGATAAAAGCGCGCCATGTAAAAAAACCAGGCGACGTATAACGGCACCATTGCCGGTACCAGGAAGCCTGGCGTGATCGGTTTGAACATTTTCAGCAATGGATCGGTAACGCGAATGAAGAAACGTGAAAAGAAAAACTTGCTTTCTTCTGGCAAGAACAGGCGCATGCCAAACCGTCCGATCAGTGTCCACATCACTACACCGAGCAGGTAATCAATGGTCAGTACCCAGATCGGAAATGCATCTGTCATTTGTTTTTCTCAATTAATTAAAAAAGAAGTTTAGCGTGTAAGCACTTTTACGTCAGGCAAAAAAAACCGGGGCGTTGAATGAGCGCCCCGGTTTTATGCACTCCAGGATTAATGAGCGCCGAGTACCGTATCACCTTTCGGTATTCGAACTTCGTCGACCATTGCCTGTGTTTCGGCATCAGGCGCCTTGGTCAGCAGGGTTACCACTACCATGGAGACCAGGCTGGCTGCGGCACCCACGATACCGAAGCGCAGGTGATCCAGGCCGATCCAGGGTTCCATGCCAGCCCATTTCACCATATACAGGTACCAGGTGCCGGTACCCAGACCGATTGCCATTCCTGCAATCGCACCGGCGCGATTGGCGCGCTTCCACCAGACACCGAGTACCAGCGGGAAGAACAGGCCGGACATGGCGAAGCAGAAGGCCCAGGCCACTGCACCGAGAATACCGGTGAGTTTCATACTGGCCACTAATGCGCCAGCGGCACCAATCACGATAAGCAGTACGCGGGCAACGATCAGGCGCTTCTTGGTCTCTGCCTTCGGGTCAATGATCTTGTAGTACAGGTCATGTGACAGGGCATTGGCAATCGCCAGCAGCAGACCGTCGGCGGTGGACATCGCAGCTGCCATACCACCAGCAGCAACCAGACCAGAGATAACGTAAGGCAGCCCGGCAATTTCTGGTGTTGCGAGTACCACGATATCTGCTCGCATAAAGAACTCATTGAGCTGCACGATACCGTCACCGTTGGCGTCCGAAATTGCCAACATCTTTACTTCGTTCCACTTCTGTATCCATTCAAGTGCCATGACGCTTTCCACCGACTTGCCAATGACACTGGTCGCAAGGTTCGGATCCAGGATCTGCAACTTGGTGAAGGTGGCCAGTGCCGGTGCAGTGAAATACAACAGAAAGATAAAGAATAGTGACCATGCAACCGAGTTACGCGCTGCACGCACTGACTTGGTAGTGAAGTAACGCATCAGGATATGCGGCAGGGATGCTGTACCAAGCATCATACAGGCAGCCAGCGTGACGAACTTCCAGGCTGCCATGCCATCACCCGGTGCGTTATGCGCAACCGCCAGTGCCTTAAGGCCAGGAAAGTCAGCCGGCGCCGCGACTGCCTGTAGTGTTCCCAATCCCACAGCAGTTTCCAGTTCACCGATGCGAGTAACCGCATCGCCGTAGGCGAGTTGCGGGAACAGGCCAAAGCCCTGTACGTTTGACATCCAGAACACCGGCACCAGGTAAGCAATAATCAGCACGATGTATTGCGCGACTTGAGTCCAGGTTACCGCGCGCATACCACCAAGCATGGAGCACAGCAGGATACCCAGCAGACCAAACCACACGCCGACTTCAAACGGAATTTGCAGGGCGCGGGCCGCGATAGTGCCGGTTGCGTTGATCTGCGCGGTCACGTAAGTGAACGAGGCAATCACCAGTACCAATACCGCTAGCAGGCGCGCAGTATTACCGCCGTAACGGGTACCGATAAAGTCAGGTACGGTGTAGCAACCGAACTTGCGCAGGTATGGCGCCATTAATACGGCCACCAATACATAACCACCGGTCCAGCCAACCACGAAAGCGAGGTAGGCATGGCCACCCATATAGATACCACCGGCCATGGCGACAAACGATGCACCGGACATCCAGTCGGCGGCGGTTGCCATTCCGTTAAATACCGGCGGTACTTGTCGACCGGCGACGTAATAGGCTTCCACCTGCATGGTTCTTGATAGCCAGCCAATTGCGGCATAGATAAAGATGGTGAATGCGACGAATAGGATACCAATGGTATCTGCACTGACGCCCATCTGTTCGAGTAGTGCCATTAACAGTACAAAGATCAGGAAACCTCCGGTATAGAGGCCATAGATTCGCGGCAGGTTTTCAATGAAGCTGCCCTTGGGTTTAAAGAAACTCATGATCAGCCTCCTATGCGTCGTCGTCTTCGGCCATGCCGAATTGACGGTCAATCTTGTCCTGCTGCTTTACAAATACAAAGAGTTGTATGACGAAAGCAAGCAGGGAGCCCTGTGATGCCATGTAGTATCCGAGCGGAAAGCCAATAAAGGTTGAGCTGTTCAGATCCTTGGCAAACCAGTGCACCACGAATGCAAATACGAACCAGATGACGAGGTGGATAATCATGAGATTGCGCGTTTTGTTCCAGTGCGCCTCACGTTGTTGATTATCTGACATGATGTACTCCCCTTATATTTAGTTGTTAGGTAAGCAGGGAAAACTCCTGTTCTGCAAACAAAAAAGAAGTCGTAGGCAGAACGGTAGAAAAAGATCCCGACCAATTTACATCGGTGTTATAAGCGGGTCAAATAGGTGAATAAAAAATTGTTAGTCTATAACAACGCTTTCTAATATTAGAAAATTATTGAAACTACATACTGAGTATATTTAGTTCAATTTTCTAAATAACTGGCTGGTTGGTACAAGCTGACCGCGTTATCAAGCAAGACCTGCTGGGCAGCAGGTTCGCCCAGAGACTCGATGAGGAGATTCAGGTCGTTAATGTGATAAGCACGTGGTGCACGTGTGGAAGGCAGGTCAGTGCCAAACACAAGTGCTTGTGAGTTGGTACTGTGGATTTGTTTCAGGGCTGGTGCAATTTCAAAATCAACACGACCAAAGCCACTGGCCTTAACATACGCACCCTTATCAACGAGTTTTAACAGGTCGGTAAAACCATTATGCGTCAAACCAAGGTGATCGATACATATACGCGGTAGTTTAACCAGCCTGTTGTATAAACCTGCTAAGTCTTTTGCCGAGACGTACAGTTCGATATGCCAGTTGCAAAGTTCATGTACCCTTTTCGCCAGCGTTTCAAGTTGCGTCAGTTGTGCAGAACCACCTCGCACAAGATTGAACCTTGTTGCACGAACGCCCGCTTTGTGCAGCGCAATGATTTCTTCGTCGGTTACTGTTACCGGCAGGTTAGTTACGCCGACAAACGATGGTCCGAGTGTTTTAAGTGCTGACAGCAGGTACTCTTGGTCAAAACCCTGAAACGATCCGGATACCACGGCACCACCGCGTAGATCGTATTCACCCATTCGTGCAAGGTAATCATCACAGGTAAATGGTTCTGGCAAATAACCGTTATTGGCTACCAGCGGAAAACGTGGGTCGATAATGTGCAGATGTGAATCAAACAGCTGCATGATACGAGACGAGAAATGATGCCTTGTTACAATCAGGCCGTTAAAGGTGTGTTGACTACATCATCGGCGAGACTGGATGCCATGGTCTGGCTGGGTCGGCCCAG
>DJMK01000004.1 GCA_002436485.1 Proteobacteria bacterium UBA6492
CGGTGCGGTTCCCAGTATCCAGGCAGTCCGTTTTATTGACCCGAATGGCAAAACCCTTGTCAAGGTCAAGGAAGGCAAGACGATAGAGCCCAAACAGGAAGATACAGATTTCAAACGCCTGTTTATTGCTGACCAGTCCAACAAGAATTTTTTCAAGTACACCCTGAATACACAAAGTGACATCGTGATGTCCGATTTCGAGCTCGGCCAGGTCACAGGCGATGCGGATTTTTGTCCCGCGATGGTCCGTTACTCGGCGCAGGTCAAGGATGAAATTGACCGCTTTGAAGGATTACTGGTGGTCAACATGTGGGGTACACGCGTTGATTCCACTGTCGAGGCGTCGTTAGGCGGTTATCCCGGTAAGGCGTTTATCGTTGAGCTAAACAGCGGCTCTCCGCGTGATGGTATCTATCTGTATCACCGTGACGCACGCAAGCGCTTTGCAGACCAGTTGAATTCAGAGTACCGCTTCTCGAATGAAATTAACGATACCGAGTGGTCGCACATTCTCAAGACGCGGCAACGGGGTTCGTTGTTCATGGATGATGGGCGTATGTTGTTTTACCGCTCATTGAATCCATTTCCAACACGTCCGGATACAACCTGGTTGCTGGTTGTCGAGGCAGACAGGAACACGGTCTTTGCCGCGGTTGAAAACATGCGCAAATCAATCTGGTTATTGCTGGGCCTGTTACTGGTAATCAGTTTATTACTATCAGTCTGGGCGGCCTGGCAACTGGCAAGACCGGTGCACGATCTTGCAGAAGTTATTACGCGTTATGCTGATGGTGATCAGGGAAGTCGCTATAACGATCAACGCAAGGATGAAATTGGTATTGCGGGCAAGGCGTTTAATTACCTGGTGAGTAGTCTGCAAAAAGCCAAGCATGATCGGGATAAGGCAGAACAACTGGCGAGACAGTCCGAGCGACTGGCATCGGTTGGCCAGCTTGCAGCTGGTATCGGACATGAAATTAACAACCCACTAATGAATATCATGTCATTAGCTGCATTGGTTGAACAGAATGTTAAAGGTGATGATGAGGCACTCAATGACCTTAAGCTGCTACAAAAAGAAGGTCAGCGATGCGCGCGTATTGTTCAGGGGATACTGAGTTTTGCCCGTGAAAACAAACCCGATTTTCGAGAGTTTGATATTTCTCAACTTGTAGATGACACTCTGCAGCTTTTACAACACCGTCTCGAGTCGGCCGAGATTTCTGTCGTAACAGACCTGAAGCATCAACTGTTCATGACCGGTGACTCCAACCAGTTACAACAGGTGCTGGTCAATATCATTCTAAATGCTGTGCAGGCATCTCCTGCTGGAAGCACCATTCATATTCGAACCTCGGATGACATCGATTGTGTCCTGATTGAAATTATAGATGCCGGTGCCGGTATACATGGAGAAAACCTTAACAAGGTGTTCGACCCGTTTTTTACCACCAAGTCAGAAGGTGAAGGCACCGGGCTTGGATTGTCAGTCAGTTATGGCATCGTGAAACGTCATGGTGGCACGATTCACCTGGAGAACAACGAGGAGACTGGATTGCGTGTTGTCATCATGTTGCCTTTTGAGGCAAAGGAGCAGGCGGATTCAGATAGTGATGAGAAACCGGAGGTCATGCATGCCGTCTGAGGCTACACGTATATTATTTGTTGATGATGACGCAGTAACTTGCCGTGTCATGAAACGCAATTGTGACAATGCGAACTTTAAATGCACTACATACCAGGATGCCAGGGATTGCCTGGATACTTTTCGCAGGAAGGGTGCAGATATTGTTATTACTGATTTAAGAATGCCCGGCATGAACGGTTTTGAGCTGTTGAGTGAAATCCGCGGGGTAGACCAGGATGTACCAGTCGTCGTTATGACGGGTTATTCCTCGGTTGAAAATGCCGTTGAAGCCATGAAGCGCGGTGCCAGCGATTTCATCAAGAAGCCGTTTGATTTTGAAGAACTGCGTCTCATGCTGGAACGTAATCTGAAAACCTTGCGCTTGCGCAATGAAAATCGCCTGTTAAAACGACGCATAGGTCAGAAACGTAATCGCTTTGGCATGATCGGTGATACGCCAGTAATGCGTACCTTGTTTAATACGATTGAAAAGGTGGCCGAAGTTTCCTGTAGTGCCATTCTCACGGGCGAGTCCGGTACCGGCAAGGAACTGGTTGCACGCGCACTACATGATTTCAGTCCGCGTAACGAAAAGCCGTTTGTTGCGATAGATTGTGGTGCCCTGAGCGAAACCTTGCTGGAGAGCGAACTGTTTGGCCATGAAAAGGGTGCTTTTACCGGGGCTACCCAGCGTAAATATGGTTTGATGGAACAGGCCGACGGTGGAACCCTGTTCCTGGACGAGATCTGTAACATCTCGGATAACATGCAAATGAAACTGATGCGTGCTATCGAAGACAGGCGCATCGTTCGCGTCGGCGGCACAGCTCCCATAGCCGTTGATGTGCGTGTGGTGGCTGCCAGCAACCAGGACCTGGAAAAGATGGTTGATGAAGGTCGCCTGCGCCATGATTTTTATCATCGTTTAAACGTAGTGACCATTCGGGTGCCATCGCTGAATGAGCGTCGCGAGGATATTCCGGCGCTGGTGGAACATTACATACGCGAATTCTCCGAACGTTATCAGCGCAAGGTCAAAGGCTTTGATACGGTCTCCCTGCAGCAGCTGTGTGAGGCAAACTGGAAGGGTAATGTGCGCGAGTTACGCAATACGGTCGAGCGCAGCGTGATTCTTTCAGAAGGTCCTATCCTGACCTGGTCGAGTAGCGAGCTGAATCCAGCAGAAGAACAACAGGAGGTATTGCCTGTTAACTTTTCAGACAAGGAGTTCCTGTCACTGGAAGAACTGGAGCAAGGTTATATCAACCATGTGCTCAAGTGCTGCAAGGGTAAAAAGACCAAAGCCGCGAGGGTACTGGGCATCGACAAGACCACCTTATGGCGGAAACTGCGTCGTTATGAGAATGGTGAGGAAATGGTTTAATTTGCAACCTTTTACACGCGGTGTTTGGTGCAATGTGCAATATAATTTTTTATAAGTTTTTACTAATATATGGCCAATATCGTTCTAACCCTATGATTTAATTAGTTAAATAAAGAAGTCTAGACTTTGGAACGTTTATTGCTGTATCAATACGACATGCCTAAAAGGCATATTGATGAAAGACCTAAATTTAGGAGGAGATATTATGAAAATGTTAAGTAAAGCTGCTCTGATGGCTGCTGGTGTTGCTCTTGCGGCTTCTGCGAATGCAGTTGACCCATCCAAGCCAGCTAAGAACGGCTACAACCAACAGAAAGTTGTTTACCATGTCAACAACATCCATACAGCCAAAGGTGCTCTGCGTAACCTTAAGAACCACCTGAACGCACTGGGCGACGAAAACATCGAAGCTATCGTTGTTACTCATAGCTCTGGCGGTTTCGCTATGGTTGACGGTGCAATGGGTAAAAAAGACAAGAAAGGCAAGGTATACAACTTTAGCGATCAGATCGCGAGCCTGGCTAACCGTGGTGTTAAGTTCACTATCTGTGCAAACACTATCCGCGGTAAGAAAATCCCTAAGGACAAGATCAACGAGAATGCTGAAATCATTCCTTCTGGCGTAGCTCACGTTGCTCACCTGCAGCAAAAAGGTTACCTGTACGTTAAGCCATAAGCTTTACTGTACAAATAGCTAACCTTAAACGGGCGCTTCGGCGCCCGTTTTCTTTTGGGTACAGGATATACCGATGTGATGAACATGGATGTTCGAATGTCGCGAACGGACAGGGACGTCTATTTGTGAGCGACCGCGGGATTACGGTTTCCTTGCCTGCTCTCGTAACGCTCAAAACCCCATAAAAAAAGGCGTGCACATTGCACGCCTTTCATTTTGCCGGGTATAAGGCTTATATTACTTGATCTGCGCTTCTGCAGTATCAGCGTCGCCCTTGTTATCAACCCAGCTTAGTTTCAGGGTATCCCCCTTCTTGGCGTTCTTGAGACGGAACGACAGGAACGGGTTCTTCGATACACCTGGCCCCCATTGGCAGGTCATGACGTGTTTACCATTGTGGTCACACTTCAGTTCAGTAATGTAGTGCGCAGGGATTTTATTGCCGCTGGCCTTGTCCTTGCGAAGGCCGGTTTCCATTGGGTGAAACACGATGGCCTTGACCGTGGCATTACCGCCATCGGCCCACGCGCGAATTTTCATCTTTTTCTTTGCCATGATTAATTACCTCTAGAATTCGTTACTGTCCATTAACCGCCACAACCACCAAGGGTCACCTTGACGGGTTTCTTGGCTGTCAGCAATTTGCCGCCTGCTTT
>DJMK01000077.1 GCA_002436485.1 Proteobacteria bacterium UBA6492
AAAAAGTGCCCACCATATACCCGTAAACAGGAATATCAGTACGATGTCGTTCAATGGTGTGACTTTCTCTATGCCAAAGGTCTGCGGGTTTGCAAATATGACGCAACCAAGCAGGGCAATACCTCCGCCCAGATAACCCAGCGAAAAACCCAGTGCTGATGTAAGATCAAACTTTTCTTCTTCCGAGACATCAATCAGCATGGCGTCATAAAAGACGTTTGCGCCCGCAAAACCCACGAAACTCATCACGTATACAACGATGGCAAACTGCCAGTCGCCCTGATCAACAAAACTTAGCGTGGAAACAAATACTGCACCCAGCAGCATAAACAGCACAAGAAAGCGTTTCTTAAGACCGCCACGGTCTGCAATTGCACCGAGCACTGGCGCCAGCAATACAACAACCAGGCTACCAGCCGCATTGGCTATACCAAGTGGTGTCGTTGTATTTTCGCTGCCGGCACCAACAAACCAGTAACTGCCAAACAGAATGGGGAAGAACGTGGTGACTGCAATGGTGGTATAAGCAGAATTGGCCCAGTCATAAAAGGCCCATGACATGGTTTTCCTGTTAAATATACTTTTCATTTGTTTTCCTGCGCTATGATGCAAGGGCTATTTGATAAGCAGAGGTATAATCGGTTTTGCCCGAACCTAGCAGAGGAACATTATCAAGCCTGATGATCTTGCGTGGTATGTTGATCTCGCTGACATCGTGAGCGCGCATCAGTTCGACTAATAGCTTGCGATCTGCATCTGGGTAACTGGTTAACAATACAAGTTGTTCACCCTTGCTGGAATCCGGAATGGCAACAATCGCATGATGGTGGCCAGGCCAGCATTTGCCAATAATTTCCTCTACCGCACCGAGTGAAACCATTTCCCCACCGATCTTGGCAAAGCGTTTTGCGCGTCCACAGATCGTGACAAATCCTTCGTCATCAATCTCGACAATATCGCCCGTATCATACCACCCCGCTCCTTGTTCGGTTTGTGGTGGCACGATAACACCCGGTTTGTCGTGTAACAAATACCCCAGCATGACGTTAGGTCCTTTCACCAGCAATTTGCCGCCTTTTTCGACGCCTGGTACTGGTAGCAACTGGTATTCAACCCCCGGCAGAAATTGTCCGACCGTACCGGATTTGATTTCCATGGGTGTATTAGTTGCCAGCACCGGGCTAGTTTCGGTTGCACCATAACCTTCCAGAATGCGGATGCCAAAACGCTCACTCCAGATTTGACGCGTATCCGTCTGCACTTTTTCCGCGCCGGCAAATACATACCGTACGCTGTAGAAATCATAAGGATGTGCATAACGTGCATAGCCTTTCAGAAATGTATTGGTACCGAACAGGATCGTCGCATTCACCTCGTAAGCCATTTCAGGAACGATTCGATAATGCAACGGCGTAGGATAAAAGAATACGCGCATACCTGATATCAGGGGTAACAAGCTACCCGCAGTCAAACCAAAGGAATGAAACATCGGCAGCGCGTTAAAAATAATGTCTTGTGAACTAAAGTCAATTTTTGTCGATAACTGTAGCGCATTTACCAAGATATTTTCATGTGATAATACGACGCCTTTGGGTGAACCTTCAGAACCCGATGTAAACAGCAGTACTGCTGGATCAGCCGGTTTCGTGTGACCGCTTTTGGTTTTATAAGCAAGACGCGCCGTCAGCGCATTGAACAAGCCACGCAACTTATCAAATATCGTGACGGTTGGAACCAGATCATCCAGGTAAATAATGTTTACCTTTGTTGCGAGTTGATCAACCGTCGACTGTAGCCGCCCTGCCTGGATAAAACGTCTTGAGGTATATACGGTTTTGATCCTGGCTGTCTCGCAGGCCTGTAACATGCCACGTGCTCCGGCTGTGAAATTTAACATAGCCGGCACCTGACCATAAATCTGTAACCCCAGGAAAACGGACATCGTTCCGGTTGAGTTCGGCAAAAATATTCCGACATATTCACCGTGCTCATGATATTCATGAATCTTGTTACCTACGATAAAGGCACGGGTCAGTATCTGTCGATACGTCATTGGTTGGCGTTCGATATCTTCCACTACCAGGTGGTTACTGCCGTGAATACGCTGGGCATCCA
Source organism: Proteobacteria bacterium UBA6492 (assembly GCA_002436485.1). Taxonomy (GTDB): domain Bacteria; phylum Pseudomonadota; class Gammaproteobacteria; order UBA6429; family Thiohalophilaceae; genus UBA6492. Next base: position 2,116 of record DJMK01000077.1, read on the forward strand.
GAACGCTTTCGAATAAGGTTCGATGTGGATTGCCCGTTGCAAACATCATATCGGTCATGATGTCAGTCAATGCTTTACCAGCATACTTACGTCTTTCCCTGCCACGCACTTCATCGGGCGCACTGATTTTTCTGGCCGGCAAAATAGTCAGGCTAATCTTTGGAAACCAGCGTAAGCGTACCCGGCCACGCAGCCGCGAAAAAGGCGTATATTGCGCGCCATCGATTCGAATTGGTAAAACTGTCGCGCCGGAACGATCGGCGACCAGCCCCGGTCCGTTATATATTTTCATTAATGAACCTGTCACCGTGATGCGCCCTTCCGGAAAGATGACAACTTTTTCATTGCCCTGCATATAACGAATCAGTGATTTGAGTGACAAGGGATTCGTCGGATCAAGAACAAATAATTTGACAATTGGTTTAATAAGCCTTGAAAACCAGCGCTGAGCAATGTGCGTGTTAATCGCAAAGCTAAGCTTGCCTGGCAAGAATGCACCCAGGATTAAACCGTCAAGAAACGAGGTATGATTTGAAACGATCAAAACACGATCGCCGGCCTGTTGGAAATGTTGCAGTCCCTTTATTTCGACACGATAAAACAGACGCAGAATTAGTCGGACAAGGGTTTTAATCATGCGGTTACCTGCTCACATGCCAGGCCGGCAAGATAGTTATCAATCATCGAGTGAATCAGCACATCCGCACTCACTTCATCACCAAGGCGCAGTTTGTTATTCAGCGCAAGCTCGCACGCACCATGCACACCACTCCATAAAACACGTGTCGCACAAACCAGGTCCTTGTGTGACATATCAGGTTTAACTGTCTTGAGGGGTATTTCAACCAGTCCAAACAATGCATTTACTTTGTCATTAAACCATGCTGGAGCCTGTTCACCATTTTGTAGCTGGTGACTATACAGCAGTGACCACCTGGCATATTGGTGGCGAGCAAACTCGAGGTAACTAAAGGCAATGGCTTTTAACTGTTCGACCGGCGTGTGCTGATTGGCCAGCGCTGAACGAATGGCGCTATGTAGCTCGTCCAGGGTTGCCGCATTGACGTGCAACAGTAATTCATCAAGATTCCGGAATACCAGGTACAAGGTTCCGACCGTGTAACCGATGGCACTGGCAACCTTGCGCGTGGATAGCTGGCCGGGTCCTTCCTCGTTCAGGATACCGATAGCGGCCGTGATTGCCATTTGCTGTATTTGTTCGCGACTGTGATCGTTTCTTCTGGCCATAATTCTGAACAGTGTTTAATTATAGTGAAAAAGAATAGTCAACGGTGTTTAAATCGTCAATATGCTGCCATGTAGGATTTTTCTGATTTTGGGAATTCCATTGAATTACAATGGGTTAACTTGTAGTCAGGCAATGCTTGGTTCTCTAATGCTCCCGCGTCGCATGAAAGGCCACCTCGGGCCAGCGTTCGATGGTGAGATCGAGATTGACCCGGGTCGGTGCCAGGTAGGTCAGGCTCTCACCGGCGTCCAGTGCCAGGTTGTCCGCGGCCTTCTTTCTAAAATCAGACAACATTTTTTCATCAGGACAGGTAACCCAGCGCGCCGTATTCACATTGACCGCTTCAAAGCCGCACTCCACCCCATACTCGGCTTTTAAGCGATGGGCCACCACGTCAAACTGCAGCACGCCTACCGCACCCACAATGATGTCGTTACTGTTCAATGGGCGAAATACCTGTGAGGCACCCTCTTCACTCAACTGGTCGAGGCCTTTTTGTAGCGCCTTCATCTTCAGCGGGTCTTTTAAACGGACACGTCGAAACAGTTCAGGAGCAAAGTTGGGTATGCCGGTAAATTTCAGTGCTTCACCCTCGCTGAAGGTATCGCCGATCTGAATGGTGCCGTGATTATGCAAACCGATAATATCGCCCGGGTAGGCCTTCTCCACGTGTTCACGTTCACTCGCCATGAACGTGAGTGCATTGGCAATTTTCACATCCTTACCGATTCTGACCTGGTATACCTTCATGCCCTTGTCAAAGGTGCCGGAACAAACCCGTAAAAACGCGATACGATCACGATGCTGCGGATCCATATTGGCCTGTATCTTGAAAACAAAACCGGAAAAGGTTTCTTCTTTCGGCTCGATGACTCGCTGGTTGGTTTCGCGTGCCAATGGACCCGGCGCAACATCGACAAAATAATCCAGCAACTCCTGCACGCCAAAGTTGTTAATGGCAGAACCAAAAAAGACCGGGGTCAGTTGACCGGCTCGAAAAGCATCCAGCTCAAATTCATTACTGGCACCTTTCACCAATTCAATCTCGTCACGCAACTGTTGCGCAAGGTTACCAATCACTTCATCGAGTCGCGGATTATCCAGACCATCTATCGTTTCACCCTTCTGTATCTTGCCACCATGCGTAGCACTAAACAGATGGATTTTGTCATCCATGATATGGAACACACCCTTGAAACCCTTGCCCATACCGATGGGCCAGGTAATCGGCGCGCAACGTATTTTGAGAATCTCTTCAACCTCGTCTAGCAATTCCAGTGGATCACGTCCTTCACGGTCCAGCTTGTTGATAAACGTCAAAATGGGTGTGTCGCGCAAACGGCACACATCCATCAATTTAATGGTGCGGTCCTCCACACCTTTGGCGCAGTCGATCACCATTAACGCCGAATCCACCGCCGTTAAGGTGCGGTAGGTATCTTCGGAGAAGTCCTCGTGTCCCGGGGTATCGAGGAGGTTGACGATATGATTCTTGTAGGGAAACTGCATGACGGCAGAGGTCACCGAGATACCGCGCTGTTTCTCCAGTTCCATCCAGTCAGACGTAGCATGCCGGGCCGCCTTGCGACCTTTGACGGTACCAGCCAGCTGAATGGCACCACCAAATAACAATAATTTTTCGGTCAGCGTGGTTTTACCCGCATCCGGGTGAGAAATAATTGCAAACGTACGCCGCCGCGCCAGCTCATCGAGAAAGGCCGCCATAAAATAACTCGCTTAGTAAAAAAATACAGTTGATTATCGGGATTTTCCGAACTATACCACTATATAAGTGCTGCTATTGAAAAACTCAAGTGATTGTAATTTAAACAACTTTACGTTGCCAATTGTAAATTTTACCAGTAGTCTCACTGCTTTACATAATAAAACCAACTATTCTTTAAACTTTACCATCTAGAGGGGAATTTCAATGTTTACACTCGCCAACCAGCCGCAAGGCCTGGGTCGAAACCTGGACAATGGTTTTCGTTTGTTTTTTAGTGGCCTTAAGGGGGCGATCGGCATCATGTTCAT
>DJMK01000027.1 GCA_002436485.1 Proteobacteria bacterium UBA6492
GAAACCATGAACTGCTCTTCACCACGCGTCACCATCGCCGTGCCCTGGACCACAATCCAGTGTTCGGCCCTATGGTGATGCATCTGCAGGGACAAGGCAGCACCCGGGTTCACGGTGATGCGCTTCACCTGATAACGTTCACCCACATCAATGCCTTCGTAACTTCCCCACGGTCGATACACACGACGATGTATCAGGTGTTCTTCACGGCCCTGCTGTTTGAGCCACTCCACCACGGCCTTAACATCCTGCACCTGGTCCTTATCCGCGACGAGTACGGCATCGGCCGTTTCGACCACGACGGTATTGTTCAACCCAACACCGGCAATCAGTCGCCCCTCACTGAACAACATGGAATTCTGTGTGTTGACATTGACCACGTCGCCGCGCGTGACATTACCGGCCGTGTCCTTCTCGCCGATGTCCCACAGTGCCGCCCAGGCACCCACATCCGACCAACCCGCATCCATCGGAATCACCGCGGACTTACCATCATCAAGACCGATGATCTTTTCCATCACTGCGTAGTCAATTGAATCACTGGGGGATTTGGCAAATTCAGCTTTGTCGATGCGATAAAAATCCTGGTCACGTTTGCCTTTCTCAAAGGCTTCCTTGCACGTGCGTTCGATATCAGGTTGCAATATTGCAATATGCTGCAACCAGACCTTGGGTGTCAGCAAGAACATACCGCTGTTCCAGAGAAACTTGCCCGAATCCAGGTATTGCTGTGCTGTTGCACTATCGGGTTTTTCAACAAAACGCTTAATGCTGGCTGCACCTGAATCACCGATGGGTTCACCTTGTTCGATGTAACCGTAACCGGTCTCCGGACCAGCTGGCACAATACCAAAGGTTACTACGTAGCCCTGCTCCGCCAGTTTGACGCCTGCGGATACGGCCGTATGGAATGAATCGATGTCCTGTATAACATGATCAGCCGGCAACACCAGCATGGCAGTGTCCGGCGACTCGTTTTGTAATGCCAGCGCAGCGAGCGTTAAAGCCGGTGCGGTATTACGTCCTTCCGGTTCGAGGATAATTGCATCACTACCAATCTGAATATTGCGTAGTTGTTCCGCNNGGAAAAAGCTGCCGCGACAAGGGCCAAAGTCGCGTCCCTGATCCCCCTGACAATATGACCGGTTTGATTTTCATTTTTTAAATATTTTCCCCGTTATTGACTGATTGCGAGACCTGCCGTGTTAGCCAGTTTAACAAACCCGGGAAACGAGGTGTTGACGTTGGCACAATCACGAATGGTGATCGTATCAGTGGCTTGTAATGCGGCCATGGCAAAACTCATGGCAATGCGGTGATCGCCGTGACTATCAATCACGCCTCCTTGCATTTTTCCGCCCTGGATAACAATACCATCTTCAGTTGGTGTTGCATCGATTCCCAGTGTAATCAAGCCATCGGCCATGGCCTGAATGCGATCGCTTTCTTTTACGCGTAATTCTTTGGCGCCGGTCAACACGGTCTCACCCTCGGCACAGGCCGCCGCGACAAAAATGGCTGGGAATTCATCAATCGCCAATGGCACCTGGTCTTCCGGTATCGCGATACCTTTTAAATGTGCACTTTGAACACGTATATCCGCCACCGGTTCACCGCCGACTTCACGTTCATTATGTAATGTTATGTTGGCGCCCATCTGTTGCAGTATATTGATGACACCAATACGGGTCGGGTTGATCCCGACATGCTGTAGCGTAATATCAGAACCCTCTGCGATACTGGCACCGACCATGAAAAATGCGGTCGATGAAATATCCGCCGGGACATCGATATTGGTCGCCGTTAACTTGCCGCCACCTTGCACGCAAATACGGTTGCCGTTGCTTTGTACATCATAACCAAAACCACGCAACATTCTTTCCGTGTGATCGCGGGTCGGTGCCGGCTCAGTCACGCATGTCTGGCCATTAGCATACAACCCGGCCAGCAAAATACTGGATTTCACCTGTGCACTGGCAACCGGCAATGGATAATCAATGGCAGATAACTTTTGGCCACCGTATATTTTTACTGGTGGTGTACCAGCCTCGCTCGTTTCAATACGGGCGCCCATCTTTTCCAATGGCACGGTGACCCGCCGCATCGGGCGTTTACTCAGGGAAGCATCTCCGGTCAGCACACAATCAAACGCCTGTGCGGAGAATAACCCGGCCAGCAATCGCATAGAGGTACCGGAATTACCCAGGTAAATGGGTTCGGTTGGTGCCTTCAAGCCACGCAGGCCAACACCGTGAATCGTGACATTACCATCATGTGGACCGTCGATCTGGACACCCAGCATGCGAAACGCATTCAAGGTCGCCAGGTTATCCTCACCTTCGAGAAAACCACTGACTTGTGTTACGCCTTCAGCAAGCGAACCGAGCATGATGCTGCGATGTGATATTGATTTATCGCCCGGCACCCTGATCTCACCATGCAGCTGACCACCTGGCGTCACGGTAAATTGCAAATCACTGCCACTCATGCTCAATCAACCACAAAATTTATCCCGCGCCTGCTTGGCGCGCATGAAGGTTTCTTTTAAGAATTCACTATCACCCTTTTCAACCGCTTCGCTGAGTCGATGCAGATCATCATTGAAGGCGCGCAACACCTTCACCAACTGCTCACGATTGGCCAGGCAGATGTCGTGCCACATGGCCGGATCGCTCGAGGCAATACGAGTAAAGTCGCGAAAACCACCGGCAGCAAATTCGAAAATTTCCTGGCTATCATCCATACGCGCCAGCGTATCTACCAGGGCATAGGCCAACATATGCGGTAAATGGCTGGTTGCTGCCAGCACTTCATCGTGGTGCTCGGGATTCATCGTGATCACCTCGGCACCACAGATTTGCCACATTTGCGTCACTGTCTCGATGGACTGCGAAGCTGTTTTCTCATGTGGCGTCAGGATCACGCGGCGCCCTTCAAATAACTCGGCAAAGGATGCCTCGACACCACTTTGTTCGGTTCCCGCTATCGGGTGACCCGGTACAAAATTGGCGGGCAGATCATCGTTTATATTAAACAGATCACGAATCACGCTCTGCTTGGCACTGCCAGTATCCGTCACGATGGTTTTGTCATTTAATNNCGACAGCTTTTTCCAGCGTTTCGGTATTCCTGCCCGTGCCCGTGATGTGTTTGACACAGTTATGTTTGCGCAACGCACGGGCCACGGAACCACCAATTAAGCCGACCCCGACGACACACAATCTATCGATTTGAAATGGCTGACTCATGAGGATGCCAACACCTCTTTAAATGCGCGCACAAACAAATCGTTTTCATTTTCAATACCAATGGTAATCCGCAAATGATTCGGCATATCATAATTGGCAACCGGTCGAACGATCACACCTTTCTTGAGCAATGCCTGGTAAACAGATGCCGCGGGCTTAGCGACATCCACGCAGATGAAGTTGCCGGCTGACGGAATATACTCCAACCCCATTTCAGTAAACGTAGATTGTAACAGTTGCATACCGTTCACGTTCATCGCGACACTCTTCTCGATATGCGCTTGATCATCCAGCGCCGCTTCGGCCGCAGTCAACGCGATACTGTTCACGTTAAATGGTTGACGCACGCGATTAAGCAGATCGGCCACGCTTGCTGACGATATCCCATATCCAATGCGCAAGCCTGCCAGCCCATAGGCCTTGGAGAAAGTACGTGTCACGATCAGGTTAGCAAACTCGTTCAGCCACTCGACGCCGTTGGGATAATTGGCAATACCCATGCCCGGGTGGTTTGCGTACTCGAAATAGGCTTCATCCAGTACCACGATAACATTTTGTGGTACCTGCTTTAAAAAGTCGTACAGCGCCACCTGTTCAATCCAGCAACCGGTAGGATTGTTCGGGTTGGTCACAAAGATAATACGGGTTTTGTTGGTGATGGCCTTTAGGGTAGCGTCAAGGTCATGCGCCCATCCTTTCGCCGGTACTACCACCGCAGTTGCACCAATCGCCTGGGTAACGATCGGGTAAACGGCAAATGCATATTGTGAAAAAATGATCTCGTTACCTGGTTGCGCAAAGGTGCGTGCGATCACTTCCAGCACATCATTGGAACCATTACCGAGTGTGATTTGTTCCGGCTTGACGGATAAATGCTTGCCAAGTTTTTGCTTGAGTGCGAAGCCATTCCCATCCGGGTAACGTTCCAATTCCACCAGCCCGTATTTAACCGCAGCCAACGCCATCTTGCTCGGACCAAGGGGATTTTCGTTCGAGGCCAGCTTGATAATTTCACTCAAACCAAGTTCGCGCTGCAGTTCCTCAACCGGTTTACCTGGTTGATAAGGAGTTAATTTGCGAACGCCTGGTACGGCGAGTTCCTGGTAATCGATCATACTCGTCAATGGTTTGAATGATTGGACTAGAGCACAGCTTTCGGATATGAACCCAATACCTTGAGAAAACTGGCCGCCTGTTCAAGTTCACCAAGCGTCTTCGCTACGTTCTCATCGTCGCGGTGCCCCTCGAAGTCGATAAAGAACACGTAATCCCACATACCGCGTCGCGATGGACGTGATTCAATACGTGTCATCGAGATCGAATTATGCATCAGGGGTTCAAGGATATCGTGTAATGCGCCAGGCTTGTTCTGCGTAGACACCAGCAAGGATGTCTTGTCAGCCCCACTGCGAGGTGTCATGCGATGACCGATCACCAAAAAGCGTGTCGTGTTATCCGGTTCATCCTCGATATTCTTAACCAGCGTTTTCAGGCCATATATTTCACCGGCAGCTTCACTGGCTATAGCAGCTGCATCTTTTTCATTCGCGGCAAGTCGAGCAGCTTCGGCATTACTACTGACATCAATCAGCTCAATGCCTGGCATGTTGGTCTCCAGCCACTCCCGGCACTGTGCCAGTGATTGTTGGTGCGAATAAACACGCCTGACGTTGTTTTTTTCAACATTGCAAAGCAAATGGTGATGAATGCGTAATTCAACTTCACCGCAGATATTCAGCGTGGAGGACATGAATTGATCCAATGTATGATTGACCACACCTTCCGTTGAGTTCTCGACCGGCACAACGCCGTAGGAAGCATTACCTGATTCCACTTCACGGAATACATCACCAATAGTTGCCATCGGTAGTGTTTTTACCGAATGACCGAAATGTTTGAGTGCCGCCGCCTGGGTAAAGGTACCTTCCGGGCCCAGAAAAGCGATATTCATGATCTGTTCCAGCGCCAGGCAGGCGGACATGATTTCGCGGAACAGGCGCGCAATTTCTTCATTGCTTAACGGGCCACTATTGCGCTCCTTGACCTTGCGCACCACTTGCGCCTCACGCTCGGCGCGATAATAGTTGTTGTCATCCGATTGTGTTTTGGCCTGTGCGACCTGCTGGGCGACTGCCGCCCTTTCTGTGATCAAGGCTTGTATCTGCTCATCCAGAGCATCAATACGTTCCCGTAACTTTGTGAGGTCATCGGTCATCTAGATTGCGCGCACCGCCAGAACGCCATCAATAGCCCGGACCTTGGCAAGCACGTCTTCATCCGGTTCATTATCAAGATCCACCAGCGTATAGGCCACATTGGCACGTGACTTGTTTAACATATCAATAATGTTCAGGTTGGCATCCGCCAGTGCCGTGGAGATCTGCCCCAGCATGTTCGGTACGTTGCTGTTCACGATACTGAGACGATGACCTTCAGTTCTGGCCATGCGTACCTCCGGAAAATTCACCGAATTACGAATATTGCCATTTTCCAGGTAATCCTTGACCTGCTCAGCCACCATGATAGCGCAATTCTCCTCGGCTTCCGTGGTTGAAGCGCCCAGGTGCGGCAGAGTGATGACCCGCTCATGGTCCTTTAACAGGTTACTGGGAAAATCACACACATAAGCATAGACTTTCCCTGCCTTGATGGCATTTGAAACCGCCTCGTCATCGATGATGCCGTTACGTGCAAAGTTCAGTATTACAACGCCGTCTTTCATGGTCTTGAGACGTTCGGCGTTAATCATGTGCCGTGTTTCATCTACCAGCGGCACATGGAAAGTGATGAAATCGACTTTACTGACCAACTCGTCGATCGTCGCGGCTTTAACCACGTCGGATGACAACTGCCAGGCGCCTTCAACAGTGATACCGGGATCATAGCCAATGACATTCATGCCCAGGTCAATGGCAGCGTTGGCAACATAGCGACCGATCGCGCCGAGTCCAACCACCCCCAACGTTCGACCGGGCAACTCAAAACCAGCAAAGTTTTTCTTGCCCGCTTCTACATCCTTATTGATTTGTTCATCGGTGCCTTTAAGGTTGCGCGCAAAATCCCATGCCTGGCACAGGTTACGACAACCAATCAACATACCGGCAACCACCAGCTCCTTGACCGCATTGGCATTAGCACCTGGGGCATTGAATACCACGATGCCTTTTTGTGACATCTTATCTACAGGAATGTTATTTACACCGGCACCGGCACGCCCAACCGCTTTCAGCGTTTCTGGTATTTCCATGTCGTGCATTTTGAACGAACGTAACAGGACCGCATCTGGATGCTGAATTTCAGAGGCAATTTCGTAAGTCTCACGCGGCAACCGCTCCAGGCCAGCTACCGAGATATTATTTAATGTTAAAATCTTGTGCATGGTCGTTCCGTTATTAGCCGTTTCGTTTTTCAAAATCTGCCATGAATGCAATCAGGGCATCGACACCTTCTTCTGGCATGGCATTATAAATACTGGCGCGCATACCACCCACCGAACGATGCCCTTTCAGTGTCGTCAGACCGTTTTGTGTTGCCTGTTCAAGGAACAACTTATCTAGTGCTGCATCCGCCAAAGTAAATGGCACGTTCATCCACGAGCGATATGGTTTATCCACCGGGTTGGCATAAAAGTTCGATTCATCAATGGCCTTGTATAAGTTGTCAGCCTTGCGCTTGTTAATCTCTGCCATTGCTGACAGACCGCCTTTTTCTTTTAACCATTCAAACACCAGTCCCGCCAGGTACCAGGCATAGGTCGGCGGCGTGTTAAGCATCGAATCATTTTCGGCTTGCTTTTGATAATCAAAAGTACTCGGTGCCCCGTCGAGCACCTGGCCGATAAGATCTTTTCTTACGATAACCAGCGTCAGTCCAGCCGGCCCGATGTTTTTTTGCGCGCCGGCATAGATAACCCCGAACTTGCTGACATCAATTGGCCGCGACAAAATAGTTGAAGACATGTCCGCCACCAGCGGTACATCACCGCAATCCGGGATGTAGTCAAACTCTACACCACCAATTGTTTCGTTCGGTGTATAGTGCAGGTAAGCTGCATCCTTGTTAAGACGCCAGCTATCGAACGCAGGTACCGTGGAGAAGTTTTCGCTTTCACTACTGGCAACCACGTTTACATCGCAATATTTTTTCGCTTCGGCAATGGCTTTCTTGGACCACGCACCGGTATTTACATAATCTGCCGTTTTGTTACCGCGTAACAGGTTCATTGGCACCATGGCAAACTGGCTGCTGGCACCGCCCTGCAGGAACATAATCTTGTAGTTATCCGGCACGCCCATAACTTCACGCAGGTCAGCTTCGGCCTTTTCCGCGATCGACATATACTCCTTGCCACGGTGACTCATTTCCATCACCGACATACCACTGCCCT
>DJMK01000028.1 GCA_002436485.1 Proteobacteria bacterium UBA6492
AGTTGGCCTGCGCAAACATCATCAACTCAATATCATTGGGGTTACGACCAAGAACTTTGAAATTTTCAACCAGGTAATCGATTTCATCATCGGCCAGTGCCAGTCCCCATTCCTTGTTAGCCATGACGAGTGCATCGCGGCCACCCGTCAGGATATCAACACTTTTCATGGGAGCCGGTTTTGCAGTGCTGAATAATGTTGTCGCATCATTCACATCGCGAATAACCATCTCCACCATGCGATCATGAATCACCGAGATGATGTAGTCGGAATGTTCNNTTATGAGCAATATCAGTGGCCTTGCTCGACCAAGGCGAGATGGTGCCGATACGCGGTATGACAAGAAAAAATTCACCCGCAGGCTCCGTTTCTGGCTGCTCGGCATAACTGAGTATCTCGCTCAGCCGCTTTTGCTGCGCATCATCAAGATTGCTGCTGGTATGTGCAAAATGCAGGTATTGCGCGTGAACCGCGTTGACAGCGGGAACAGCGTGTTGAATGCGCTGCAAAAGCTTGTCTTGTCGGAACGCTGATAAAGCCAGGCCTCCACGCAATAACAACATCTTAAGTTCCCGGAACCATTAGAGAAAGGTGCATATTACTTGATAAGGAATAGAGCGACCAGTTCTGTTACCAGCTAGCCGCCTCTTTCAGTGCATGCATGACCGGATTGAGACCGGTCTCTCGCATATCAACTACACAGACAAGGTTGGCGACACTGCAAACACTCCATGTTTTGCCACGCACGATCCAGCCACCCGGTGGTGTCCAGCCGGCCATTTGGGTGAACATGGCTAATTGATCAGCATTCCCCTGCACAAGCCGTTTATAGTCATGGGCAAATTTTGCCAGCCGCTGCAGCATATCCTCACCGCCCATACCATAGCCTTCGACCAGAACACCATCATCACGAAACAGGGCAATGGCCATCACACCGTCAACTGCAAGAAGTTGCCTTAACATAAAACTCAGGCACCCAGTGCTGCATAGGCAGCATCCAGGTCGGCCTTGTCATTGGGTAAGATAACGCCCTGTTTACCATTTACGATGGCCGTCCATTCAAACCCTATCAGTGATATTCCCTCAACCGGGTAAAAGCCTTCCATGCCAGTCATTTTTTCCCAACCACGAGCCTGCATGGTCGCAATCGCAGTGTTGGCAACACATACGTGGCATAGCAGATCGAGCACGGTCTCATCGATTTTGTCATTGTCTGCTATCTCGGATGACAACAGTTCACCCTTGTCATCGAATTCAAAGGCGGCCAATGCGCCATCCAACTGCATCAAGCTATTTAACTCTGCCATTACCTGCTCCGTCTTTAAACCAGTTCACCGCTCTGTGTTTTGACATGCTCGCGCATGAAGGCAACTACGTGGTTCATCCGCCCTGCACTGTTATCAACAAAACAAAATACATTGCCAACCACGCAGACGCTGAAATGTTTGCCCTTTACAACCCAGCCACGTGCTGGAGCACAACCACAATCTTCGCCAAGCGATTTCATCATGTCGACCTGCATATGCACTGCCATGGTGGTAGCCCGGCACATGATTGAAGCCATGCGTGCCTTTTCTTCATCTAGCTGACCGGTATAACTGAACCGATCGCCACGGTAAGCATACTCACCGGCAGCGAGCACTCCATGTTGACTGGCTAATTCTTCAATGATCGACATGATTAACGAGATGATTTATTTCTAGTTATTTCGTAGAATCCCTATGCACAGTTCACCAAAGATCCTGTAATTTTTCAACTCTTGACATGAGCGAAATTGAATTTATCTCCGCCAGCCTGGGTCGTCGCCTGGCTGCCCTGGTCTACGACGGCTTGCTGATGTTTGCGGTTCTGGTGATTGCAAGCGCACTCACGATACCGTTTACCGGTGGCAAGGGGGCTGAACATTACTCCCCTGTGCTGACCGTTTATTTTCTCGCAGTGATTTTCCTGTTTAATGGCTGGTTCTGGACACATGGCGGACAAACACTCGGCATGCGCGCCTGGCGAATTCAGTTGTTGAAGAAAAGTGGTGAGCCAGTTGACTGGAAGCAGGCTTTTTATCGCTTTCTGGCCAGCCTGCCATTCTGGGCATTTGTTGTCATAACCCTGGTGATTGGCAATCAAACTATAAAGATAGGCCTGGATCTTGAGTCCATACCTGCCTGGGTTTTTTATGTTGTTGCGACTATATGGTTATTGATTGATCAAAAACCGAATAATTGGCGTGACCGAATCAGTAATACCCGTGTGCGTTACTTTGATAAAAACAAAACCTGACCCAAAGGTAATCTAACGCGTTCGAGATAACATAAACACACCCGCACCCATTACAAGTAGTGTCGGTAATATCGCTGCAACAATGGGCGGGAAATGATAGACAAGCCCGATATTGCCTGCCAGCTTATTGATTATAAAAAATCCCAGTCCCAACATAAATCCAACCAGCAACCGGGTGCCCGCGCCGGCATCACGCAAGGTACCGAAGACGAAAGGCACAGCCAACATAACCATCACGGCAATGGTCAATGGCGTCGTCAATTTTGACCAGAACGACAGTTCATATTCACTGGCATCGAGCTGGTTGTCTTTTAGATATTCAATGTAACCAAGTAGCTTGATAACGGACAGGTTTTCGGGCGTCACCGATACTACGGAGACCACGTCAGGATTTAGCAAGGTCTTCCATTCTTTTGTTTTAGTGTACATCTGTTTAACGCCATTTTCTGAAATGGTTCGGTGTGTAACTCTGTGCATGAGCCAGTGATCATCCTGGTATTCAGCTCCTGCCGCCGATATCGTCTCCTGCAGGTTATGCTTGTCGTCATAAATGTAGAGATTGATACCTGTCAGATTACCATTGCCTTCGACACGGCGCACATGGATATAGTTATTGCCATCACGTGCCCACAAACCATAATCGGTATTGAGACTAATTTTTTGGTTCATGGCGTTAACACGTTGCAGCTTGGCATACTGTATCGCGGGCGGCGCAACCACTTCACCGATAAAAATGGCTAACACTATCAATATAGCGCCCGTCTTGAGTACTGAAGCTGTAATTCGTACGGTAGACACACCGGCGGATCGAATGGCAATTAACTCGCTGTTTCCCGCCAACATGCCCAGTCCGAGTATGGAACCCAGCAGGGCTACCATCGGAAAAATTTCGTACATGGATTGTGGTGCACGCAACAGCACATAGGTAATCGCATGCCATACGGTGTACTTGGCCCGCCCGATATCATCCGTCTCACCAGCGAAATTAATCAGCGTATCCAGGGTGAACATAACCATGAACACCGCGAAAACACCTACTGCGATTGACTTACCGATATAACGATCGATGATCTGCATTTCAATACCTGTTTAAAAATCTACGTAACACAGGCCGCCACTGGATGAATATAGCAATCGCCAATAGCAACATGACGACATGCACCCACCACATACCAATGTAAATACTGACTTCTTCCTTGTTGAGCCAGGCGCGTGACACATTGAGCAGATTGGTATAGATAATATAAAGCATTAACGCCAATGCGAGCTTGGCATAACGGCCTTGCCTCGGGGACGTTCGGCTCAGTGGCACTGCTAACATCGCCAGAATGATACAGAGCAAAATGGCAGATACGCGCCATTGTAACTCGGCATGGTCTATACCCAACCCGCGTTTGATCAACATCATCGTGGGCACCGCCTTTTGCCTAAAACTTGCCTTTGCCACGACTTTACTTTCTACCACCCGCACACCGTGTTCTTCGAAATCCATGATGGCGGTCTGCCCATTTTTATCGGGCCCTTCAAAACGCTGACCGTTATGTAGTACCAGGAAGCGATCACCGGTTTTTTCATCAATCATGCGTGAACCTGCTTCTGCCGCGATAACCGAATTACTGTCCTTGCTACGGTATTGCATGAAAATATTTTTCATTCGCACTGCATCTGCATCAAACTCCTGTACGTAAACCACGCCCTCACCCTTGGTTAGTTCACGAAAACGGCCTGAGGAAAGGCTCTCGATGTCGCCCTTTTGTTTTTCTTCTTCCAGGATCAAGGCACTTTTTGATTCAGCCCATGGCGCTAAATTCAGGGATAACCAGCCAGCCATCGCAGAAAATGGTACAGCCAACAATAGTACCGCCCGCATGATACGCCAGGGGCTGACACCGCATGCTGTCAACACAACCATCTCGCTATCCTTGTACAGGCGACTCAGGGACAGGAGGATGGCCAGATAAAACGCGAGCGGCAGAACGAAGACGAGGTTACTCAGACTTTTCTGCCGCTCGCGTTTTATCTGGCCATCCTCCTGTCCCTGAGTCGCCT
>DJMK01000073.1 GCA_002436485.1 Proteobacteria bacterium UBA6492
GATACTGACCTGCGTATGGCTTCTACTGGCGCGATTCGTAAGCACATGCATGATAATCCTTCCAACTTCGACCCACGTAAATTCCTGAAGGAATCTACCAAGGGCATGAAGGAAATCTGTAAGGCACGCTACGAAGCCTTTGGTTGTGCAGGCCATGCTTCCAAGATCAACCCGATCAGCCTGGATGATATGGTGAAGCGTTATGCTTCTGGTGAACTTGATCAGAAGGTTACCAAGGCGGCGTAAGCTTTCTGCCATCATGATAAAAAGCGGGGTATTTACCCCGCTTTTTTTTGCCTGTAATAATTATCTGGTTAGATTTTTTTAAAGGAAAAATGTTTATGGCCCAGGTAACTGGTAATCGCCGGGACCATCAGGCCAATAAAATGCGCGAGCTCGTTAGCAAAAAAGTCATATTCGATAGCAGGAAACAGGTATTCAGCCAGGCCGACACTTATTAACCATACCTGTATCACGGCAAGAATATTTACAATTGTAAAATCGCGTAATTCGTGCAGGTGATGTTTGCCACTTTTTTCAAATACCAAATATTTCGATAGTAAAAACGCGGTCAGCATACCGAACAGGTAAGCGATAAATACGGCCCAGCGAAAACTCATTAGCTCACTTAGCGCGATGCGACAGAAAAAGTTGACCACAGCGGCAAAACCACCCACCAGTAAAAATTGCATGAACTCTGTACGAATGTGTTTAACCACACAACATCCTGGCGAGTTTGCGTCCCAGATCCACGCTCTCTGATATTGAGCGATCTTCAGGATAGTAATAAGAGGTGTCGGCAATCAGCAGGTTATCAATTACGTTTTTCATCGGTGGCAGGTTGTCGCAGAACTCGGGCTGACAAATCGGTTGTGCAAACGCATAACGAGAAGCATGTACCGCGATGATGTCTTTCTCACTGAGTTCCGGGTTGATGCGGAATAAATATTGCCTGGCTTCTTCAATGATCCTGTCATCACTCCATTTGAACTTGGGATGTTCCTGCGGCATGTAATAGGGTACGTAAACAATGTGATCAGGCAGCGGGCGCAGGTTGCTCATTTCAATCATGCCGGGTATTTCAATATCCGGGGCACTGATATTCAGCCAGAAGTTTTTCGTGACTGCTTTGGCTAATTTGAAAATCAGGCAGACGACACCGATGTTGGTGATATTTTTGTATTGCTTCTGGATCTGTTCGGGCAGATCAGGTACCAGCCGTGGTACATATTGTAACGGGATGGTGCTTATTACTGCATCAAACTTATGTAGACTATCAGCTGTTTGTACACCGATGGCTTTTCTATCCTCGGTCACAATTTTTGTTGCGGCGGTAGAGAGATGTATTTTACCTCCCTGTTGGCGTATTTCATTTGCAAGGCAATTGAGGAGTGTCTCCGAACCACCTTCGATATAACCCATCTGTTCCTGTACAAGACTACGGCGGGAGCGTCCCACGCGTCGAATACGTGCCCATATCCAGGCCGCGGAAAGATTATCGGTAAAGTGATGAAACTTGAGTTCAAACAAGCGTTTCCATAAAACATCATAGGCCCTGGAACCACTGTGTTTTTTTATCCAGCTGACCGCATCATCGGTATCCAGGGCATGCCAGTTTTCCTTTTTCCGTTTTGAGGAAAGAAACATGTGTAATCCATAGCGAAGTTTATCGATCATGCCAAGGTGTGGAAAACGTAGTAGTGAGAAAGGATCACCCCATTTGTGCAGCGCGTTATTGTAGTAATAGCCCATGTGGGTGTCCTGCCAGTGCAGCTTGTCATATATATCAAGCTCTCTCATCAGGTCAAACAGGGCATAATCGTGGTGGCAGACAAAATGGTAATAACGCTCGATACTCAGCCCATCAAAGTCAAAATGTGCCGACATTCCACCAAGCCGATCGTCATATTCAAAGATCTCGGCTTGGTGCCCCTGTTTACCCAGTTCGTAGGCAGCAGCAAGGCCCATGGGCCCGGCGCCGATGACAGCAATATTCAGCATTCAGGCAACCTAGAATTTAAGTACATTTTTACTGTACGTCTCGTTTAGCAGAGTTTCTTTCATAGCATCTTCGATTGGCGTAGGGGTGACATCAAATATATCCCACCAGGGAATAACTTCAAAAACGTCGTGGGTCGTGAGTGCCTTGAGTTGTGATGTAGTAAAAGGCGGATCACGGTCAAATATGGCATATGTTTTTAACAGTAACCAGAAAAGCCAGTAGGGGATATGTACTATCCAGGTTTTTACACCGAGTGTTTTTTTAATCAGGCGAATAATATCAACATAGTCGATTTGTTCGCGACCGGTTATATTGTAAACCTCGTTGTCTGGGCGTTTTTGCATGGCGCTGATGATAATGTTGCAGAAGTCGCCGGCATAGAGTGGCTGACGCATAAACCTGCCATGGGACGGTATCGGGAATACCGGTACTTTTTGCATGAAGCGGGATAACCAGCCAAGGTGTTTGCGATCAAACCAGCCAAACATGAGTGTAGGCCTTAAAACACAAAAAGGTATTCCACAGTTGATAACCATGTCTTCCTGCTTTTTCTTGCTTTCCGTGTAGTAATCATTGGCAACCGATTCAACAACGGAAGAACTTATATGTACTATATAGGGCACGTTATATTGCTTACATGCATCGATGACATTTTGGGTCGAGATGATGTTGTTACGAATGAAGGGTTCTTCTGTTAGTCCACCAATCTGTGCCTGTAACATGATAATAACATCGGCATCTTTGAACTGCTTTTGCCATTCGTCCTTGTCAGCCAAATCGCTTTCAATAACCGTGATATCGGGGTGAAGTCGAGCTAGCATCGGGGTGTTAAAGGGATGTTTATCGATTACAACCAGGTTATTAAATCCGGCCTTTTTAAGAAAGACAACAAGGTTCTGGCCTACCAACCCAGCTCCCCCTGGCAGGATAATTTTCGCATCTTTATTCATAGTGACAATCGTTTGAATATGCTTTCAGGGATCAGTTTTATCACCAGCATTATATAACGCCAGAAAAACGGTAGGTAGACAATATCTTTTCTCCGATCGATTGCCTTTACTATTCCTCTCGCTATCACGTCCGGTTCCACCCATAACAAGCCTTTTTTGAAATCCTTTGTCATCGGTGTATTAACGAATCCCGGCTTTATAGTCAGTACATGTACACTGGAGTTATACAAGCGGTTACGCATACCCTGCAGGTATATGCTCAACGCTCCCTTGGCACTGCCATATACATAATTACTCTGGCGTCCCCGATCCCCGGCAGGTGAAGAAATAGCAGCAATACAACCGGCTTTCTGTTTCTCGAGATAATTGGAAAAAAGCGTCAGCAGCGAGATAACGCCAAGGCAGTTTGTTTGCAGTTCCTGCAGGGTTTCATCGAAGTCCTGTTCGCATTTTTTCTGGTCGCCCAGTGTGCCATAGGCAACCAGGACAATATCTATGCGTGCAAGCGCCTTTATAACATCGTCTAATAATGCCTGGTGAAGGTGGGTGTGATTCAGGTCATAACTCAGTTTGGTTACCTTGCTTGCCCCGCGAATTTCCAGATCACTCTTGATAATTTCGAGTTTTGCATCATCACGTGCTACCAGGCAAAGCGCGTCACCGCGAGTAGCATAAATACGTGCAGTTTGTTCGGCGATAGCTGATGTCGCACCCAGAATAACGATACTCTGCATGTTTCTTACTCTCCTGTTACCCTGCGCCAGAAACTGGACGAGAAGTGTGGATCCATGTACTCACTGAATTTTTGCCAGCCTGGATATGCATTTACAAACAAAGCGGTAGTCATAGTGGCATCTTTCGCGGGATAAATGGCGCCACCATGCCTGTCCGTGATCTCGTTCAGATCAGCAAGCAGGTGGCGGGTGCTTTCTCCCCGGTTGGCAAAATCCAGTGCCAGCGTGATTCCATCGCGCGGAAAAGATAACATGCCGGGGGAAGCTATGTTGCCCAGCCGTTTCAGTACACTCAAAAATGATCCCTGACCAGATTTTGATATATGTTGTAGCATTTCACTAATTGCGGCTTCAGCCTTATCCAGCGGCACAACACACTGGAACTGGTAAAAGCCACGCTTACCATATAAACGATTCCAGTTGGCGATTTTATCCAGTGGATAGAAAAAAGGTTCATAGTGAACTTGGCTGTCATGTTTGCGTGGTAAGTGATAGTAGAGCTGGTTAAACAGTTTTACGCTGTACTGGTTAAGCAACCAGCTTGGTGCGTTGAACGGCATACTGAATTTTGGCTGTAGCACTTCCGGCTTGATACCGGGTGTTGCCGCTGTGGCATGATTACCCATGCTGAAAATGCCACGCCCGAGCTGCTTACCTTTAGCCATGCAGTCAACCCAGGCCACGGTGTACTCCCAATCAGCCTCAGTCTCTTCTGACAAACGTAAAAATTCTGCCAGGTTCTCGAAACGTCTTGTCTTTTGAACAATGGCCGGGCTGTCAATTTTTTTCAACTGTAGTTCAGCTTGAGTTACCAGCCCTGTCAACCCAAGTCCACCGACGGTCGCGCTGAACCAGTCAGAATTTTCTTCTTGTGTGCAAATCAACTTTTGTCCGTTGCTTCTCAGTAGCTCAAAGGCACGTACGTGGCGGCCAAAGCTACCAGCCTTGTGATGATTTTTACCATGCACATCGTTGGCAAGCGCGCCACCCAGGGAAACAAACTTTGTGCCCGGGCTTACCGGTAAAAACCAGCCGGCAGGTAATATAAGCTCCAGAATTTCAGCCAGTGTGACTCCGGCCTCTGCCGACAGGATACCCTGTTCCCTGTCGAAATGAATAAACCGGTTCAGCCTGCCAGTAGCAAGACTGTAACCCTTATCGTTGAGGCAGACATCACCGTAGCTACGTCCCTGGCCAAAGGGTAATAAAGTAGCTGCCGCAGGTAATGTTTGAGATCGCCAAAGTTGCTCAAGACAGGTTTGCTCAACTTGCGGAACATTACCCCATGACTGGTGAATATTCATAAGGCAAGAAACAGACTTAGCAATACAATCAGAACAATCAGGTAACTGGTTCGATCATGCACGGCAAACAGAACAGGATCCTCATGCAGTTCACCGCGATGCGCCAACAACCAGATACGATTTATCCAGTAAAGCACGGCCATACAGACAATCCATAACCAGGCAGGCTGTGCATATAGTTTACTCGCCTGCAGATCATTTATATAAAGTACCATTACCAGGACGCTGACAAACCCGCTGCATACGCCAAATAGCAATACGACAGGTAAATCATTTACTGAATAGCCACGTGCCTTTCTTTTTTCGCTATATTTTGTAAACAGGTTATGTAGCTCAATATAACGTTTAACCAGTCCGAGACTGAGGAATATAAAAATCGAGTAGGTCAGTAACCAGTAAGAAACCGGCACATCGATGGCGACTGCCCCTGCAATGATCCTGATCGTATAAAGAGAGGTCAGGGTCAACACATCGATCAACACCATACGTTTGAGACGCAACGTGTATAGCGATGTTAATAAAACGTATCCCGCTATGATCAGAGCGAATTGCATGCTTATGCTAAACGCCAGTACTGTGGCGAGAATTAACAGTACTAGTGCCATCCAGCAGCCAGCCTGAATGGAGAGCGCACCTGAAGCAAATGGCCGCAATTTTTTGGTGTCATGCAACCGATCAGAATCCAGGTCAAACAGGTCGTTAATGACGTAAATGGCAGACGCAACCAGGCAAAACGCAACAAATGCCAATACGTTGGTGGCAATGGACTCAGGTGCAAGTTGGTGGGAAAGTATCAGGGGAACAAAAAGCAACGTGTTCTTGATCCATTGGTGTGGCCGTATTGCCTTGATAACGGAACTCAAGCCTGACCGTGTTTCTGTCTGGAATTCTTTTTCAATACTGAACATACTCCTGGCTTTTTGCAGGAGCCCCTTTTGCGCATTGACCACGATGGCCGCTGCAGCATGCTGCCATACTGCAATGTCAACAGCCGCATTGGCGGCATATACATAGCCATTTTCGCCAAAGTGTTCGTTCAAAATATTTGCCTTTTGTCTGCCAGACAGGTTCTGTTTGCCGTTGCTGGCAAGAATCACGTCAAACAGGTCGAGATGGTCAGCGATGCCATTGGCAATTTTTTCATCTGCCGCGGTGATAAGGACGAGCTTGCGGCCGGCCTGCTTTTGTTGCCTGAGGTAGTCGACTAGTGGCTCATTGTGCGGAAGTAAATGGTATGCCAGAGATACTCTTTCACTGATACGACGCTTCATGGCCGCCTTGCCTGACATCAGCCACAGCGGTATCAAGAACACATACAGAATATTTTTAGCCAGCAGCTTGAGAGTCGATTCCCACAAGGTATCCGTGAGCAACAGGCTACCGTCGAGATCCACACACAGTGGTAGCTGGCTAGTGTCCTGTCTGGCTTGAGGCATGTGAAGAGTGTCGTCGCTGCAGAATTTGATTGTAACACCGGAGTATAGTTCTATAACTTATTGAATTTCAATATATTTTTATCTCTTTTCATTCGGGATCATCAAAAAACCTGTTCGAATACCAATAGCTTGTCGGTTTGCAAGTTCATCATGTAATCCACTGTTTTAAAAAGAAATAATCCGCAAACTAAAGCGACAAAGACCCTAGACGATATGTAGTTTAAGTGTATAAATATTGTTCTGAGGCAGTTTTTTTATGCGGCAGCAACAGGCTCAAATTGCTATTTCGGTTGATAACAAGGCCGAATCAAATACCAGGTTGATAATGACAACCATGCTGGTTGTGTTATTGAGTTGTCTGCTGCTCACCACCACTTCCAAATCTCATGCCGGTAATCATTGCTGTATGCTAAATGAGCTGGACCTGGTGACTTCACAGGGAGTGATATCGATTAGTTACCGGGCCGGCTGGAAAGAAAAACTGCAACAGCAGGCGAAAGCCGCTTTCAAGAACGGTGATTACCATCTGGCACGACGCCTGTGGCGTGCACTGGCATATCAAGGTGATACTGATGCAGCATTCAGACTTGGCATGGTGTATGACACAGGTAAAGCTGTGCAGCATGACGCCAGAAAGGCGGCATACTGGTATCGCCGCGCGGCCGAGCAGGGTCATCGCCATGCGCAACATAATCTTGCTGTAGCCTACGCTAATGGAGAAGGCGTTGAGCTGGATATCAATCAGGCCATCAAGTGGTGGAAAATGGCGGCTCGCCAGGGGAATTCTGATTCCCAGTATAACCTTGGTATTATCTACGCGATGGGATCACACGGCGTCGAGCGCAATATCGCCAAGGCCAAACAATGGTGGCGCAAGGCAGCCATGAATGGTGATGCAATGGCGCAGTATAACCTTGGAACGCTTTACGCGAATGTGGGTGGACAGGTACGCAGCTATTGTGAGGCGACTCGTTGGTGGGAAAAATCAGCTAACGCAGGTATTAAACAGGCAAGCTGGGCATTGGAAGTCATCAAGACACACAAAGAATACACTGCCTGCTGGTAATCAAGTACATTACCCGGAAATAAAAAAGCCGTCGTTAAGACGGCTTTTTTTTAAACAGACGAAGCTGACTTTTATCAGTGATCAATCTCGGCCTTGCCATGTGCATCCAGTAATGTTTTTGTCATGATGCGATCGGTGATGGCCATGGCGATTGCGGACAAGATGAAGGTTAAATGAATAAGCACCTGCCAGGTAACTTCGACCTGGCTGGCTGACACCATATGCTCTGCCAGTTGTGGGTCCGTGCCGGCTGGAATCGCTGGGTTTTTTACATTAATGAAAGTCTTCAACAGGTGGATGGAAGAAATACCAATTAATGCCATGGAGAGTTTTATTTTCATGGTGGCGGCGTTAACGTGCGATAGCCACTCAGGTTGATCCGGGTGCTCTCTCAGGTTCAGGCGAGAGACAAATGTTTCATATCCGCCAATAATCACCATGATAAGCAGGTTGGCGATCATGACAACGTCAATCAGGCCCAGTACGATAAGCATGATTTCGATTTCACCAATCTTGTTAGCATCATGCAGCAGATGCCACAACTCAAGCATGAAGTGATAAACATATACGCCCTGTGCCACGATCAGACCAAAATACAGGGGCGCCTGTAACCAGCGGCTCCAGAAAATCATCTGGCTCATTACCTTGATTGAACCCGTACGCATCACTGACTCTTTAGCCATGATTTTTCCTTTCATCAATTCTCATCGAAAGTCATTCTGATAATGGTTATATATTTAATCGCTAAACCCTATCGAGACTAATTTATTTTATTACGTTTTCGCAGCCTGATTTTTTACCGCCATTGACACGGTATAGTTTTTTCCTTGCTTTATTTTACTATAGTTACCAAAAACGTCGGTAAAAACTCTTTTTATATAACTGCGTAAGCCATTAATAGTGACGACAATGATTTGTCCACCAGGTGTTAACTGGTTATGTGCATCATAAAAAAATATATTCATTAATTCATTGCCAACTTTGGCTGGAATGTTGGAGACAACAAGATCAAAACTTTTATGTCTGACCTGTTCAAAGCCATTGCTTAGCAGGATATCTGTATTCGCAATGCCATTGTGTGTAGCATTTTTTCTGGCATACTCGATTGCCACGAAGTCCTTGTCAACCAGGGTTGTTGTACCTTCGTTAGCCAGCTTTGCCAGTGTCAAACCTATGGCACCATATCCACAGCCAAGATCAAGGCAGTCCATGTTTTTTGCCACTTTGATATGTTGCAATAACAACCTGGTACCTTCATCAATCTCCCTGGGAGAAAATAAACCCCAGGTAGTATGAAAAGATAACTGCTGCCCACACAGCGTCGCATCGAAAACGATGTCCTTGCGAAGCTTTTCAATTTCAGTCCTGTGCATCATTCAAACCATTACCTGAAGACCATTCTGAATCGGGAGCCTTACTTGTCTTTGCTCAAAATGAAGTAGCGTAGATCTAGCTATGACCAGTTAAAACAGTCCAAATTATAAAATAAGTCAGATACTTATCATAAAGAAATATATATCGCTCACGTGCAGATCTGACGGCCAACCCTCTATTGCTTAAAAAAACATCACTTGACCATTTGAACGCGTTGTAATTGACCTGGCGCATTCTTCTCGTGTTCTCACGGGATCTATAATGCGCGGCATGCAAAAGCCAAGTCGCTGGGAGCACTTCGAGCATGGCGCGGATATCGGTGTTCGCGGTTATGGTGACTCGCTGGAAGAGGCCTTTGAACAAATCGGGTTAGCACTAACCGCAGTTATTACTGACCTGAATAAAGTTGAATGTGAACAGACTGTAACGGTGCAATGTGATGCGCCGGATGATGAGCTGCTATTGGCCGACTGGTTGAATGCGATCATTTACGAGATGGCCATTCGCAGCATGTTGTTCAGCCGTTTTCAGGTATCGATAAAAAACCATGTACTGCAAGGGACCTTGTGTGGCGAGATAGTGGATATTCAGAAACATAATCCCGCGGTGGAAATCAAGGGAGCAACTTATACCGCGCTGCAAGTGACCTGTAAGCAACAGGATAACTGGTGTGCACAGTGCGTGGTGGATGTCTGATATGGATCTGGCATTATTTCAACGGCATACCGAGACGGGTTGGGAAATAGCACCGCATGGCAACATGCGTGTGCCGGCTGTGATTTATGCCGATGAGCAGCTTGTTCGTGATATGGACCATAAGGTTTATGAGCAGTTATGCAATGTTGCCACATTGCCCGGGATCGTTAAGGCTGCCTATGCGATGCCGGATGCTCACTGGGGTTATGGTTTTCCCATCGGTGGTGTTGCGGCATTTGATCCGGATGAGGGCGGTGTCATCTCGGCGGGTGGTGTCGGTTTTGACATCTCCTGTGGTGTAAGAACATTACACACAGGTTTAAAAAAGCAGGATATTCAGGAGCATAAGCAGGCGCTTGCTGATGTGCTGTTTTACAAGGTGCCTGCCGGCGTAGGCAGTACCGGACCTATACATCTGAATGAAACACAAATGACGGAGATGTTGTGTCATGGTGCCAGATGGGCAGTCAAACAAGGGTACGGTACTGAAGAAGACTTAACGCGCACGGAAGAAAATGGTTGTATGCGGGGCGCTATACCGGACTACGTTTCAGAGCGAGCCCGGAAACGACAACGCAATGAAATGGGAACACTGGGTTCAGGTAATCATTACCTTGAAGTGCAATATATTACTGATATTTATGATGAACAGATTGCGAATAGCTATGGCTTGCAGGCCGGTGATGTCGTAATCAGTATTCACTGTGGCTCGCGTGGACTGGGCCATCAGATTGGCACCGAGTTTCTTAAGGAAATGGCAGTCAGTGCTGCCAGTTATGGTATCAGTCTGCCTGATCGCGAACTTGCCTGTGCGCCAATCAATTCAGACATCGGTCAGAAATATCTTGGTGCCATGCGATCGGGTATCAATTGTGCGCTGGCGAATCGGCAAATTATCACCCACCTGACGCGTGAGGCATTTGCGCAAGTTCTGCCACAGGCAGAGTTACGGCTGCTTTATGATGTTTCTCATAATACCTGCAAGCTGGAAAGCCACGAACTTGATGGTATATCGCGTAAGCTGTTTATTCATCGTAAAGGTGCCACGCGTGCCTATGGACCGGGCCATTCGGAAATTCCAGAAGCCTTACGGGCAACAGGTCAACCCGTGTTGATTGGAGGTTCAATGGGAACAGGTTCCTATATTCTCGCCGGAACCAAAGAGAGCGAACAGCAGGCGTTTAGCTCGGCCTGCCACGGAGCAGGCCGGGCAATGAGCCGACATAAGGCAACAAAAAAATGGCGCGGCCGAGCCCTGGTTGATGAACTTGCCAGTCGCGGCATTCTTATCCGTAGTCCTTCAATGCGTGGCGTAGCAGAAGAAGCACCAGGTGCCTATAAAGATGTCAGTGAAGTGGTCGATGCGGCAGATAAGGCAGGGCTTGCCAGGAAAGTAGCCAGGCTTGAACCGCTGGTTGTAATAAAAGGCTAGTTCCAGCGTAGCGTCAGTTTTGTATGAAAATCAACGTATCACGATTACCGGCGGTTGGCTTCGTTTAATAATTGTTTGACGTTGAACCGGCGTAAAAATTTCCTTTTCGTCTGCAAGTAACAAGACACGACCATTACAGTTTACCAGAGCATCAATTATTGTATCGGGACTATTATCAATCAGTTCAATTTGTGTTGGTTCAATTGATGATTGGCTTGTCTGGGCAAGCACCTGTTGTTGCAGGTTCTGTTTACCATCACGCGGGTAGATAACAACCAGCTGATCATGATCATCTTTCGCCAGTTGCATTCCAAGTTGTAATGCACGTTGACTTGCTTGGCTACCATCGAAAAACACAACAACCGGCAGTCCGAGCTCTGAACCATGTTGCAATAATAAAATATTACAATTAGTGCGACTGATAATTTCCTGGCTAATTCTGCCCAACTTTTCACTGTAACGTGTTAACTGGGTATTCTTTCCGACGATGAGCAAGTCAGAGTCTTGTGCGGCACTGCACAGCTCGGTTTCGATTTGGCCGCGTGCCACGTTGAAACTGACTTTCGTGTTATTTAGTTGGGCAGCCTCTTCAACAAATTGACGTATGCGTGCAACCTGCGCTTGCAGCTGTTTCTCGAGTTCTGGCAGGCTAAGTTGTTTTGAACTCATGGAGCCATAAGTCATTTCGCGGGCTAACGGCAGTTCGGCAAGCTGCAATAGATTAATGTCTTCAACGAACAATGCCTGTAGCTCGGCATCCAGCTTGCTTGCCAACATATTTGCTGCCTGCACCAGGCTTCTGTTTGCCTGGCTGGCATCGACTGCAACCAGGATACGTTTAATCGTTTTGCTGTTCATGGTTGTCTTTGGAGCCCCTGGCTGCCTTGGAGTATTCTTCGCGAATATTTTCCAGTTCTTCCAGGCGTTGTTCGACCAGCTGGTTAATCTTTTCTGAAGTTTGGCCAGTGAGAATTTCAATAGCCTCATCGACGTTGCTATAAGCGTAAACGGCAAATTTTCCTTCCCGGCAGGCAGATACCACATCATGACGCAGCATCAGGTGTTTTACGTTGCTTTGTGGAATGAGCACACCCTGTTGACCGTTCAGTTCGCGTGATTTACAAATATCAAAAAAGCCCTCAATTTTTTCGTTAACCCCCCCGATAGCCTGCGCCTCACCGCGCTGGTTGACCGAACCGGTTATTGCAATACCTTGCTGAATAGGTACATTGGACAGGGAGGATAACAACGCACATAGTTCGGCCATAGAAGCACTGTCACCTTCGATCTCGCCGTACGATTGCTCAAACACAAGGCTGGCAGTGAGTGATAAGGGGCGCTCCTTGGCATAACGTTCGCCCAGGAACGCGGAAAGAATAAACACGCCCTTGGAGTGGATTGCACCACCCAGCTCTGTTTCGCGCTCTATATCAACCACTTCACCCTCACCAAGCCGCATGGTAGCTGTGATGCGTGATGGTGTAGCAAACGAGAAGTTGCCGAGTTGAACGACGGCAAGCCCGTTAATTTGACCTGTCTTGCTTCCCGCACTATCTATCATGAGTGTACCGCGTAGTATCTCTTCCTGTAAGCGCTCACGAATACGATCACTGCGATACACCTGTGCATCAATCGCCTGTTGCACGTCATCGCTGTGAACGACAGGGTGATTTTCCTCTTCAGCAAAGTGATCGGCTTCACGTAAAAGATCGGCGATGTCCATCAGGTAGGTTGTGAGTTTTTCAGCATCATCCGCGATACGTGCGCTATGCTCGATGACACGCATAACTGCTTTTTTGTCAAAAGGACGTAGCTTGTCACGGCGCAACAAGGTTGCAATTAGTTGTGCATAGATCTGCTGGTTTTCTGGCGTGCGGTTGAATTGATCATCAAAGTCTGCCATCACTTTGAATAGTTGTTTGAACTCAGGATCATAGGCATGTAACAGGTAGTACAGGATGCGATCGCCAATCAATACTACCTTAATATCCAGTGGAATAGGCTCAGGTTCAAGTGAAACAGTACTGACCAGGCTATATATCTGACCAAGCGATTGAATTTTTATCTGTCGGGAAGACAGGGCGCGCTTTAATCCTTCCCAGGCATAGGGTTGTGACAACAACTTGATAGCATCAATGATCAGGTAGCCACCATTAGCCTTGTGCAGTGAGCCCGCCTTGATCAGGGTGAAGTCTGTTTGTAACGCGCCGAGATGGGCGGTATGTTCAACAGCGCCAACCAGGTTGCCGTAATTNNACGTCCTGCTGAACGGCTTCGAGGTATTCCTGGATCACCCTGTTATCGATGTACTTGCTTTTTAATTCGTCGATTAAATGGCCGGATGCAAACATGACAATTTCACGGTTCAGTTCCTTGAACTTGTTACGCGCTTCGCGTTGCCATTGCGGTTGCATACGCAAGACAGTGGTAAGTTTTTCTTCCAGTACGCTCATTGTTTCGTCGATACGTTGCTGTTCCTCTTCGGGCAGTTTTTCGAAGTCCTTTGGTTTGAGTACCTCGTTATTTTTCATAGGTGCAAAGGCGAAGCCATGCGGTGTACGTAACAATCGAATGTTGTGCGATTCGGCTTCGTCTGCCAGTTTGCTAAATGAATCCTCGATTGTTTTTTTGAGGTCTTCTTCAATTTCCTGGGTTCGTGCATGGTACTCTTCGGCTTCAAATGCACTGGGTATTGCGGTTCGAAGATCTTCAATCAGCTGACGCATGTCATCGCGAAAAATATGCGCATGACCACAATTTAGGCTGATGGCAATAGGTTTTGATGGTGTTTCAAAGTTATTCACATAGACCCAGTCACGTGGCGCGGTTTCGCCCCTGGATTTTTCTTCCAGATATTCACGAACCACGGTGTGCTTACCCAGGCCTGTGGGTCCGAGCACAAACAGGTTATAACCTTCCTGCCGAATACCGGCACCAAAGTGCAGGGCCCGTAGCGCACGTTCCTGGCCGATAATTTCGCCCAGTTCAGGAAGCTGATCAGTTGTTTCAAAACTAAACTGGCTGCTATCACAAGGTGTATACAGCAGGTTCGGTGAGAGTGGTTTAATCATATGCTATCAATTTTCGTTTCAAGTTTGGGCAGAACTCAGATTCAACCGCCAGTAATAAGTAATATAAGAGTATAGGACAGATTGCAGTATAAGCCGTTTGACGCAGATCAATTATAAAAACCGATCCTGAGAGAAAGCATAATACAATACCGTGTTCTGATGCACTGTTTATGCCTGGATATAGAATAACAAGGTTTAAGATGGCCATGTTACTGTGGCATCATGTTCGATCTTCTTGATGACTCAAAGCTAAGGCAGGAAATCACGAGCGATGCAGAGGTTATTACCCGCAACAGAAGCCAGATGGTTATTAATTTTGCTCATGCTGACGTGCGGCCTGTTAATCACCGGTTTGATTATGCCGGTGATGACGATCACCAGCCTGGTCTTTTTCAGTGATTCCTTCTCGGTCCTGCTCGGGGTATACCAGCTATGGCAAGAAGGACACATCTTTTTATTTTTTCTGGTGGGCATATTCAGCATTATTTTGCCTTTTGCAAAGCTGGCCATACTGTTACATATCCTTATGACCAGGCAGGCAGGTTTGATGTCGACGAAAAAATTGCTGCATTTGATGCATGACTATGGTCGCTGGGCTATGCTGGATGTGATGGTAGTGGCCGTTCTTATCGTCACTGTGAAGCTGGGTGCAATTGCAAGCGTCGAGGTGCACGCCGGGCTGTATATGTTTGGTCTGGCGGTGCTGTTAATCATGTTTATCACGCACCGTGTTGTCAGGCTAACGCAACCATATAAATAGTACATTCACAGGAGGAGGACATATGAATTCAGCTCTGAAAATTGATAAGGCAACCCGTTTTTTTCTTCTGGTCATCTCTCTGCTTATCTGGGCAGGAATCTGGTTGACCGGTTACAAGAGTGTGCACTGGCTGCTCTACGTGCCCGCAGCCTTTTTGTTACTGGCAGCCATTTTGGGTATCTGTCCGGGCATGTTTTTCTCACGTCAGATTTTTAAAAAATAACGCTAAAACAGCCACAAAACCGATTTTGGGGGTGCTAAACCCCAAAAATGGTCTAATATTTCTGCTGCATAAACCGATAACTATAAATAGTCCGCTCGACTGGCCTCAACCTAAATAGTACTAAAAATCAATAACATAAATAGACCAGCGAGCGCTCCAAAGAGCTTTTGGCATAAAGCTCACCATCAACCAAACTGGAGGGAGCGATGAGAATGGACAAGTTCAGACTGCTGGCAATGAGTGTCACCATGGCGCTGTCGTTCGGCGCAGGCCAGCTACAGGCTTCTCAGATTGATGTGCAGGACCTTTTAAACGGTAATACGGCATTTGGTAAAAAACTAAAATGGGGTCTCAGTATATCGGTGCTGTTTGCCAGGGACGGTCAAATCATCATGGTCGATGAGCGTGGCACTACCGAGAAGGGCAACTGGTGGGTAAATAACAGCGGTGAGTTATGTACCAAGTTCAAGATCGAGAGTTGCCGCAAGGTCACCAGGCATCCGGATGGATTCTACCAGGTTCATAATGAAACCAATGACAGGCTGGTTGACTGGACATTGGCCGAAATCACCAAGGGGAATCCCTACGGTCTGGAATAATCATTTCGCCCACTGAGCGAGAGTGCCTGAATTAATACCCGCACTTCCTCTGTCAAATGCCGATGCGAGTCACACAAGGAACTTTCACCAGGTCTGCTGGTCTGGTGCTTATGTACAGGTATTGGCTATAATCAAATCATGCACATATTCCGGCGACATATTTACCGCAAACTGGCCAGCATACTGGCTGTGAGCCTGTTGCTTGCTGGTGCTACCAGTGTCTGGGCGTCGGTGGAAAACCTGCTGGATAATCAGCAAGTGGAAACCTCTGCTTGCCATATGCAAATGAAGGACAAACAGCACTCCTCAGCTCATTGCTGTGCAGACAACAGCGATTGCATGAACCTGTGTGGTAACTGTTCAGTGCCAGCCACTGCGTCTGTGCCGCTTGCAAGTATTTTCACCGGTATTAAATTCACTCGAACACCCGTTCTATTCACTTTTTCCTACAACATTCCCGACGGAACCAGTTCCGGTCTGCTTTACCGCCCCCCAATCTTCCGCGCATAACACACTTGTTTTGACTAGTTAGTCAGGCTGCTACTTGTTAGCTGGCTTGGGCGTACCGCTAAAGCATTTGCATTGGCGCGGGAGAATGAAATGCACACCATTACACAACGAATCTTATTGAGCTTGTGGCTGATTACAAGCAGCATGAGCACATATGCTGCACTCAGCTTACAACTCGCAGAGCAACTGGCACTGGAACAGGATCCGGTTCTGAAAGCCAGCCAGGCGCAGTCCGAGGCATATCGCGAACAGGCAACCGCTGAGGACACGTTGCCTGATCCGAAGATGAAAATCGGTTTTATGAATTTTCCCACGGATACGTTTGAACGCGATCAGGAACCCATGACACAAATCCAGGTCGGGTTTGAACAGATGATTCCGCGCGGCGACATGCAGAAAATCAAATCAAGACGTGCAAGTAAATCCAGTGAAGCCGCGCAGGCGATGACTGAGAATCGCAGGCGCATGGTCATAATGCAGGTACGTAACGCATATCTCGAATTACTTTACTGGTTAAACGCAGAAAAAGTTGTTTTGCGTAGCCAAAAGCTTTTTAACAGGCTGGTAGATATAACCCAGTCACAATACGCATCTGGACAACAGCGCCAGCAGGATGTGATTCGCGCAGAACTCGAGCTGGACATGCTTGCAGATCGCATGGACGAGATTCGCACCAAGCAGGATGCTGCACGCGCGTCATTAGCTAAACTGATCGGTTACGAGCAGGCAGCGCAACCACTACTCGAGACCTTACCAAGCTTTGCTGACTTATCATCAGCCAGCCAGCATGCCGAGCAACTCAGGCAACATCCCGTAATACACAACCTCGATGCCATGGTAGCAAACAGCCAGTATGGTATTGAGTTAGCACGCCAGGAATACAAGCCAAACTGGATGATTGGTGTTACTTATGGATTTCGTGATGGTTTCAACCCGGACGGGTCAGAACGACCTGATTTTCTCAGTGCAATGGTTACCTTTGATGTTCCGCTATTTACCGGCAACCGGCAGGACAAAAAAGTTGCCGCCAGTCGCCTGCGCCACCAGGCCAGTATGGAAACGCGCGAAGACAAGCTCCGGGAATTGCAACAACAATTAAGCGAGACCCTGTCCAGTTGGCAAAGACTGAATGATCGCCTGCAGCGTTATAACGAGGCCATCGTGCCACAATCCCGTGAAAATGCACGTGCTGCCCTGTTTGCATACCAGAACCGGCGGGGTGAATTTACTGCCCTGATGCGCGCACGTATAACAGAACTTGAAACTGATTTAAAACAGCTACGACTTCGTGTTGATTATCTGAAAGCCCATGCCAGATTGCTTTACCTGTTAGGAGAAAAACAATGAGCTATCGAGTTTACAGGAATATTTTTGTTGTGATGAGCATTGTGCTGATATCTGTTGCCTGTTCAGAACAAACCAATGATGCAATGTCAACTGGTGGTGGCAAAAAAGAAACAGCTGTTGAACATGCAACAAAACACCTGGACCCGACTTATGTCTGTCCTATGCATCCAAACATCGTCAAGAATGAACCTGGCAGCTGTCCGATATGTGGTATGGATCTGGTTCTGAAAGAACCTGAAGAGGATATGGCTTCGGCAGAAAAAAAAATACTGTATTACCGTCATCCACATAATCCCACTATTACCTCGGACAAACCTATGAAGGATGAAATGGGTATGGACTACATACCCATCTATGATGACAGGGGTGGTACATCAGTAAAAATATCCCCCGCAGTTGAAAATAACATGGGTGTGCGCACGGCACTGGCTGAAAAAGATAGGCTGTGGCGCAAGATCGATACTGTCGGTTACGTGGACGTCGATGAAAACCGAATCTCGCATATTCACCTGCGTACCAAGGGTTGGATAGACAAGCTGATGGTCAAATCTGACGGTGAGCGGGTTAAAAAAGGCCAGTTGTTGTTTGAAGTCTATTCTCCCGAACTGGTTAATGCTCAGGAAGAATACCTACAAGCACTCAGTACCAGTAGCCGTCGTCTGATCAGTGCGTCTAAAGAAAGACTTGCAGCGCTGGGTGTATCAGATGTCCAGATTAATTCATTAAACAAAACGCGTAAGGTAACGCAGTATGTGCAGGTCTATGCGCCGCAGGATGGCATTGTCGACAAACTCAGCGTGCGTGAGGGTATGTTTGTTATGCCGCAGGTTGAGATAATGAGCCTGGCAGACCTGTCATCGATTTGGATTCTGGCCGAGGTATTTGAACGCCAGGTGGACTGGATACAAGCAGGGTTACCGGCTGAGGTCAGTCTTTCATATTTACCGGGTCGTACCTGGGAGGGCAAGGTGGAGTATGTTTATCCAGCCCTGAATCAAAAGACAAGAACACTCAAAGTGCGATTGCGTTTTGATAACCCGGATGAATCGTTAAAACCCAACATGTTTGCCAATGTAACGATTTATGCCGGGCCCACTAGTGACACGGTTGTTATTCCCCGTGAAGCACTTATTCGTACCGGTGACGAAGAGCGGGTTATATTATCCATGGGCAAGGGGCGTTATCAGCCGCGCAAGGTAATCGCCGGAATCGAATCGGGTGATTATGTCGAAATACAACGCGGTCTCGCTGCAGGTGATCGCGTCGTGACCTCCGGCCAGTTTTTGATCGATTCCGAGGCGAGTCTCAAGGCAAGTCTGCAACGAATGTCTTTACCCGGCGTACCAATCGAAAATGAACCAGAGTCAATAACCGGCACAGGAATATTGCGCGAGATCCTGGCAGGCGAGAACAAGGTCAACATGACACATGATCCGATACCTGCTATCAAGTGGCCCGAGACGACCATGTACTTCAAGGTAAAACCGAATGTAAAACTTGATGGCTTTAAACCGGAAGACAAGGTGATGTTTGAGCTGGAAAAAACCGGTGATGCTTACATCATTAAATCCATGCACAAGCATGATGGCATGGGAGGCATGTAATCATGGTTGGCAAGATTATCGAATGGTCACTGGGAAACCGCTTCCTGGTTTTATTGCTTACGCTTGTTCTGGTTGGCTGGGGTTTATTCGCCGTAAAGAACACACCTTTAGACGCGATTCCGGATCTCTCTGATGTCCAGGTTATTATCAAGACCACTTACCCAGGACAGGCACCGCGCGTTGTAGAAGACCAGGTGACTTATCCACTCACTACCGCCATGTTATCTGTACCGGGTGCAGTCAATGTGCGTGGTTATTCGTTTTTCAATGATTC
>DJMK01000171.1 GCA_002436485.1 Proteobacteria bacterium UBA6492
TTTCCGCTTCTTCTTCAGGCGGCAGATCATACAGGTCTTTATCCATGGCTTCACCCGGATGGATCTTGTTCTGAATACCATCCAGTCCGGCCATCATCATGGCGGCGAACGCAAAGTATGGATTAGCCGTAGGATCTGGGAAACGCACTTCGATACGGCGTGCTTT
This sequence comes from Proteobacteria bacterium UBA6492, assembly GCA_002436485.1. Classification (GTDB taxonomy): domain Bacteria; phylum Pseudomonadota; class Gammaproteobacteria; order UBA6429; family Thiohalophilaceae; genus UBA6492. The sequence continues at coordinate 167 of DJMK01000171.1, forward strand.
CGGGCTAGATACGTAAGGAATACGAATAGACGCCGAACGGTTGCGGGCAGAGTAGGCCAGCATGACCGGTGCTTCGAATCCAGGTACCAGACGCTTGTAGCTGTTGGTGGATGCGTTGGTGAATGCATTTAATGCACGGGCATGTTTGATGATACCGCCAATATAGAACAACGCGGTTTCAGACAGGCCGCCATATTGGTTACCGGCGAAAATGTTTTCACCATCTTTGGCCAGGGACTGGTGAACGTGCATGCCGTTACCATTATCACCTACCAGTGGTTTAGGCATGAAGGTGGCGGTTTTGCCATAAGCGTGCGCGACGTTTTGTACAACATATTTCAGGATCTGGTTTTGGTCGGCACGGGTTACCAGAGTATTGAACACGGTACCGATTTCGCACTGACCCGCGGTAGCTACTTCGTGGTGATGTACTTCAGTGATGACTCCCATTTCTTCCAGGGCCAGGCACATGGCGGAACGAATGTCATGTAATGAATCTACTGGTGGAACCGGAAAGTAGCCGCCTTTTACACCAGGGCGGTGACCAATGTTGCCGTCATCGTATACGCGTTCGGAGTTCCATTCTGATTCTTCAGAATCAATTTTGTAGAACGCGCCGCTCATGTTTGCACCCCAGCGGACATCATCGAGGATGAAGAACTCTGGCTCCGGGCCAAAATAAACGGTATCGGCAATGCCGGTAGATTTTAAATATGCTTCTGCACGGAGCCCAAGAGAGCGAGGATCACGTTCATAACCCTGTCCAGTTGATGGTTCAACGACGTTACAACGCAGGATCAAAGTGTTCTCATCTGAAAAAGGGTCCATTACCGCAGTGTCTGCGTCAGGCATAAGAATCATGTCAGATTCGTTAATGCCTTTCCAGCCAGAAATGGAAGAACCGTCGAACATTTTGCCATCAGTAAAAACATCCTCTGTTACCTGGTGGTGTGGTACAGACACGTGCTGCTCTTTGCCCCGGGTGTCGGTAAAGCGGAAATCGATAAACTTCACGTCCTTTTCTTTAATCATTTTTAAAACGTCGCTAGCGGACATTATGAACCTCCTCAGTTAAGTAAAATTTGTAATCGTTTTAGTAACTCGTAAACACCGTAAATTTTTAATGTGTCTAGATATCATTAAGAATTCCTGCCCTTGTGCAGAAAATATGCCCAAGGAAATATTTCTTAATTTTCAATAACTTCAAGCAAGGGGAATGGGTAAGACTACCCAGGCATGCGCTATAATGGTGCATTTATTTGCTTTTTGCATTAATTTGGTGCATTCCTTTCACGTCCCTCATACGACCTTTTTTGATGAGTCTCCTTCACCGCAGCCCTTCACTGTCAACATTGCTTGTTGTTAACAGCACAGCTTAATATCAGGCTTTACGGTGCTTGCTAGTGAAACAGAACTTTTACGTCTGCCACGTCGTGCTCTTCCTTGCCGGCACGAATCATCATTTCTGAGACTTCGAGGGCTTTCTCCCGGCTGACCATCTTCTCCAGGGGTAATGTTACCTCGACATGGATTTTACCGTCTAGATAGTGGAGGGTAATATTGTCAATCAGGGTGCTTTCGGGGATGGATTGCCAGCGATTTTTCAGCCGTTTTTCGGTTTCCATGCGCTCAGGAAGGTTATCTGAAGGGGTTACCTGCTCATCGTCTTCCGGATCAATATGGACCATCACATCGGTAATGTCGTCAATCTCGGCTATAAGTTGTTCCCGTACTTTTTCACCTATATAGTGGCCTTCTGACACGCTGACTTTCGGGTCAACCAGCACGTGGACATCGACCAGGGCATCGCCACCCATACGCCGTGTGCGAAGCGTGTGCAGTTCGCGTACCCCATCCACCCCCAGGATTTTGTCATTAATCGTCTTTACCAGTTCAGGTTCCACGCTTTCATCCACCAGTTCACGCGCGCTTTGCACGCATAATTCCCAGCCTATTTTGGCGATCATCAGGCTTACACCAATGGCGGCGATGGCATCCAACGAGTGGAATCCCAGCAAAGTACCGCCGACGCCGAGTAATACGATGACTGAGGATACTGCATCGGAGCGATGGTGCCAGGCGTTGGCGCGTAACATTCTGGATTTATATTTTCTGGCATAGCCGATGGTGTAGTGATACAGAAATTCATTGGCCACAATGGAAATAAACGCCACCATTAACGCCAGCACACCAGGATGCAGCAATTCATCAGGTTCCATGATGCGGCGAAAGGCATCTATGGTCATTCCGCCTGCTACGATAATGAGCAGCATGCCTAATGCAATAGTGACCAGGGTTTCGATACGGCCATGACCGTAGGGGTGATTTTCGTCCGCATCTTTGGCAGAGTGTTTAGCGGCGAACAATACGAGGCCGTCACTGAGCAGATCAGACAGAGAATGAATACCGTCTGCGATTAAAGATTGTGACTGGCCGAGATAGCCAAACACGATTTTAATTACGGTAAGAAACAGATTGATGCCGGCGCCGACAAGCGTAACTTTTTTAGTGTCCCTGTAACGTGATTCGCTGGTGAGAACTTCGTTGTCACCAGAATTCGAATGCGCGTTATGATGATGGTGTAGACCCAAGCCCATTCACCTCAATACTGATCGTAATGTCGTGGTTTGCATGATTGATGTCGAGGACCTTGTGTCCATTGATTCTGCACCAGGCGGGTATGTCGTGTTCAGCGCCAGGGTCGGTACAGACAACTGAAAGTATATCGCCGTTATTCAAGTTTTTAATGGTGTCCTGCGTTTTTATAACCGGCATTGGGCACAGCAATCTTCTCGCATCGAGATGGTGCGTGCTCATAGGATCCAGTCTCCCGGAATGTCTTCCACAGCGATGGGGTTTACGGTTACATTTTTACTGATGCCCTGCTTATCAACGATGGCAATTTCCACTGCATCGGCATCCCGTCCCTGGCTGTAACGTGCAACAAGCCTGGCAGCGAGTTGCAGGTCGTTATCATTTACATCACCGTCAATCAAAGCCAATGGACCGCCGTGGCTGATGGTTTTCAAATGAACAAATTCTTTTCGATAACCCTCGAGGAATCGGCTTTCCCCTTCTTCCCGGCTGATGATCAATTTGAAATGTGACCTGGGTCTTAGGTGCCTGCCGACTTTAAGCAGCATGATATCATCCAACTCGTAATCACGCGTGCCGCGATTACCCCACAGGTCGGTTAATTTTCGGGTATAGTTGGCATCGGTGAGAAAGCAGCAGCCTCCGGCGGGTTGCGCATAATCTTTAAAACCATATTTTTCAGCTAAGGCCATTTGTGGTTTTCTGGATCGACCATGCAGGTCGAGTAGTTTCTCCCTGTCGATCCAGCCTTCCCGTTCCGGCAGCGTTGGTGGTAATTTCTTTGCACACAGCGGCCGTAATAACAGGTCGCCGGCGCCCGATTCTCTCTGTATCACAGGCATGGTATCTTTGCGTTGGGACATGGGGCGCTGCCCCATCACTTCACCGGTAATGATAAAGTCAAAGTCGTTTTCCTTAATCCACTCATAGGCCTTGCCTACCATGAAGCCCTTGCAATCCAGGCAGGGATTCATGTTGGCACCGTAACCGTGTTTAGGGTTGAGTACAACTGATTTGTAAGGTTCGATAACGTCCACGATGTGCAGTTTGATACCGAGTTGTTCGGCTACCCAAAGGGCATTGTTGCGCTTGGGTTTGGTCTTGTCTTTTTTGCGAATGGCGTGGGTATGACCCTCCACGCAAAAACCGGTGAAAAAATTGATACCCTCGACATGAATACCCAGTTCCATCACCAGCCTGGTAGCGAGCATGGAGTCAAGGCCGCCAGATATCAGGGCCACCGCTTTACGTTTCTGCGTAGTCGAGGTTTCTTTGTATGCTGCACGGTTATTCATGTCATATACCACGTGTCTTTTACCACCTTTCATTTACTACATTGTCCTGCATAGTTATAAACAAAATTTCACATTTGGGTGTTGCCGGGATGAAATTACCAACATAGAAACCTGCCAGTCTGGCAAGCCGCTAATTTTAACCTAATTGACTGAAGTTTACTGCGTTAGTGTCGGTGTCTTTTTGACGGCAGGGTTTGGGTCGCGTCCTTTTCAGGTTGCAGGTGGTCAGATTGCGCATGGATGAAGAACGGTGTGCCATCGTGGTTTTGGTGACGTTCCCCTAGCTGTTTCATGGTTTTAAGCAAGTCGCGCAATGAAGCAAAAGACTGGGATAATCTGAAATACAGGCCGGAAAATTCATGTTCCTGTACCACGGCCAGCTGCTCGTAGGCGCCGCAACCCAGTTGGGTGAAATATGACTCACTGACACGTTTGCGACGTGCCCGATGAGGGAAAAATCCCGCATGCAACAGGCAGACATCGCCCACGTCACGCAGTTTATCGCACTGGCTCTGTCCGGTGGACAGCAGGCTTTCGAGATATTCCCTGGCAAGAATCCTGGCGGCAATGTCTGGTTTATTGAGGAACCGCATCAACAGGAAAACCAGGTAACTTTGCAGCTCTTCGTCCAGGAAATAATTCGCCACGCTTTCTGCTTCACAGACCAGCGAGTGCCATTGTGCAGTTTGAGTGGGGTGAATTACCAGTCGTTGCATATTAATCCTAAGTACTTAATCTACCTGATTATTTAGGGTATCGGCTATGCAATTTGGTTCCTTTAGTGTGCTAACTGATTGAAAATAAAGGGGGTGTCGATGTCTAGGGCGCAGGAAAATGGACAAAAAGGATCATCTGGTCGGCAAAGCGCTAATCTTCGGTACCTTCAATCAGTTTCAGGATATTAGAGCGGTGACGCAGGATCAGCATGATGCTCATGGCGAGTGAAACAATGGTCAATTGAAAATTTGCAGTGACCATCCAGAAATAAAATGGCGCCAATGTGGCAGCGATTAACGCAGAAAGTGACGAGATTTTGGAGAGCCAGGCGACAAATAACCAGGTGAATAACACCAGACCGCCAGTGAGCCAGGAAATACCCAATATAGCGCCAAATGCGGTCGCCACTCCTTTTCCGCCGCGAAATTGAAAAAATACCGGGTAAAGGTGGCCCAGAAAAGCCGCGAAGCCAACGAGTCCCAGCAATGTGAGCGGCAAGTCGAGCATGTGCCCGATTAGTACGGGGATGAGTCCTTTTAATGCATCACCTGCCAGTGTGATGGCGGCCGCTTTTTTCCCGCCTAGCCGGAGAACATTGGTCGCACCCGGGTTGTTGGAACCTTCCGTACGCGGGTCTGGGAGGGCCATCAGTTTACACACAACGATAGCGGTGGAGATGGATCCCAGTAAGTAGGCGACAACGATTAGAACAAAAAATATGAGGCTTGTGACTTCCATAGGCGTTAAAAGACAAGTTGACTGATGTTTTGGTAAATCTCAGGAATATTGGATTACCCTTGTTGAAATGGCTATAGTGTATCCGGTTTCAGATACATGGTATCTATTATTATCCAAAATTGGTGGAAAAGTGAATGGATATTATTTATTTAAATGACCTTGAAATTGAAACAATTATAGGCATTTACGACTGGGAACGGGAAGTTAAGCAAAAAATCCGCATTGATCTGGAAATGGCTACCGATATTGGGGCGGCGGCTGTGTCGGATAATATCGATGATACCGTCAATTACAAAGCGGTGGCGAAACGCCTTATCCAATTTGTAGGTGAGAGCGAGTTTCAGCTGGTTGAGACCCTTGCTGAGCGCATTGCGGACATTGTTATTTCTGAATTCAGTATTCCCTGGGTTCGATTACGTGTGAATAAACCCGGTGCAGTACGTTACGCTGGCGACGTGGGCGTTGTCATAGAGCGGGGCAGAAAAGAGTAATAAAACAGTGGTCAAGGTCTATGTCAGCGTTGGTAGTAACATCAATCGGGAACCCAATATCCGATCCTGTATTGCGTCACTTAAAAAGCATTTTGGCGAAATTGGCAGTTCATCTGTATATGAAACCATTGCGGTGGGTTTTGAAGGTGATAATTTTTATAATCTCGTGGTGAGTTTTGAGGCAGATGACCCCGAGGAGGTTTCCAGCATTCTCCACCGAATAGAAGAAGAGCATGGACGCCAACGCAGCGAAAAACGTTTTTCCGACCGCACACTGGACCTCGACCTGCTGCTTTTTGGCGAAAAAGATTTACAATCAAAAGGTTATGATGTTCCCCGTCAAGAAATCACCCGCTATGCCTTCGTTCTTGCGCCATTGGCCGAATTGGCACCTGACGAATCACACCCGTTGCTTGGTACTACTTACGCAGATTTGTGGGTACAATACTGTGTAGACCATCCTAACGAGGTAGATGCGATCTGGCCGGTGACATTTTCCTGGTAGTACCCGACTTACCTTATTTATCAAGCAATTACCCGGTTAGTTGATATATTTACAGGGTTATTTCAGGTAAATTTTAGCCAGTCTTATCCGATAAATTGTTAGGTGTTCAGGTAGAGTAGTGAAACTACTTAAAAAGTTAATCCGTCATCTTGCTGTCAAACCACCTATAATTAAACAGATGGACGGTAGAGATCAGCAGCATTTTAAGGCATGTGTAAAGTAAGATGAGCAGCGAATCAGCAGTGAATACCGCCGATGTGGATGCGTATGTAGAAGAAAAACGGCCCACAACTGAGTATTCCGCCAAACCGAAACTTCTTATCGTTGACGATTCCGCAACGATACGGGCGACGTTGTCGCGAGCTGTAGGGGATGAGTTTGATTCGATCGAGGCAACTAACGGTGAAGAAGCCTGGCGCCTGCTGGGTAACGATGAATCCATCGATCTTGTTGTGACCGATCTGGCTATGCCGCGTATGGATGGTTACGATCTGATTAAACAGATGCGTACTCATAACTCAAGCCGCCTGGTCAATATGCCGGTTATCGTGGTGACAGGCGCTAACGATACCGAAGCGAGAGAGCAGGCTTTTATTGCCGGTGCCAATGATTTTATTGCCAAGACAAGTGACCACGTTGAGTTCCTCGCCCGGGTGCGTGCTCATGTTAAGCTCGCGCAAACAATTCAGGAACTGGAGCAGAGCCGACGTTTCTTAAAGGAACAGGCCAACACCGATCCACTCACCAAGCTGGCAAACCGCCGCAGCTTTTTTCAGGCAGCAGCTTCCAGCCTGGCGCAAATGCAACGCCAGAACGAACACTTCAGTATTATTATTCTCGATATCGATCACTTTAAAAATATCAATGATACTTATGGCCACCAGGCCGGTGACGTGGTTTTGCAGGCCGTGGCCCATGAACTGGGTGCCGAGCTTCGTGCCAGTGATGTAATTGCCCGTTTTGGCGGTGAAGAGTTTGTCATGCTGTTGCCTGATACTGATGTTGAAGAGGCCAATGAGATTGCTGCCCGCCTGCGTTGTCGTATCGAGGCGCTGAACTGGGAAGACAGGGTGCCCGAGTTGCAATCAGTGACCGCTTCCTTTGGCATTGCCTGTCTTGAGGCAGACTTCAAGCTTGAGGTGGATGAAGCCAGCACCTGGTTGCTGGAAATGGCAG
>DJMK01000169.1 GCA_002436485.1 Proteobacteria bacterium UBA6492
GTAGCTCCGGTGGTCGTCAGACCCGAAATGGATTCAAATACAGCATCAGTGATTGATATATCGATATGTGGATCAATAATGAAAGGTATCGCACCAAACAAACCCAGTACCGTCCAGAACATCACCACGATAATGAAACCATCACGCAGGCGTAGTTCCTGTTTCTGGTTTTTTACCGGTAACCACATCACGATACCGGTGATCAGCGTTACCGCAAAGGCATCAAAAAAGGCTTCGAAGGCACCATCCAGGTAAATAACCGAGACGATCATCGGCGGAATTTGTGTCGAACTGAAAACGATGAGTAGTAGTCCGAGAATGCGCTGAATGGTAAGAAAATGCATGAATGTCGTGTTAAAACGCTAGATAAATGTAAAGCCGACCTGGAAAAGTTTTTCCACTTCAAGTATGTATTTCTTGTCAACCACGAAAAGGATCACGTGGTCTTCGGATTCAACTACGGTATCGTGGTGCGCAATTAATACCTCGTTATCGCGAACGATTGCACCAATCGTGGTGCCTGAAGGTAGTTTCAGGTCTTCAATTTTGCGTCCAACAACTTTTGATGAGCTTTCATCACCATGCGCGATGGCTTCTATCGCTTCGGCAGCACCACGGCGCAGTGAATGCACTCGCGCTACATCACCGCGCCGCACATGTGTCAGCAGGCTTCCAATGGTTACCTGTTGCGGTGAGATCGCGATATCGATATCGCCGCTCTGAACCAGATCGACATAAGCGGCGCGGTTGATAAGGGTCATGACTTTTTTGGCACCCAGTCGTTTTGCCAGCATGGAAGAAAGGATATTGGCTTCATCATCATTGGTGAGTGCGCAGTAGACATCAGTATTTTCGATATTCTCATCCAGTAACAGATCCTGGTCGGCCACGTCGCCGCGCAACACAATTGTTTTTTCAAGTTCGCTGGAAAGATCATGAGTTCTCGCCAGGTTATGATCGATTAACTTGACCTGGTACTTGTTTTCCAGTGCCTTGGCAACACGACGGCCGATGTTACCACCACCGGCGACAATGATACGTTTGTAGGGTTTATCCAGTCGGCGCAGCTCGCCCATCACGGCACGAATGTCTTTTTTGGCGGCTATGAAAAACACTTCATCGTCTGCCTCGATGACGGTATGCCCTTCAGGTATGATGGCTCGGTTGCGACGATAAATTGCTGCCACGCGCGTATCAACATTAGGCATATGGTCACGAATACGCCGTAGCTCGTTACCTACGAGTGGTCCCCCATAGTAGGCACGCACACCTACCAATTGCACCTGGCCGTCAGCAAAATCCAGTACCTGCAGGGCACCCGGATATTCAATCAGGCGCTGGATGCTTTCAGTAATCAATTGCTCTGGACTGATCAGTACATCGATAGGCAGCGCTTCCTGTGCAAACAGCTCGGGATGACTCAGGTATTCGTGTGCACGTACGCGGGCAATCTTGGTGGGGGTGTGAAAAATCGTATAGGCAACCTGGCAGGCTATCATATTGGTTTCATCTGAGTCGGTTACTGCGATCAGCATATCGGCATCATCGGCACCAGCACGATGCAGAACTTCGGGATAGGAAGCAACACCAGCTATGGTGCGAATATCAAGATGATCCTGCATGACACGCAGCAGTTCCGGGTCCTTGTCAACCAGGGTAATATCATTGGCTTCAGTCATGAGGTTTTCGGCGAGAGAACTTCCGACCTGTCCAGCGCCAAGAATAATAATTTTCATTTGTACTTATTTGTCTTTATTTGATTTTATTATAGCTCAAGCGTTACAAGGTATACGCTGCGGGATCAATCCTTGTCACCCAGGCTCTTGGGGTCAATGCCCAGCGAACGAAGTTTACGGTAAAGGTGTGTGCGCTCCAGTCCGACTATCTTGGCAACTTTACCTACGCTACCTTCATGTTGTTTTAACTGGTATTCCAGGTAAGCTTTTTCGAATTGTTCACGCGCTTCGCGTAATGGCCTGTCATATCCCATGGGAATGGAGCCACTGATCGGCTGGCTTGACGCACCCAGTGCCTGTTCCACCTCATCCAGGCTGATTTCCGCACCAGCACCAATAATTAACAGTCGTTGTACCAGGTTACTGAGCTCACGTATGTTGCCTGGCCAGTGGTAGTTACGCAGACGATTTTGTGCGGGTAGTGAGAATTTGCGATAGGGTAACTTGTCCTGTTCGACGTACAGGTTCACATAGTAATTGAGCAGTTCGGGAACATCTTCGCGATGCTCGCGTAACGATGGTATGCGAAGCGGAACCACGTTCAGCTGGTAATACAAATCCTTGCGAAATTTTTCCTGCTCGATCATGGTTTCAAGGTTGTAGTGGGTGGCGGCAACAATGCGTACATACAACTGGACACTCGTATCGCCGCCTACGCGCTGAAAGGCCCGGGTTTCCAGTGCAGAGTTCAGGCGGGTTTGCGTGGCCATGTCGAGGTCACCGACATCGCTGATAAACAGGGTTCCACCATTAGCTTGTTCCAGCAGACCATAATGAATTTTACCCTCTTCTTCACTGCCAAATAGCTGCGCTTCAATACCCTCTGCAGCCAGGGAGGCGATGCTTACTTCAACGAAGGGGCGTTCACGGTGCGGACTACAGTTATGCAGGTAATGGGCAACCACGTTCATACCACTGCCGGATTCGCCGGTCATCAGCACCCAGGTATCATGTTCTGCGATGCGTTTGACCTGCTCTCGCAGCCGTTGCATGACCGCACTGTGTCCAACCGGTTCGTGCGGCATATGAGACTGGCGTCGCAGCCCCAGGTTTTCACGCTGAAGGCGTTCTGCCTCAAGGGCATGCTCGATAGTAAGTAATAACTTCGCCAGCGAGAGGGGCTTTTCGATGAAGTCGTAAGCGCCCAAACGAGTGGCTTCTACGGCAGTTTCGACGGTGCCATGTCCAGACATCATAATCACCGGCATTGGCAAGCCACCACCTTCTTCAGCCCATTCCTTTAATAAGGTGATGCCATCAACATCTGGCATCCAGATGTCAAGCAGTACCAGATCTGGACGGCGGTCACGGTGTGATTTGCGGGCAGACTCGCCATCCTCGGCGACGCTAACGTCATATCCCTCGTCTTCAAGTATTTCCTGCAGCAGATTGCGGATATCGGGTTCGTCGTCCACTACCAGGATGTAGGGATTCGGGCGTGGTCCACGATTTTCCTGGCGTTCGTTTAGCGACTCTTCTTTATGCGGCTGCATCCGATGTTCCCGTCGGTTTCATGTGCTCATGGAGCAGATTATCCTGATTTTCCTTGTTGACCGGAAGGCGTATCACGATGCGAGCACCACCCGTTTCAAGGTTCTCAGCCCATATCATACCACCATGTTCCTCGATAATTTTCTTTACGATTGCCAGGCCCAGACCACTGCCGCGGGGCTTACTGGTGACGTAGGGTTCAAACAGGTGGCCGAGCATCGTTTCCGGAAAGCCTGGCCCGTTATCTTCGATACGCATTTCCACAAAGCGGCATGCTTCTTTTTCCATGCACTTGGTAGTGATTACAAGACTGGCATCGGCCTGCTCGTTCATGGCCTCCAGCGAGTTTTTTATCAGATTATGCAATAACTGGCGCAAGCGCCCGTCATCGGCCTCGATTTGTGGTGTACTGTCATCAAGCACCAGGTCAAATTTACAAGCCATCGCTTCATTACGGTAAAGGTCAAGCACTTCGTTGATCACTTCGTTGAGGTTGGTTGGTTTGAGTTCGAGTGTTGGCATGCGGGCGTAATCAGAGAAGGCCTTGACCATCTCTTTAAGTGTTTCTACCTGTTGCACGATTGTATGGGTTGAACGATCCAGCAGCTCGGCATCTTCAGGATTCATCTTATTCAGATATTTATGGCGCAGGCGTTCAGCGGATAATTGTATTGGTGTTAACGGGTTTTTGATTTCATGAGCCAGTCGGCGTGCTACTTCCCCCCAGGCGGCGTTGCGTTGTGCCTGAACCAGGTTGGTAATATCGTCAAATACAATGATGTAACCGCTGTTTTCGCTGTCATGCAAGGCGGGTAGCGTGCTGCCTTTACAGAACAGTACCTGTCGCCCGCTGGTATTGAAAAATGTGCTTTCTTCTTCCCATTCCTGATCGTGGTTTTCAAGATGCGAGTAAATCATGTCGATGAATAGCAGGGTTTGTGGTTGTTCATGTGACAGTTTATCCAGAGAAAATCCTTCATAGGATTCCAGGTTGACAGAAAGAATCTGGCTAGCTGCGGCGTTACTGGTATGTAAATGCCGATTGTTATCCAGCGTGATGACACCTGAAGAAAGGTGTGTCAGTACAACTTCAAGATAGGCATGTTGTTCTGCCAGTTGCCTTTGGCTACGGTTAGCTTCATCGGTCACCATGGCAATTTTCTCAGTCATCTGGTTAAAGGAGCGCACCAGGAAACCGAGTTCATCCTTACCCGGTAGCGGTAGCCTTGTCTGATAATTTCCTTCGGCAACTGCGCGTGTTCCTTCAACCAGATCACTGATAGGTTGTACAAGTCGGCGTGCCAGGAAAAAGGCGGCCCAGATAGACATTAACAGGGTCAATAACAGTACCAGCGAGAGTGTCAGAATGAAGGTTGTTTTTAACGGGTCTCGTAGATAGATGAGTTCGCGATACTGGGCGAATGCGGTCTGTACACTTTCCGCTAGAGTATTCATGCGTTCCGTGATGGAAAACAAGCCCTGCAAAATACGTACTTCACCAACCGCTGCAGTAGCTGGGACCATAATGGCAACACGAATATACAGCTCCTTATCCTGCAACGGCACCAGTCCGACGTATTCATTATCCAGCCGCAGGCGCGACTGAATAGCTTCATCCAGGTGCACTGGCACGAGCCTGCCGGCCTCGATATTACTGGAGGCCACGATACGGTTTTGTGGCCCAAACAGGGTCAGCTCAGTTGCATCCAGGCTGCTACGCATATCATTGATGCTGAGTGCGGCAAGCTCGTTGGGAACAGTACCGAGCTCGGTCGAAATCGTTTTCGTCTGGCGCAACAGGTCACGCATTCGAATGCCCANNAGAAAGTCGAGAGAGAAATAATAGACGACACTCACTGGTGTTACCGACAGCAACACAAACAGAATGACCAGTCGCGCAGTCAGCTTTGATCCCGTGACTCTGTTTCGTAACGATAGAACCAGCAGGTAGATATTTTTCAGGATCAATCCGACCAGCAGGATAATGGCCAGTGCATTGATGATAAGCAGCAGTGTATAAAGCTTGCCAAACACAGTTGAGCTGTGTGTGGCATCGCTCATCAGTCCCAGCGAGGCCAGTAGCAGGAAAAACAGGGCTACGATTGGCCGGACACCGGAAAAAAGTTTTTTCAGGGCTTTAATGGCCATTGGTACCAGTCGCTTTCAAGTCGCCACTGTGAAGAAATATAGGCGATCGGTCTCATGGGTGCAGGCAATGCTTCAAGATCAAGGTAGGTTTGAAGGTTGACCTGGTATTGCTCATCCATTTTTACCAGGTTGGCGTCAAGCAGTGGTAAATCATCGATCCTGCCCAGTGCAGCCAAGGCGCTACCAAGGCTGTCATAATTTTTCTGTACACCGCTGTTCAGGTTGTTGATGATGTATTTTTCAGTCAGCGCGTGGTAAAGAAGCAGGTAACCTTGTTGTAGCTCGGCAATGGTTTTATTAAACCACCACTTGCGTACCTGCTCTACCTCGATATCCACCAGCACAATCAGGGGAACGCCATTTTGCAGTGCTTCAAGTGTTGGTTCTGAGAAACGGTAATCGATACGTGCATCGAGCATGTAGACACGTTCGACGAGTTTTGAATCTGCCGAGCGCACCTGAAAACCCTCTGCACTTACACTCGGGCTGACTAGTGCAAAACCAAACAGTACAGCAACCAGTTGTTTAAATGGTCTGCCTGTCTTTATATAAGATCGAATAATAGAAACCATCCATACCAGATTGCCCCGGCAGGATCTGGCGGCCGGGATCGGTTGCGATGCCCCAATCGGCTTCAATAGCATGGACTTGGCAATGCACCAGCCTGGAGCTAAGTCTTTGTATTTGTTGCTCATTTTCTTGTTTGAGTATAGAGCAAGTTGAATATAACAGCATACCGCCTGGCTTTAACAGAGGCCAGAGCGCGAGCAGCATTTCTTGTTGTGTTTTCACCAGGCCTGCTATGTCATCCACTCGTCGGAGTAACTTGATATCAGGGTGACGCCGAATCACTCCAGTCGCACTGCAGGGTGCATCAAGCAGGATGCGATCAAATGGTTGCCTGTCCCACCAGTCTTCGGGTTGGCTGGCGTCTCCTTCAATGACCTTTGCCTTGAGTTGCAGGCGCGACAGGTTTTGCTTGATCCGGGCAAGCCGTTTTTGACTTTTATCCAGTGCCACCAGCTCGATACCAGGTTGTAACTCCAGCAGGTGTGTCGTTTTACCTCCCGGTGCGGCACAGGCATCCAGGATGCGCTCACCTTTTTGAGGGGCAAGTAATTCGGCTGCCAGCTGTGGAGCTGCATCCTGTACGCTGAAGTGGCCCTCTTTATAACCAGGTAGCAGGGTTACATCCATGGGTGTCTCACACAATACCCCGTGCTGCGTATAGGCAATAGGCGTTGCCGTTATACCTGTTTCCTTAAGCTTATCGATAAACAACTGGCGATCCAGTTTACGCTGATTAACGCGCAGGCTCAGCGGACCTGGTTGATTGTTTGCCTGCAGAATAGCTGGATAATGTTCTGGCCAGTCGCCTTTAATCAAATCAATCAGCCAGGCAGGGTGTGAAAATTTCGCGACATCATTTTTTTCTAAAGCTGATTTTATCTGTTCTGCTTCACGAATTGATTTGCGCAGAATGGCATTAACCAGTCCTTTGGCCCATTGCTTTTTTAATACAGTGACTGCCTCTACCGTTTCCGATACGCTGGCATGCTGTGGCGTTTGCATGGACATGATCTCGTACAGACCACCTAATAACAAATTTTTTACCAGTACTTCCTTTTTCTTTAATGGTTTTTCCAGTAGCAGGTTGAGAATAAACTCGAGCCTGTAATATTCGCGCAAAACCCCAAAACAAAGTGCTTTTATAAAGGCCTGTGTATCAGCCATATTGGCTGTAATATATTTTTCAAAGGCTAATTCGAGATGGATATGTTCGTCACTGACAGCACTAATTATATGCGTCGCAATGGCGCGAGGGTTGTTCATTTTGTCGAATTTTTAAAGGCTGTACCGACAGAAAATAAATCCGGGTGACCATTCAATATGTCGGCAATTTTCATTGGTTTGCTATTGGGTAACTGGCATTTTGTCATAGCAAGCACACCTTCTCCACAGGCAACGCTGATATGGTCTTTGCTTTTGTGAACAATGGTACCTGCTGCCTGGTCGGTTTGTTGCTCGCTCACAACGGCCTCATGGATACGGATCACCTTGTCGTCAAGCATCGACTGGGCAATTGGCCATGGGCTAAAAGCACGTACCTGGCGATCAATCTGTGACGCACTGTTTGACCAGTCAATCCAGGCTTCCTGCTTCAGCAGCTTGCTTGCATAAGTAGCCGACTGTTCATCCTGTTTTGTAGCTTCGAGCTGGTTGTTGATTAACAAGGTCATGGTTTTGACAATGGCTTCAGCCCCTGTTTTTGCCAGCCGATCGTGCAGGCTACCAGCAGTGTCATCATTATTGATAGGTGTGGGTATTTTTAACAGCATGTCACCCGTATCCAGTCCGGCATCCATTTGCATGATCGTGATACCAGTTTCACTATCTCCAGCGAGAATGGCGCGTTGAATCGGTGCAGCACCACGCCAGCGAGGTAACAGGGAAGCATGTATATTGATACAGCCAAGTCTGGGTATGCCCAGCACAGCCTGGGGCAATAGTAAGCCATAGGCTGCCACGATCATGATGTCTGCCTCATAGCCACTGAGTTGCGCAATTGCACTTTCATCTTTAAGGCTTGCGGGTTGTTCGACCGGGATACCGTTCGCCGCTGCCAGTTGCTTTACCGGGCTGGCTGTCAGTTTACGGCCACGGCCAGCGGGTCGATCCGGCTGGGTATAGACAGCGACAATGTTCTGTCCGTCATCGATAAGGGCCTGCAGGGCAACAGCGGCAAATTCCGGAGTGCCGGCAAAGATAATTTTTGGCGTGTCAGCACTCATTGAATGGGAAGAATCGGCCGTGTGGAATTACAGCGCAACCTGCTGGTGCTTTTGTTGCTTGACCAGCTTTTTGCGAATGCGGGAGCGCTTCATCTCGGACAGATAGTCGACAAACAGTTTCCCTTCGAGGTGATCCATCTCATGCTGTATGCAGACCGCCAGTAGCCCGTCTGCATCCAGTTCGAACTCCTTGCCTTCACGGTCCAGCGCCCTGACACGTATCTTGTCAGCACGGGTAACCGGTTCATAGAAGCCGGGGACTGATAGACAGCCTTCTTCGTACTGTTGCTCGCCCTCACGCTCAATAATTTCCGGGTTAATCAGGCAAAGTGGTGAATTTTTGTCCTCCGAGACATCAATCACGATAACTCTTCTATGGAAATTCACCTGAGTTGCCGCTAAACCTATACCGGGAGCAGAGTACATGGTCTCAAACATGTCTGAAACCAGCTGTTTGATCTCGCTGTTTACCTCTTCGACGGGCTGTGCCCTGGTTCGCAGGCGCTCATCGGGAAAATGTAATATATTCAGTAATGACATAGGATTTCGTGCGACATTTATAGTACATTTGTAAAAAAAGCTGCTAACATTATGATACTACAGGATAAGGTGGTTTTGTGGGCCACATCCTGCGATATCTCGCGAAGCTAACTATAGTAATAAATGGCCTCATCTGAGGGTGACACATGATAACGAATAAGCACTTTGGATTACATCTATCACCGGTNNCCGTTGAGCCCGAAGAGCCCGTGGTACAGGCCGCAGAGCCAGCTCCGCCAGTACCCGTGGCAACACCAATCAGACCTGGCGTACCAGATCGCTACACCGTCAAGAAAGGTGACACGCTCTGGGATATCTCTAGTCACTTCCTCAAGGATCCATGGTTATGGCCTGAGGTCTGGCATATCAACCCCGCCATTAGAAATCCACACCTGATATACCCGGGTGATGTCATCGCACTGACCTGGGTTGATGGCAAACCGGTTCTTACCCTCGAAGGTGCCGAGGCAGCTCCGCCACCGCCACCCCGACCAGACCTCAAGGTAGTCAAACTGTCACCACAGGCCAGGGTGAGCAAACTCGACAAAGCAATTAATACCATTCCAAAAAGTGCGATCGGGCCTTTCCTGCGTCGCCCATATATTATCGACGAGGATGATCTGGATGATGCAGCTTATATCGTTGCCAACCAGGACGATAATGTCATCATCGGCAAGGATTCCAAAGTCTATGCTGCTCGCATACAAGATGGTGTTGTGGTCAATTTCAATGTCGTTCGCAAGGGGCGGCCTTATATCGACCCGGAAACCGAGCAACTGCTCGGCTATGAGGCAATTAATCTAGGCAAGGCGACACTCAGAAAACTGGGTAATCCCACCACAATAGAAGTGACAGAGGCTTACAAGGAAATCCTTAAAGGGGATTA
>DJMK01000137.1 GCA_002436485.1 Proteobacteria bacterium UBA6492
TTCTCACACGTAGGCCTGAATGCAGATGATCATGTTGTGATTGATCCGGAGTTTTTCAGGCCTGCTGAAGTAGATATATTGCTGGGTAAACCAGACAAGGCCAGGAAAAAACTTGGTTGGATAGCAGAAACTTCCCTCGAAGATATGATTAAAGAAATGGTCGATGCTGATATGCAGCGTGTAGCCGCAGAATAATAAACTTTCTAACTCTAAAGATCATTTATAAAATTAGAATGATTTCAATATTAGTTACAGGTGCAAATGGATTTGTAGGTCCTTATCTGTTGCGAGCGCTTGAAAAGTCTCTTAACAAAGAATGTGTTATTCATGCCTGTTATTTTGATAAAAATAGTGAATATGCCGATACTGAAAGGGTTAAATGGCATCCGCTTGATATAACTAATCAGCAAGAAGTTGTTTCGTTAGTGCGAAACATCTGACCCGACTATCTTATACATCTTGCAGCAATTTCCCATGTGCCTACGGCTGATGCTGCTATTCAGAAGACATGGCAAGTCAATGTAATGGGAAGTATATATTTGTTTGAAGCAATACATGATTTTTGTAGTAAGTGCTGCAGCATTTTTGTAAGTAGTTCAGAGGTGTATGGAGAGAGCTTTAAAGAGACAGAGAAAGTAACAGAAGATAGCTGTTTGCAACCATTAAATGTTTACGCAGCCAGTAAAGCAGCAATTGATTTGCTTGCTAGGCAGATGGCTAGTAATGAAACAAAGATTATCAGGTTGCGTCCATTTAATCATGTAGGGCCAGGCCAGACAGAAGATTTCGTACTACCAGCATTTGCCGCGCAGATAGCACGAATTGAGGCAGGTCACCAGGAGCCTGTACTGAAAGTTGGTAACTTGAGCGCTGTACGCGATTTCCTGGATGTAAGAGATGTTGTGGATGCTTATGTGTGTGTGTTGAATAATTTTGATAAATTGCAAAACGGTGCCGCATATAATATTTCGTCAGAAAAGGGATACAAGATCGAAGAACTTCTTGAAAAGCTATGTCAAATAGCTGATTGCGAAGTAAAAATAGTAAAAGACCCGGCACGACTCAGAAAAGTTGAGATAGCAAGCGCGGTTGGAAGTTCAGAAAGATTGCAGACCTCACTGGGTTGGAAGCCCAGATACAAAATGGAACAAACGTTGAATGAGATTCTTGAAGAATGGCGTGCTAAATACGCAGACTAAGAATCTACTTTATTACTCTTAATTCAGCAGAAATATTACGTGCCCGGAATATAAAACTAAAGTAACGTTCCCAAACGTTATAACCAAAGACACCACAAATTAACCTGGCTGGCCAGGTCATTAGAAAACTACCAAATGATATCTTTTTCTCCATAACCTGGAATACACCGGCGCGATCTGCCAGGTAATTACCACGAGTGAACTGATCAGGGAAATTGTAACTTAGGTGCCACTTGTGCGTTGGGTCAGCCCAGGAGTCTAGTGATGTGAAATGTGGTGTTTCGATAATGACTGTTGCGCCTGATTTCGCAACACGATGTATTTCGTGCATGAAGTCAGGAATACTTTCCACGTGTTCAATAATGTGTTTGGCATTGATCATGTCGAATGAGTTATCTTCAATAGGCCATGGCAACACATTGAGGTCATGAACGATATCGACACCTTCAAATGGATAGATATCTACACCAACAGAGCCAGGTATTTTCCCCCTGGTACACCCTAAATCAAGAATAGCTTTTGGTGAGGATATATCGTTCATAATAGAAGCAATATTACAGATTTTAGTTTTCGCTGGAAACCAGCTTGTCCAGTACCAGGCAAACCTCGTTAACCGAAATAAGGGCCATTGTGCCCTCATCCCGTACACGGGTACCCCATGGCAAATCGTCAACTGATTTGTTATATGACAGCTTTATGGCGTCCGGGTATTTATTGACAACATATTCGGCGCTCAGATAAGGCCGTGCACGATCTGGATTAGTGGCTGCATAGAGGCCAATTACCGGCGTCCCGACTGCGGTAGCGAGATGGGCTGGCCCGGAATCTGGTGCAAGTACAACCGTTGCAGTTTCTAATACAGCAAGCATTTGTTTCAGATCAGTTTTCCCAACAAGATCTATAATCGGGCAATCCGCCTGAGCGATTATACCGTCGGCATACTGCCGGTCGACTGCCGCAGGAGCACCAGTTAACACTACAGACATATTATGCTTTGTATGCGCATAGTTCGCTACCGCCGCATAGCGTTCAATCAACCAGTTGCGGTAGGCCATGCTGGAGCATGGACTGATCACCAGGACTGGCTTGTTTCCTGGGAGAACCTGCGTAGCAAATTTTTTCGCTTCTTCTGGAACGGGGATATTCCATTGCAGGTTATGTTCATTTATACCAAGTGCATCGGTAAAGCAGAAAAAGCTGTCAATGACATGCTGCCTGGGTTTGTAATCAACTTTCGCATTTGTAAACAGCCACTGTAGGTCCTTGGCCCTCTGACGGTCAAAACCGAGTTTGATATCTGCATTAACGAGCAAGCTGATCAGGCTGGCGCGTAATGACATTTGCATATGCAACAGAATATCAAAATGTTTTTTAGCGAGCTTTTTACGTATATCGCGATAAGCAGCCAACTTTTGCTGCTTGTCGAAAACAATAAATTCAATATCTTCAATGTCAGAGACTAGTGAATATTCTGACTTGCCGATAATCCAGGTCAGTTTTGTTGTAGGCCAGTTTTTCTGGATTGTACGCACTACCGGCAAGGTATGGCTGATATCCCCGATTGCCGAGAGACGTAATATGCAAAGTGATTCAGGCTGCTTGGTCAGAGTGATCGACATGGGCTGGCTATATAACTGTCTTAGGTGATATTATTTTCATAACCTTTTGAGTGTCATGTGATTTTATATCGAGCAGCAGTCATGCTCAAAGTGATTTCTGATGATTTAACATGAATTTTGTCCAACATAAAAGTGAAAATGTTATTTATTACTTCGATCAACAGATAATTGATCGAATTGAAGGCTTTTTTCTGGCCGCACAGGAGAATGTTAGCCAGACACTCAAACGTGGCGGAAAAAGTGTTTTCAAACATAATGATTCTAACCTTATCTTTAAGCACTACCATCGTGGTGGTTTAGTCTCGAAATTCAGTGATGACAAATATTTATGGCTGGGTGAGGGGCGAGTACGGGCCTTTCAGGAATTCCAGCTTCTCAAGCTACTTAAGGAAATTGGTCTGCCTGCACCAACCCCTGTCGCCGCGCGCGCGGTAAGATGTGGAATATTTTATCAATGTGACCTGGTGACTAAAGAAATTGCAGACAGTAAAACCCTCTCGAATATTTTATTAGAACAGAAATTGTTGCATGAAGACTGGGAGAATATTGGTCTGTGTGTGCGGGAATTCCATGATAATAATATCTATCACGCAGATCTTAATGCGACTAATATTTTGCTAGATAGTAACAGGGATATATATCTTATCGATTTTGATAAGAGTGAAGTCAGGAAAGATAGCGAAGTTTGGAAACAGGAAGTTTTGGCTCGTTTGCGCCGCTCATTGACCAAGTTTAAAAAACATAACCAGTCATTCAGTTTTACAGATCAAGACTGGTCATATTTGATTAATGCTTACATGGGCCACAAATCTGTATAATCTCATCGTAATAACGCTTGGCCATATCCTGATTTTGTTCTACCAGTTTTAAAGCGTTGTTACCGGTAGCCAAACACAGCTGGTTATCTGTCAGCAGCATAGTAACTGTATTCTCCAGGCTGTCGATGTTCGTCTGAAAACCTGCTTGGTGCTGCAGAAATAACGTTGCTTCATTGTCGAAATTGTCCATATGCGGTCCAAAAATCACGGCCTTTCCCTGTCTGGCGACTTCAATAATATTCTGGCCACCTTTTGGCACAAAGGAGCCACCCATAATTACCAGTTCAGACCCAGCAATAAACTGTTCCAGTTCACCAAAGGTGTCTGCGATGTATATCTGTGTGTCGTCGTTTACGGGCTGGTTTAGGCTGCGTACCGCAATTTTCAAATCAAGATCTTTCAGGTCAGTCAGGATGTCTTGCAGCCGTTTTGGGTGGCGTGGAACAATCGTCAGCAAATAGTTTTTATTAGTGACCAGATTGCTGAGCGTCTGGCAAAGCAGCTTTTCTTCACCGTCCCTGCTTGAGGCCAGCAATACATACTTTTTAGCAAGATGTAATGGCTCTGGCTTGGTATTTCTCCGTGAAGCCCATTTGATATTGCCAACCACCTTGATCTGTTCTTCGCTGGCAGTCAGTTTCATAAAAGATTCTTTATCCCATTCAGAGCGTGCAAGTATACGATGTGTGTATTGGACGCATAAGCTAAGCAAATATCGGCGCCAACCACTCGAATCCAGGCTGCGATGTGACAAGCGAGCATTTATGATGGTGAGATTCTTACCTCTCCAGTACGAGTACTCGTAAAGGTTGGGCCAGAGTTCGGTTTCAAAAATTAATGTGCAATTTGGGTCTGTTCGATGAATAAAACGTTTTACTGCCCACATCCAATCAAATGGCAGAAAGTGTATGGCAACGTTATCAAATTTAATTTGTGCGTTTTGATACCCTGTAGGTGTATTGGTTGTTAACATTACAATACAATCAGGATGATTTTGTTTCAGAAGATCGATGAGTGGTGCAACAGCATTTATTTCACCAACTGATGCAGCATGAATCCAGAAATCCACGTTTTTTGCGTAACTACCAATACCCATTCTTTCTGTGAAAAATTTACAGTTCTTATACCTGATGGCATTGATAATGCTGTAGATGAGTGCCGGTATGGTTAATGCAAAAAGCAGTAAGCTATATCTGCGCATTTGTTTACCGCGCCGGGGCCGGTAAATAGGCGGGCTACCAGCAGGTCTTGTCTTGAAACGGCGATGTCCCCACAGATATTGCTCCGGCACCTTTTCAACGTGTTGACTAATCATGTTGTTGATTATTGTTGCATCTCGCACATCGTCTCCGCCTGGGAAATTTTCCAGTGCAGGCCCCAACGTAACTTTATAACCTCGCAAATCAGGCAGACGTTCTATATACCAGGGTACGACGGGTGCGCCTGTAGCTTTGGCCAATCGGGAGGTAAATGTCAGGCTAATCGCCTCTGTGCCCATAAACGGGGCGAATACGGATGTCTTCACATAACCAAAATCCTGGTCCGGGGCATACCATATAATCTTTTTCTTCTTTAGCGCGCGTACGACACCACGCATGTCCAGGCTTTTTATCAGGTCATGGCTGATTCGCTTTCTAGCGTCGGCCATGACAGCTTCAAAAAGTTTGTTACGGGCGCTTTTATAAGTCGGAATGACTTTATCTGTGTAGTACGACATCAGCCGCCCGCCTACTTCCAGCATGGTATAGTGGCCACCCAGCATGATTACACCATGGCCTTTTTCTTCTGCTTGCTTGAGGTTTTCCAGTCCCTCTATATGCATGAGTGGTTTTACTTTTTCATCAGAACCCCACCAACATAAAGCAGATTCAAATAGCGCCATACCACTACTGTAGAAACTTTCTCTAATGAGGCGACCTTGTTCTTTTTTAGAGAGTTGCGGAAAACACAGCCCAATATTGATGCGTGTTATTCGGCGACGTTCGGCAAGTAGCACATAGCTAATCGAACCCATGACTTTGCCCAACAGCAAAATGTACTTGTATGGCAGTTTGGTACTTAACCATAAAAAGCCGAGTCCCAGCCAGGTCGGCCAGTAGACAGGGTTTAGAATGTAACGTGGTTGAAGCGGGTTGTTTGTATTGGACATTGAGTGTGGTTAATTCGCTTTTTGATTATTCTAGCGAATAAGTTTTGATAATTCCTTGAATTGCGGATTAGAGGCGTCTTTCAACCACTCGAACAGCACGGATTCGGTATTACTGACCACGATACCGGCCTGGCGTAACCTTGCTAAGGCATTTTTATAGTTATGCTTGTTGCGAGAGATGACGGCATCCTGCGCAACAAAAACCTGCTTGCCCAACGCCTGTAATTCCATCGCAGTTTGTAATACGCAAATATGTGCCTCCATGCCAGCGATGATGATCTGTGGGCGATGAATATCACGCAGGTGGTTCTCCATGCCTTGCGCACCGCAACCTGAAAAACAGGTTTTCTCATACACAGCATGCGTGTCACTGGCTTGCGCAAGAATATCCATATGCGTTGGCCCAAGTCCTTTCGGATATTGCTCGGTACGAATCACCGGTATGGCGAGTTTATTTGCCGCTTGTGTGAGGATGTTGGTGTTCTTGATGACTTGCTGCAACACCTTCTCATTCATGGTGCTACACAGGCGTTCCTGTATATCAATGATCAGTAACTGGCTAGCCGTGGCCTGGCAAAGCATGTTCATGCAAGCTACCGAAGGTTATTGCAGCCAGGTATTAATTTGACGCAGGTCTGCTTCAGTGAGGGTGCCGGCAGACTGTTTAAGGCGCAGCGTTTCAATGTAGTAGTCATAACGTGCCCGTGCATAGTCACGCTCTGCACGAAACAACTCGCGTTGTGCATTCAGCACGTCCACCGCGGTACGCGTACCCACCTCGTAACCCGCCTGGGTTGCCTCCAGTGCCGTTTGAGTAGAAATCAGTGCCTGCTTGAGTGCACGTACACGACTGATTGTCGAAAGCACTGTCAGGTAGCTAGCACGTGTACCACTCACGGTGGCGCGTCGTTGTAGCTCATGTTGCTGGCGCGCCTGCTCATAGGAAGCGGCCGCCTGGCGTGACGCAGAGTTGACCGAGCCACCCAGATACAGTGGAAAATTCAGTACCAACGAGACAGTCGTTCCATCTTCCTGAAAGGCACCAAAATTACCCCCCGAGGTTTCGAAGTCGGTGTAATCGGCCTGCAGGTCCAGGGTGGGGAAGTGGCCGGAACGTGCCACGCCCAGCGCATGGCGAGCGGCCTGCATGTTTTTATCAGCAGCCAGTAACAACAGGTTGTTATCAATCGCGGTCTTTATCCACTCGTTCACATCAGTCGGTTCGGGTGAAACCAGTGGCGCATCGTCTTTAAGTGCCGCAAGTTGTTCCAGTGCCTGGTTGGTAATAACCTGCAAGCGCTCCTTGTTGATGGCCAGCAGGTTTTGTGCCTCGATCTCGGAAGCCACGGCCTGGTCGTAACGCGCCTGCGCTTCATGTACGTCGGTGATTGCGGTCAGGCCCACTTTAAATCGTTCACGTGCCTGCACCAGCTGTTGCTCGATGGCCTGTTTTTCTGCCTTGGCAAAATCCAGGTTGTCGGTGGCACCGAGCACGATGAAGTACTGGGTTGCGACGCGAATGATCAAATCATGTGCTGCATTGTCAAAATTCGCCTGTGCAGCGGCCACTTCGGCACCGGCCTGGCTGATGCGATCAAATTGTTCCTGTCGATAAATAGTTTGTGTCAGGGTGACACTGAACGAATCACTATCGTAATTCCGGGAAGTCGTGAGATTGCCAATGGTACGGTCTTCATCGAACTCCGAATGTGCACCCTGCAGATTGACTTGCGGTAATACCGCCGACCATGCCAGCGAAGAGACTTCTTTTTGCGCCTGGTATTCGGCAACGGCGGCCTGGTAGGTTGCGTCATTGCGTTTGGCCAGTTCAAAAACCTGCATCAGGTCTTCAGCATGAGTCATCGATGTTGCAAGCAGGCCCGTTATTACCAGCAGGCTTCCTGTTTTCATTTTTTGCATAGCTAATCCGTATGAGCCAGTTAATGTCAGTAGCGTTTCATGTTGGGATCGACCTGGAGCGCCCAGTCCTCGACACCACCTTCCAGATTGATCACATTGCTAAATCCCTGCGTCTCGAGATAGATACCAATCTGTCGACTGCGTATGCCGTGGTGACAAATCACCACGATCTCCTGTTCCCGGTGCAGTTGATCAAGGATAGCGGGAACCTGCCGCATGGGAACCAATTGTGACCCGTTTATGTGGCAATAATCAAACTCCCACGGCTCGCGCACATCAAGTAGCAGCGGGGACTCGGTCTGGTTTTGCAGGTAGGTGTGCAGCTCGCTGGCGCTAAGTCGTCTCATTAGCCAGTTATAGCGACCGGAACACCGTTTTCAATGGATCAGAAATTGAAGCGGTTTGGCTGTAACGCGTTTTTCAGTGGGGGCAGATCGGTTTCAAACACCATTTCACGCTGGAATTCAGTCTCGCTCAGGCGGGTCACCAGGGTAGCCTCCATCACCGGGGAATCACCCACGATGGCGAACAGGCGGCCACCCACCTTGAGGGATTTTTCAAAGGCCTCGGGCAATACCGGCAGGGAGCCGGTGATGGCAATCACGTCATACGGGGCATGGTGATCCCAGCCCTGGGCGGCATCACCCACCTCGAGTGTCGCGTTGATCACCTGATGGTCCATCAGCTTCTGCCGGGCGGCTTCACTGTAGCCCTCGTTGATATCCACGCTGTATACATGGCGGGCCAGCTCGGCCAGTACGGCGGTCACGTAGCCACTGCCGGTGCCCACTTCCAGCACGGTATCCGAGGGTTCGATGGACAGCGTTTGCAACATGCGGGCTTCGAGCTTGGGGGCCATCATGACCTCGCCCTCGCCCAGGGGGATATTCATATCGGTAAAGGCCAGNNATCATGTTGAAACGCGCCTGGTCGAAATTCATGTCTGTCATGGCCCGAGTATCCCCTTGTCATTATTTTTTAGGCGAGCCAAAGATTAGTGACTTTGTGGGTTGGCCGCAAGATTCTGCAAACCGGATCGCCTTCGAAAATGACCATCGGGGCATAAGGTTGATTTATGGTCATCGCCTACAAAAGCAGCACCCGAAACCAGATGAGAACTATTATCACTTGCTGTTGAACCTTGCCATGCTAAACAGGGAGCAGGCAGTATTAAGGAATCGCAATAAAAGAGCAGAATCAATGTTTGAAGGGGTCGAACTGGGGCGCAGTGTCAGTAAGCAGGATTTCAAGGCCCAGCTGACTGAACTTCGTACCCGCTTGCTAAATGCGCAGCGCGAGATACGTCAATCTCAACTACCCGTCATTATCATCATGGCCGGCGTGGAAGGGTCCGGCAAGGGTGAAGTCGTTAACCGTCTGAACGAGTGGTTTGATACCCGGGGCATACAGGTGCAGGCCTACTGGGATGAAAGCGAGGAAGAAAAAGAGCGCCCGCGCTGGTGGCGATTCTGGCGCAGCCTGCCGCCAAGAGGTGAAATCGGCATCCTGATTGGTGCCTGGTACAACGAGCCCATTCGCAAATCGGTATACGGTAATCAAAGCCAGGCAGAACTGGATGCCGAGTTAAAACGCATTAGTGATGTTGAACGCATGCTGCACCAGGACAAGGCGTTGATCCTGAAATTCTGGTTTCACCTGCCGCACAAGGAACAGAAGAAACGCCTCAAGGCACTGGCCAGTGATTTGCGCAGCCGCTGGGGTGGGGGGCACAGTCGGCAGGAATTCCAGGACTACTACGATGACTTCTTGCGTGTCGCCGAGCGCGTGATCCGCGAAACGGACACCGGTATTGCCCAGTGGTACCTGATCGAAGCCACCGATCGAAATTACCGCGATTTAACCGTGGCGCGCACCATTCTGGATGCGATGGAGGCGCGGGTGGCTGAAAGCCGCCATACGCATAACTCGGTGCATACCCATGCCCCCAGTTTGCCGAACGTTGATAGCGCACAGGTCACGGTACTCGACAAGGTTGATCTTGATGCTGAATATGACAAGAAAGAATACAAACAACAGCTCAAACACTACCAGGATCGACTCAATGAGCTGAGCTGGCAGGCCTACGCGCAAAAACGTTCCACCGTGTTGTTGTTTGAAGGTTGGGATGCCGCCGGCAAGGGCGGCACCATTCGCCGTCTCATTCAGGGTGTCGACGCCCGTTTGTACCGGGTAATTCCGATTGCGGCACCCACCGATGAAGAGCGCGCCCATCATTACCTGTGGCGCTTCTGGCGCCATTTACCACGCGATGGTCGCGTCACCATCTTCGATCGTTCGTGGTATGGTCGTGTGCTGGTCGAACGGGTGGAAGGCCTGGCCACGGAATCACAATGGCAGCGNNTATAAGGCGGCCATCAACGAGATGGTGATTCGCACCAGTACCGAGAACGCCGAGTGGACCCTGGTACCGGCCAATGACAAACGCTATGCACGTATTTGTGTGCTCAAAACCGTCTGCCAGAGCCTGGAAGCCGCACTTGGTCAGGCAAACCCGGCGGCAGACAATAAATAACGAATAGAAAAGGAGGCCATCTATGTTCAGCAAACCATCTTTAGTCATGCGCATCGCCATTGGCAAGTTCATTGGCCTGATAATTGGTTTCATCGGTTTCATAACCTTGCCGTTTATTTGGCCCGAGGCCGACCTGCTCATCCGCTGGGGCGTATTGCTCTGGTATATCACGGTGGGTGCCATGATCGGGGTGTTTGGCGTGTTTACCTGGCACCCGGTGCTGAAGCTGCCCATGCCATGGTGGCTGCGTGCCCCTTTGCTGGGTGCCTGGCTCAACCTCGTGCTGACCTTTTTTGCCTATGACGCCATGCTGGCGATGATCACGGCTATGCCGGCTGTCTCAGCTGCCATCAGCAGCCCGTTTTTCTGGTTTCCGCTGGAAGGTGCCATCGTGGGCCTGATCATGGGCTTTTTTGCCACCCGCTTTGGCGGCGAGGGCAAGGCCCTGGTGGATGAAATGCCGGGCTGATACGAAATCTCCATTAAAAATTACCCACTTACGGCCGATGTAAGAGTCAGGGAGTGCCGCGTGCGCGGACGCTCACCTATTGGTCGAACATGGAGATGGTTTACACGATGCCTTCTAATACTTCAGCCAACCCTCAGGACAGCAGCAAGGCGGGCGAACAACCCAACCTGGACACCCTGTGGTCCAATTTCGCCAGCGAGGTCGAGACGATCTACCGGCAAACCCGTGAGGACGGTAACCTCTCCGTGCAGCAGGCGCTGCGGCATATCACCCATGAAACCTATAACCAGCTGGTCTACGACGATGACTTCCTGGCCGCCTTTACCGAAGGCACGGACCCGGATCTGTGTGAATTGCCGGTGAATTTAGTCCCGCTGTTCAGGAACGACCAAATCAGCGTGGGACTGATGTCCGTGTATCGCAACTGTGGTGTCGTGCCATTACATGATCACCCCGGTGCCTATGGCGTCACCCTGGTGCTATCCGGTATTGCCAGGGTCAGCTACGCCAGCGTCATCGAGCGCGACCCCGACAACACCATGGTGCGGTTGAAAGTCGATCGCGTACGCGAGCGTCTGCCCGGCCAGGTGTGCTGGTTCTTTGACGGTGATAATGACCTGCACAGCATCGAGGCCGCTACCAGCTCGGCCCAATTGCTGGTCACACAAATCGCCAGTGAGGCTGCCGGCGGCCAGGCGTTCTATTACCCTTCCAACCAGCAATCCGTGGCGCAAGGTGGTACCAGCATTGCCAAACGGGTGCCCATCAACGTTTCACCCGCATAACAAAAGCGCTAGTAAAAAATTCTCGTTCCGATCAGGTTTGAAAGGATCTTAAAAGACCTGCTTCACAGGTTTACGATGATATTGGCGTGATTTTGTTTCACTGCCTGGATAAATGCGTCGCGTTGCTCGGCAGGGCAGAAGATGTATTCAGGTGAATAGTGCACACCGACATCATTGATGTCTTGCACCTGTTGTAGCTCACTGTTGTCTAACGAGACCCCAAAGATCAGGTAATCGAGTTTCTGGAAGTGTTCGCAAATCTCATCCTTGCGTGCCTTCCTGTCAGCATCATCTTTGACATCCAGGATTTCGCAATACACATAGGGGCGATAGCGTTGCAGGGTTTGCAGAAGACCACGCACGACGAAGACTTCCGCTTCCTCGACATCAATCTTGATGGCCGCGATGGCATCCAGCCCAAGTCGCTCAATCATGCTATCGCCACGCATCACCATGACATCGAAGGAATATTCGGTGCTCATGCCGGCTTTGTGTTCCTTGATCAGCGAGCCAGTTTCGTCGGCATGTTTGCTGGTGTAAAAGCGCGTGATCTCATCCTGCTCTGCAAGTGCCACGGGGATGAGTCTTGCGTGCTGAAAGTGATTGAGTCGAATTAGCTCCTGGGTATAGAGCAGGCATGACGGGCTGGGATCAAAACCCACGTACGGAATGTCCGGTGAAACAGCGCGTAACTTGACCAGGTACAGGCCGACATTGACCCCGATATCCAGCACAGCACCGGGCTTGGTGGTAACAAAGGCCTCGAGACAATCCCCCATCCAGCGCTCGGCCGGGACAATATAACCGCCATTTTTCATCCCGTAGACCACGGGCACTTTCAACGGCATACCAAAATAATCGGAACTGACCTGCTTGAGATGAACTTTGGAAAGACCGGCGATAAGCTCGCGTTTGAGTTTGCGTAGGATCCTTGGCATGGCGCAGAGTCTAGGTGCTCGCCCTGTTAATGACAAGCAGGCGGTCGTCTGCGTGCAAAGCGTCGCTCAATGCAGCAGCTGGCGGAGTGCCATGGCTGGATTCCCCTGGCAAACCGTAAAAATATCATAAAAATCATTGAGATAAGTGTGACATGCTAGCCCCTTGCAACCACCCCTCAAACTCCGTTAATGTGAGCGTTCGACCGCCGGGGGTGCCGAACGCCGAAAATGGCGAGGCTGAGACAAACCCATCGAACCTGAACTGGCTAACACCAGCGTAGGGAAGGCGAGCTGAACAAGCCTACCCCCCACATCCATGGCCCGCCATGGACCCCGGTCGTCCAAATTGTTAACGAGGACGAGCAGCATGAGTGCGATACCAGAAGAGTTCATCAAGAAAACGGCCCAGTTATCCGACGAGGTCACCCAACCGTTTTCCGGTTCCGAGAAGATTTACCTCGAGGGCAGCCGCCCGGATATTCGTGTGCCGATGCGCGCCGTGAACCAGGCCGCCACCCACACCGACCAGGGCGAGGAGCTTAACCCCACTATTTATATATATGATACCTCCGGGCCGTACTCCGACCCGAAGGTGAAAATCGACCTGCTCAAGGGCCTGCCGGCGCTGCGCGCCAACTGGATCAACGAGCGCGCCGACACCCGCCAGCTGGCTGGCCCCACCAGTGAATACGGCATGCAGCGCCAGAGTGACCCCTCACTTTCGCACCTGCGGTTCGAGCATATTCGCAGCCCGCTCAAGGCGCGCGATGGCAAGAATGTCAGCCAGATGCACTATGCCCGCCAGGGCATCATCACCCCGGAGATGGAGTTCATCGCCATTCGCGAGAACAACAACCTGCAGGCCATGAAGGCCGACCCGGCCTATGCCAAACTGCTGCGCCAGCACCAGGGCGAGAGCTTTGGCGCCAGCATTCCGGATGAAATCACCCCCGAGTTCGTGCGCGACGAGGT
>DJMK01000048.1 GCA_002436485.1 Proteobacteria bacterium UBA6492
GACAAAATGGTAGCGCGATGCTGCTTCAACTAGTTCTCGAAATGCCTGTTTTTCGTTAGCAAGATCAATATGAATTCCACGTGCGTAGTCACTGACAATGGAATGTTTGCCACTGGAGGCAATAACAGAATGTATTCCAAGTTGGTTTGCAGCCTGTACAAACGCCATGGTGCGATAACTGCCGTGTGGGGCAATTATCAGGACACTCGGTTCACCCCTGTTTGCTAAAGGCATTAAAGGAAACTGTTTGGCTACTAGACGCCACAACCACCGGCGCCGCAGCCAGAACAACCGCCGGTTCCGCCTACACTCTGAAATACATTGTTAAAGACAAATGATTTGTTGAGCCCGTTATCCACGAAGTCGATATCACAACCGTGAAGATAGCTCAGCGCGACCGCATCGACAGCCAGCTTGAATCCTTCACCTTCAAGCACCTTGTCATGCTCACCAATGGACTCGGCATAGGTCATACCATAGGTCATTCCGCCACAACCACCGCCACTGACAAAAATCCGCACGCCGGCGATCTCATCCTCGATACTGTCGACAAGATTTTTTAGCTGCTCAGCCGCAGTTGGGCTGATGTGAATTTCATGATCTGCAATTTGCGTTCTGTAAGCCAGTTCAGACATTTAATTACTCCATGGACATCAATGCAGGATTACTAAATAATATAGTATGTGCTCGAGTTACCGGTTATCAAGGGATTTCGGGCAATTCACACGTCCATTTTGCCAGGAGTAGTAACATGGTACGCAAGGTTATTTGTAAGGTACTGAATAAAGAAGCTGAGGGCCTGGATGAACCGCCCTACCCCGGTGAGCTTGGCCTGCGCATCTATGAAAATGTTTCAAAAGAGGGTTGGCAGGAATGGCTCAAGCGGCTGACCATCATCATGAACGAAAACCGCCTGAGTACGGCTGATCCTGGCAGCCTGCAAGTTATCGAGCAACATATGCTGGGGTTCCTGTTTGGCGAGGGCGAGATGGGCGAACTGCCTTCCGGTTTCGTTCAACAGGGAGCAAAAAAATAGCCCTGTTTTTCACTAACGGTTTTCTTTTACCTGTTTGTATTCGGATATTCCAAATTCATGAAGTTTTGTAGCCAATGCGGTGAGTCGGTCACGCAGCGTATTCCTGAGGGTGACAACCGTACACGTTACGTATGCGACCGCTGCGAGACAATTCATTACCAGAATCCCAATATCGTGGCGGGGTGTATCCCTGTTTATGGCGATCAGATCCTGCTGTGCAAGCGTGCCATCGAACCACGTTATGGCATGTGGACCCTGCCGGCAGGTTACATGGAAAACGAGGAAACCGTGGAGCAGGCCGCATTGCGCGAGTCTGTCGAGGAAGCCAATGCCAATGTTCGACTGGAGCAACTATANNTTCAGTGAACACGAGATTCCCTGGGATCAGCTCGCCTTCCGCACCATTGATTACACGCTTAAATACTTTTTTGAAGATCGTAAAAAAAATAAATTTGAATTACGTTCACATTCGGTTGCGCCGAACAGGCCGAAAGCATAATCACCTGTCGAGATAATCGTAATAAGGATCTTTCCAGCTGGCACTGACCACCTGCCAGTCACCACCGCGCTTTTGCCATTGTGAGGTAATTTCCAGAATTCGGGCACGTTCCGGCATGATGTTTTCTTCACGACCCGCCAGGATGACCTGGCATTTCACCATGGCCTTGTCTTCAAGTACCTCGATACCGACGTCATGTAAAAAAACATGTACATTTTTATTGCGCCGGAAATGCACAAACAACATTCCCTTGATATTCGCTTTCCTGAACTGGTCATTGCCCAGGAAGTCTTCCGCCAGGTAGGCAAGGATATCGCCGCTGAGCTTACGCTCGGCGGCCTGCTCGATTTTCTTCATATGCTGGCGAAGAACCTGCTCCTCATCGGGCGGTTCTGCGCACCCCGACAAAAACAGCAAGATACCGGCAAATATCAGATACAGGGCAGGATTTTTTAGTGTTACCTCGATCACGCTTTTAGTCAGAATATGCTAAAAATTTACCCAAATTTGATACTGTACGCTTATTGATCATTCGAAATCTATGATAATGCAGCCATGTGATATGCAGGCATGTCCGCCAGCGTTTACCACGAACTACTCAAAGACTAGACCATACAAACAAAATGACAGGGTCAGACCATGATTAGTTTCAGTAATCCATTTACCCCGAAAGGGGTAAGTCAGTTGATACAGCGTTTGGACGCAAGATATCCAAAAATCTATCTTGGTATCGCAGCCATGGTAACGGCGCTGGGCTATTTTGCGCTTGCACTGGTACCAATCCTGCTGCTGACAGCTGTGCTAAAAGTCACTTCCGGAATTGGTGCCGCCGATAGCTTTGCTGCCTGGCTTGGCCTGCTGGTCTGGCTGCTGATTGGTATCGCCAGTGGTGTCATCCTGGCGACCATGCTGCTAGTCAAAACCCATATGCCGGCAGGGTTGGGCCTGAAGGACGACAAGGCACCCCGCTTGTATGAGCTGCTGGAGGAAATGAGTGCTCACTACAACTCCCCGGCAATTGATCGCGTCATTGTGCATGACCAGTGCTCGCTGGACCTGATCCCGGTACCGCGATTTGGCCTGCCTTTACTGAAAGTCAATGTACTTTATATTGGCCTGCCGGTGCTCCAGTGCCTGTCGCCGACACAATTCCGTGGTGTCATGGCCCGTCGCCTTGGGCAGTATGCTGCCTCAGCCAATAAGCTGACCCACTGGATATACCGTTTTCGCCAATATTGCCATCAGTACCAGCGCTTCTATCGAAAACAAAAGAACCCGATTTACCTTCCAATAAAGTGGTTCTTTAAACTCTACACACCACTGCTTAATGCCGTCACGGTTCATGCCGCACGTCGTGATGAGTTAGTTGCGGATGCCTGCGTGCTGGATATCATGAATGATGAGGAATTGGCGGATATGATTATTCGTTACGAGGTTTCCAGCCATTTCTTGAAGACCAAATACTGGCCGAAAATCTTTTCCATGCTGCGTAATAGCCAGGGCAGCCCACAGCACACGCCACATTTGAGCATGGCAAAAGTCATGCGAAGTGCGCTTACCGAAAATGAATCGGCACAAATCATCAAGGAACTGATGAATAGCGAAGCAAGTCGACACGAGATAAAACCGAATTTACATGCTCGCCTCGAAAATATCGGTCAACGCCGCCTGAATATGCCTCCACCAGTGATGGAAACAGCAGCGCAACGTTATCTTGGTAATGCTTTTAGTGCGGTGATCAAATTACTCGACAAACAATGGTTGGCCAGATACGCCCCATCATCTCGCTCAAAAAAAAACACTGACGTAAAAGCAGCTGATGAGAATGAAACGACGACCACAGACATCACAACGGATGCTCAATCAACGGATCCTGATCGTAACAACCTGGAACAGCTAAAGGAAAAGGCAAGCGAAGGTAGTCTAGCCAGTCATGAAGCAATTAAAATGGCACGCCTCACAGAAAAGCTCGAGGGTAAACAAGCGGCTATTGCGCTGTATCAACGCATACTGGAACAGGACCCCAACAATGCCGAAACACTTTTCGATGTTGGACGTATCTTGCTAACTGAAAAAGATAAATCAGGTGTCAAAATCCTTGAAAAAGCAATGCAACTCAACGAGGGATGTGTGGCCCAGGCTTGCTGGATGTTGGCAAACTATTTCAAAAGTATCGGGGATGAAAAACAGTCGAGACAATACCTGGAACGTGCCGCCAACGTAGGTAACGCTGCCTAACTTTTTACCTGTAACGGTTCCTGGTCGTTATGCAAAAACCACTTATCCACGACAAAATTCTGTACGAACCATTTTGAACCCAGGAGTATTCCTGCCAGCGATTGTGTAACCCAGCCGGGCAGATAATCACTGATATCCCTGGCATCACGCTCGCCCAGCCGCTCCACGAGCATTTGCTGGTATTTTTGTAGTTGTACCTGTGAAAAATCATCGCCGCTGTGTTTAATCACCTGTGCAGCAAGTAACGCAGATTCGACAGCGGGTCGAATGCCTTCCCCACTTTGCGGATAGGCCAGACCCGCTGCGTCACCAATTATCAACACACCATCCTGCAATAAAGGACGGCTGGCATGCGGATAAAGCAAATAGGCATGGCCATGAAATTTTTCTGGTGTATCTGGTGGAATTTTTCCTTGCTGAATCAACAAGTCCCTGAACTGTGCAACATGTTCTGAAAGTTTGTGATTATCTTCTCGGCCCAGGCCAATATTCAGAAAATTTCCCTTACGTACTACCCAACCATAACCAGTGAGATCTTCGCAGAAAAACAGTTCTGGTATGTC
The DNA here is from genome assembly GCA_002436485.1 of Proteobacteria bacterium UBA6492. GTDB lineage: Bacteria > Pseudomonadota > Gammaproteobacteria > UBA6429 > Thiohalophilaceae > UBA6492. Next base: position 4,337 of record DJMK01000048.1, read on the forward strand.
CGCCTGTACACTGCATTGAGCAAGCTGGTCAGGACGCATTTCAAATTCTATTTCCTGGGCGGCAACGATGGTTTCAGAATTTCCGAGCTTTGATCCCATCTGCCTGACAACCGGACAGAAATGCCCACCCGCACCGACTACCAGTCGTGCATGGATAGTGCCGTTAACTAGCCAGCCATCAGCGGTTTTTTGCATGCTTTTGAATTTCTCACCCAGGATCAACTGGGCCCCACTGCGCTGCAATAAGTAATGGTCAAATTCACAGCGGCGAATACTGTAACTGGCTGGCTCGTCGCTAAAGCGCGTTTGAACCTCGCGCTTACCTATTTGGCTAACGCGAAAACCGTAAATTGGCTGAATAGTATGTTGTTTTGCGTATGCGTCTTTATCGAACTGTAGTTCCTGCATAACCGCCGGTGTGACCCAGCCGGCACAGACCTTGTCACGAGGAAATGTGGCCTTGTCGAGAATAGCGATACTCAGATCACTATCCCTTAGCGCCCACGCCAGTGTCGAACCGGCAGGTCCGCCGCCAACAATCAGCACATCAACATTCTGCGTTGATGCACTCATGCTTAGTGTCCCTGGTTATACAAATGCGCACGTGACCAGGAAAGATCATTGTGTCGGTCACGCGTAAACATGATCTGAAACAGCTGCAGTTGGCCAGTGGTAAATGCCGCGATTGATCCGGCCAGGTATAGACGCCAGGCACGCACGAAATTGGCATCAAACATTTGCCGTATTTCATCTTCGTGCTGATCAAAGCGGTCCAGCCAGTGTTCAATGGTCTTGGCATAATGCAGACGTATATTCTCGACATCCTGCACCGACAGTTGGTTAGGCTCAAATATGTCCATCATCTCCTTTAGGGATGGTGGGTAGGCACCTGGGAAGATACGCTTTTCAATCCAGGAGTTCATCAGGCCGGGCTTGTTTCTGCCTATGGAGTGGATCAGGCCAACACCATCATCCTTCAGACAACGATCAACCACATTACCCAGTGTCGCATAATGCTGACGGCCAACATGCTCCAGCATACCTACAGAAACGAACACGTCATACTCGCCGGTGATATTCCGATAGTCATCCTCGACATACTCTACCCTGTCATCCAGTCCTTGTTCCTTTGCCTTGTTACGGGCAAATGCGACCTGCTCACTGGAGATGTTGTAGGCCTTGACAGTTACGCCATAGTGCTTGGCAAAGAACCGCGCCAGGCCACCCCAGCCACAGCCAGCTTCAACCACGGTTTGTCCGGGCTTCAACTGGAGTTTACGTGCAATATGATGCAGCTTGGCCACCTGCGCCTGTTCGATACTCATCGCAGGATCTGGGAAATAGGCACAGGTATACTGAATAGCTTCCTGATCCAGCCATAACTGGTAGAAAGGGTTACCTATATTATAGTGGTGGTGAATATTCTTGCGGGAGCCAGTCAGGGTGTTCAGGCGTGGTCGATGGCTAATGGCCAACAATAATTTTGACAGCCAGCTCTTACCGGCCTCATCTATGCCCCGGTAAGCCTTTTCGAGGAAAGACACCAGGTCGCCCTGCACCATCACGCGGCGTGAGGCATACATCTCGCCAAAATGGTACTCAGCATCAAACAGTAACAACCACAAGGCACGCCGGTCGGTGATAATGAGCTTGTGACTAACTTCTCTGGAAGTGATGACTTCACTACCATCCCACAACTGGATGCTGATTCCGGGATTTCCGACCATCTCCAGCATTTTCTGGGCCAGCAGGCGATCCAGTCCGGTCACTACGCGCGACGGTTGAACATCCACATCACGCGGTGCGACACCATGCTCGCTGTTCACGGTAGATTCGGACGAACGAGAACCTGTAGAGCTCACATTACCACCCCCTGTTTTTGACGCTGCAAGACCTTAAATGCTACGAAAAAGCAGCGCGCGTCTCAACTACCGATATGCTGAAAAAATATTCCTTTAATACCAGATAGATACAAACAATTGCAGGACATCGGCACTGAAGCTGTAGAGCGGTTCACTACCCGCAGGGCCACCTGCCGTGGCATCCCGGTAATCCTCGTAATCAAACACAATGTGTTCCAGCGAGGCATTGACCGAGCCCTTGTCGATCCAACTCCAACCATTTTTGATAAAGTCGTAAGTTACTGTTATTCCGATAGAATTGCTTGTGAACGTGCTCAGCTCCTTATCGCGGGCCATGAAATTGAATTCGCCCTCGCTGTTAAAAATATCAGCGTAAAAATCCGCCTTGGTCTGTGAATAGAGGCGATAACGGAAATCCAGCGTCCAGTCATTGATGGGGTGCGAATACCCCAGCGCAAAGGTATTGCCCACGATGCCCCAGTCATCCTCGAAGTACTTGATTTCACCATGCAGGGCGGCCCTGTAGGCCAGATAATAACTACCACGCAGCGACAGGGCATAACTGGTACGGGTGCGCGGATATAATTCATCTCTTAATGTATAACCCGCACTTGGATCTGCGGGATTGGTATAGAAACGATATTGTCGATAGGGATTATTGAGCGTTACCGTCGAACCCGGGAGTGAATCAGCTTCATCAGTTATCACCTCGAATCCCAGGCCTGCCAGCGCGTTAGTCGATAACACCTGTGAAAACCC
>DJMK01000030.1 GCA_002436485.1 Proteobacteria bacterium UBA6492
GGAGTCGGATGAGCGACCGCCGCCACCACCGCCTCGTCCACCAAACATACCACTGACCTTTTTCTGGACGTTTTTGATGATGTCGTCTAGATCCGGCGGGCCCTGCTCGTTACGCTTTTTGCCCCAGGGATCTTTGTTGTTGTCCCCGGAATTTCCGGGTTCATTCCATGCCATGCATCGCTCCTAATGACGTTTCAGGTAAAAGGGGATTCTAGGGAGCATCGCCGCTGACCGCAAGGCGATCCTCCTCTGATTCACTACTTATATAGTCATCCAATTGATAGTGTTTTTTCATTGCCTGCCATGTTGCCATTGGCATACGTATGTTCATTAGCCACTGACCATGCGAATTCGTTTGTTCCAGTTGCACCGCACCCAACGCATGTAATTTTGCATGCAGCTTGCCCTGGTCTGGTGGTAACACCAGGTATTCGTCAATTGTGCTGCGTTGTAACAGTTCACTGACTGCAAGCCGCAGCAATTCCACACCATCACCTGTACGTGCTGACAGCCAGACCCGAACTGGTTTGCCCTCGTCATCACGGTCGATACGTGGCTGGAAATCATCAAGCAAATCGACCTTGTTAAAAACCAGTAGCTGCGGATTCTTGTCCGCGCCGATTTCCTCTAGGACTGTATTTACCTCGACAATATTCTCTTCTCTTTGTTCACTGGCAGCGTCGACAACATGCAACAATAAATCTGCATCACGTGTTTCCTGCAGGGTGGAGCGAAAAGCCGCAACCAGGTCATGCGGCAACTGGCGAATAAAGCCGACCGTATCGGCAAGAATTGCCTGCTGACCTTCTGCAAGTTCGACACGACGCAAGGTCGGATCCAGCGTCGCAAAAAGCTGATCCGCTGCAAAAACTTCCGCACTGGTCAGGCTATTGAACAACGTGGATTTACCGGCGTTGGTATAACCTACCAATGATACTGTTGGCAGCGATGCCCGTTTGCGTGCACGCCGGCCCTGTTCACGTGTTTTGCTGACTTTGTCCAGTTTTCGCTTTAGTTGCTTGATGCGGTCACCCAGCAAACGACGGTCTGTTTCCAGCTGGGTTTCACCCGGACCACGCAGACCGATACCACCTTTTTGACGCTCAAGGTGTGTCCAACCCCTGACCAGGCGTGTCGACAGGTGTCTTAACTGGGCCAGTTCGACCTGTAATTTGCCTTCATGGGTCCTGGCGCGTTGCGCGAAGATATCCAGTATCAGGCCGGTCCGATCCAGTACCCGGCACTTGAGTTCCCTTTCCAGGTTACGTTCCTGAACGGGCGACAGGGCATGGTTGAATAGCACAAGTTCCGCCTCTGACTGTTCAATCAGCTGGCGAATCTCTTCAACCTTGCCACTCCCGGCAAAAAATTTTGAATCGGGTGCGCGTCGCGAACCGGTGACCACCGCGACCGGCTCCGCACCGGCACCGATCACCAGTTCTCGGAACTCGTCGAGTGCATAAGGTTCATTAAACTGGGGAAATTCCAGGTGAAGCAGAATAGCGCGTTCACCGCCAGTAGGGCGTTCAAACAACGACAACTCCCCCGCCCGTGGCAATGAATTGTTGCTTAGCCGTTTCCTGCAGGAGCTTGCTCATCCAGTGTAGGTAATTTGACGTTTCTGGCCGGCACGATCGTGGAAATGGCATGTTTGTAAACCATCTGGTTCACGCTGTTNNATATTGCCACACCTGCCGATAGCCAACTGCACGCATCGACGGCATGTCGATATTCAAATCGCCACGGTCATATAACGCTTCGACCTCCTGAACCAGGCCCAGTTCCAGCATTCTATGAAAACGCGCAGCTATACGGGCATGGAGCACGGCACGGTCTGACGGAATCAATCCAATCAGTACGGGTTGGTAGGGAAACGGTTGTACCGGTTGCGCCTGCCAATCGGATAGCGACATGCCTGTCAGGCGATAAACCTCGATGGCCCGTTGAATACGTTGCGGATCGTTAGGATGAATGCGCTTGGCTGCCTGCGGATCAATTTCAGCAAGCTGATCATGCATGGCTTGCCAGCCCTTTTGTTCTGCTTCCTGCATGAGTTCATCGCGTAACGCCTCATCGGCGGAAGGCAACTCCGCCAGTCCTTGCAGCAAGGCGCGAAAGTACATCATGGTGCCCCCCACCAGCAGGGGCGTCCGGCCATTGGCCTGGATATCCTGCATTTCTCGTAGTGCATCTTTGCAAAATCTCGCTGCAGAATACGGCTCGGATGGTTCCAGAAAATCAATCAACCTGTGAGGCGCACGCGCTAGCACGTCGGGTTCTGGTTTGGCCGTACCGATATTCATTTCTCGATAGACCAGTGCCGAATCAACGCTAATGATATCCACAGGAAAGTGTTCGACCAGGTGTACCGCCAGATCTGTTTTACCTGATGCGGTTGGCCCCATGATACAGACGGCAACTGGCAGGTTCGTGGAATCCGTCATTGGTTTTTTTGCATTAAAGACAGCAAGTCCTGTTCACTGATTGTGTGTACACACTGTTGGTAAGCAGTTTCATTCGAATGGTATGCATCAAGACAGGCTTTGATTTCCACTTTCGCCAGCTCAATATCCTGCGCAGACAAGATACTTTGCAACCAGGCGAAAAGTTCGCTCGAGCTTCCGTTCTCCAGCATGCTAAACAACAGGCTCTTGAAGTCGTACATCTGCAAAAACGTAGGGACATGACGTAACATGATCTCGGTTGGGCCAGATTGCGTTATATCGAAGCCAAGCTTTTCCAGTAATGATTGTTTTTGTTCATAGGCTCGCACCTGAGTAGTCGTAAGACACAGCGTCTCGGGAATCAACAACGGTTTACAGGTCATGGCTTCCAGTTGATAGGCCTCGCGCCATTTTTGGGTATTCTTAATCGCAAGCAATGCCGGCAAGTCTATAACTAATGCCACGTTATCATCTTTGGTAATGGCATAACGTTGATGCAGAAATATGGTATGACCTTGCTGGTACGCAGCCTGGCCAACTTGCTGATAGGCACTATCGACTTCCCGAATAACACCGTACTGGGCTGCTGAATCATCTTTGCGGTACGCATGGACTGTTCCTGGTAACTGTCCTGATTGCGCCAGCGCTTCTTTCAGTGAACGCGTAATGAAATCATGCACCAGCCTGGTTTCGCTAAATCGCACTTCGTATTTGGCCGGATGTACATTGATATCCACCAGTGCCGGAGCTATTTCGAGATGTAGCACGTAAGCTGCATGCCTGCCAGGCGGCAGCTTGTCCTGATAAGCGACACGGATTGCGTGATTTACCACTCGGTCACGAATCACTCGTCCGTTAATATAAAAGTATTGTAAATCAGTCTGCTGACGTGAAAATTCAGACTTGCTGATCCAGCCCCACAGCCGTATATCACTACGCGGTATGTCTATCACCAGCGCATTATGAATAAAATTTTCGCCGCACAGTTTTGCAACTCGCCGCGTCTGGCCGATGTCATCGTTAACGACAGGCAAACGATGTACCTGCCGGCCGTTGTGCCTGACATAAAAACCCACGTCGAAACGGGCAAGCGCCATGCGACGAATCATGTCATCACAGTGTCTGAACTCAGTACGTTCTGCCTTTAGAAATTTTCGGCGTGCCGGAGTATTGTAAAAAAGTTTTCTGATGGCCACCGTGGTGCCCGCGGGATGGTTATCCTGCCTGACTTGATCACCCGTTTCATAGCTGATGCGGCCTGCTGATGCCTGTTCGCGCTGCCGCGAAGTGATTTCCCATTTGCTAACCGAACAGATGCTCGCCAGTGCCTCGCCACGAAATCCCAGGCTGGTCAATGACAGCAGATCATCAAGTACGCTAATTTTACTGGTGGCATGGCGACTAACAGCTAACGGTAATTCAGTTGAAACGATGCCAGCTCCATTGTCAGTGACACGAATGCCTTCCATGCCACCGGACAATAATTCGATATCAATGCGCGTCGCACCCGCATCGAGCGCGTTTTCCAGTAGCTCCTTTACCACAGAAGCAGGACGCTCAATAACTTCGCCGGCAGCGATCTGGTTTGCCAGTTGGTCGGGAAGGAACTGTATGGCGCGCGATTTAAGACCCTCTTGCATTACGCAAGTGTATCGTTAAATCCGGCCAAAATCGATTTGATGGCTATGCTAGTGCTTGCAAGACGCGTCAGGAATCATTGGTGAGATTTCGTGGAATACGAATAACGTCACCTATCTGTAACAGATCGCCTTTCAGTTTGTTGGCGCGTTTGATATCAGATACCGGAACCTGGTATTGCTGTGCCAGTGCCAGCAAGGTATCGCCACGCAAGATGCGGTGTTCGTGATCTTTTATAGCCAACAAGGTTCCTGGCGGTGGGTTTCCTTTGAAATATTTGATGGTGCCTTTAAAGATAGCGTCCGCCAACTTTTGCTGATGGTTTCTGCTACGCAGATTCTTTTCTTCACGCGGGTTGGAAATAAATGCCGTTTCAACCAGCACCGAGGGAATATCCGGCGCCTTGAGGACACGAAAACCCGCCTGCTCAACCCTGTGTTTGTGCAAACGGTTCACATGGCGCAAATCCTTGAGAATATGCGAAGCGACGTCATGACTTTCTTCCATGGTGGAGTTTTTCACCATGTCAACCAGTACCAATTTTAACAGATCATCCTTGTCATCCAGGCTGACACCACCAATCAGGTCCGAATTGTTTTCCGATTCTGCCAGAATGCTGGCCACTTCCGAACTGGCGCCGTTTTCAGACAGCACGTAAACCGATGAGCCCTTGGCATGGCGGTTATGAAATGCATCTGCGTGGATTGAAATAAACAGGTCGGCTCTTAGATCACGTGCTTTCTCTACGCGCTTGCGTAAGGGAATAAAGTAATCACCATCACGAATCAGGACTGCTTTCATGCCATGCTGGCGATTAATCTTGGTCTTTAGTTTACGTGCAATGGCCAGCACCACATCCTTTTCGCGTGTGCCACGTCGGCCAATTGCCCCGGGGTCTTCACCGCCGTGACCGGCATCGATCGCAATAATCACGTCACGTGGCTTTCCATCGATTTCCGAATCGCGACGAATCGGTTTGCGTGCCTTGCCCTGCGCATCTTCCAGGTCGACCACCAAACGGTGGCCATATTCGCGATGCGGCTTGAGCACAAAACTCTTGGGTTTTACTGCCCGATTCAGGTCAAGCACGATACGCAGGTCATCGCCGCCACGACGCGCATAACGAATCTCTTTGATAAACGAAGCCTGTTCCAGGGCCGGTAGGCTGGCCTGGAACTCGGTGTATTTCATATCAATCACAATGCGATCAGGTGAGCGCAGAGTGAACAGGCTATGTTGGACAGGAGCATCGAGATCAAACACCAGGCGGGTATGATCAGGAGCAGGCCACATACGCACACCATTGACCGTGACGGCCTGAACGGCCGAGACCAGGCTCAGTAGTGTGACAATCAACCAACTGCGCAACCACATGCGACGCATCGCGTGCACCCCCTTTTTGAACTACCTTAATAATTGTGCACAACTTGGCGATAATTTCAAGAAAAATTACTATATTTTTTATATAGATAGATGATGATCTTAAACTGAATGCTCAGATATTTAATCAAGGTGGGACTTTACTTTGGTTAACCACCGCGATGCCAAGGGCGTGTGGGCTGTGAGTGTGGCTTGCCGACCGGTTTGCTGGTGTTTCAATGCCAGTGTCAGGTCGGCGGGCGGCAGACTGGGTACACCCCGTTCGGGCCACTCAACCAGGCTGATGGTTTCAGGCTGGGTTAGCAGATCCATACCCAGGTATTCCAGCTCTTCGGGATCAGAAAGACGATATAAATCAAGATGATATATCGTTTGCTGGCTGAGCATATAGGGCTCGATCAGGGTGTAGGTCGGGCTTTTGACCACCCCCTGGTGACCGCAGGCCTGAATGAAGCCGCGGCTAAAGGTCGTTTTGCCAGCCCCCAGGTCACCCATCAGGTAAATCACTGCTGATGGCGGACGTTGCTCTGCCAGAACCCTGCCGAGGCGCTCGGTCGCCTGCTCATCCTCCAGGTAGAATGAAAATGTCTCGTCCATAGAAATTTCAGGGATTAGCGAGTCGGCGTACACCTGGCATCAGGTCAGTGGCCAGCATGCCACGCATGCCAGCGAGCTGGGCATTGGCATCTGCAGCCGCACCGTGCAGGCAGACCCCCAGCCTTGCGGCATCGGTCAATCCAATGCCCTGGGCAATCAGGCCGGCAATGATCCCCGTCAGTACATCCCCCATGCCACCGGAGGCCATGCCAGGATTTCCTTCGTTACAAAGGTAAAGTTTGTTCTCCGGGCCACATATCAGGGTGCCAGCACCCTTGAGAATGGCAACACCTCCATAGTTTTCCTGCAGCTCCGTCACCGTCCTGAACCGGTCTGCCCTGACTTCGTGTGTTGACTGGCCAAGCATTCGAGCAGCCTCACCCTCATGAGGGGTGAGGACCCAGTTGTCGCGTTTGCGGGGCATCAGTGATAGCAGGTTAAGTGCATCGGCATCGATGACTATCGGCAAACCAGAATCATAGGCATAGCCCAACAGTCTTTTTGCCCAATCACTCTGTCCGAGCCCCGGACCAATGGCGATAATCGAGGCGCGTTCTGCGAGCCGATTAAACTCGCTGTCATTGTCGACACCATGCACCATTAATTCCGGGCGGGACGTATTCAGCATCGCCGCATGTTCCTTACGCGTGCCGATACTCACCAGGCCTGCGCCAACACGCAGTGCCGCCTCACCGGCCATGCGAACCGCACCGGTATAGCCATGCTCACCACCAATCACGAAAACATGACCATAATGAGCCTTATGGGTATTACGCAAACGCGGTTTCAGAATGTGCTTGAGCTGCTGATAATCGATTCGCTCAACCTCGGCTTCCTGCTGATCAAATACGATAAGCGGCACACTTAGATCGTTAAAATGCAACTCGCCACAATAGCCTGCACCATCACCGGTGAGCAGGCCGCGTTTGAGTCCAATAAAACTGATGGTGGCTGCTGCCCTGACAGCAATGCCTTCTGCCTGCCCGGTATCAGGATTCAGGCCTGACGGAATATCCAGTGACAATACCGGCTTGTTGCTGGCATTCATTGAAAGTATGCAACCGTGTTTTTCACCTTCCACCTTACCCTGTATTCCGGTACCGAGTAACGCATCAACCAGTACATCATGATTGGCCAGCAAGGCCGGCTCAAAAGGTACCGGGGTTATGTCCACACTGTTTAGACGCTGCGAGGCAGCCAAGGCATCCCCTTCAACATGGTTGATGTCACCAAGTTGAAACAAGGTGACTGCCATGCCTGCTTCCCTGGCAAGCCGGGCCACCACGTAACCGTCGCCACCGTTATTACCCGTGCCACAGACAACACCGACGGATGCTGCATTTGGCCATATTTGCCGGAGTAGCTCAAACGCTGCCGCGCCGGCGCGCTCCATCAACACTGTGCCGGAAATACCGACCTCGTGAATGGTATAGTGATCAAGCGCACGTACCTGCTCGGCACGGTACAATCTGGTTGGCAAACTGTTCATTGGCTTATCATAACTGTTTATTGGTCTTGTATTAACTTCATGTCTGAATATGATTCGGAAAAACTGACTGAACAGATTTTACTCTGGGGTCAACAGCTTGGTTTCCAGCAAGTCGGGATTAGCGATACCAACTTATCGGAAGCTGAAACCCGTTTGTTTAGCTGGCTGGATAAGAATTACCATGGTGAGATGCAATGGATGGCTGAACATGGCTACAAGCGCTCACGCCCGGCCGAACTTCAACCGGGTACCATAAGGGTGATCAGTGTACGCATGGACTACTGGCCCGATCATTCAGCTGATGCTTTGAGTATTCTGCAAAACCCGCAAGCCGCTTATATCTCTCGTTATGCGCTCGGTCGTGATTATCACAAGCTGATGCGCCAGCGCCTGCAAAAGCTGGCGGATAAAATACGAAAAGTGGTTGGCCAGTTTGGTTACCGTGTATTTGTTGACAGCGCACCTATTCTTGAAAAACCACTGGCGGAAAAATCCGGCCTTGGCTGGATTGGCAAACATACCAACCTCATCAATCGAAATGCTGGTTCCTGGTTTTTCCTGGGGGAAATCTATACCGACTTGCCATTAAACACTAACCAACAGGTATCCGATGATCACTGCGGCACTTGCAGCGCCTGCATGGATGCCTGTCCAACCAATGCCATCGTAGCACCATACGTTGTTGATGCCAGGTTGTGCATTTCCTATCTCACCATTGAGCTACGCGACAGTATTCCGGAACAGCTGCGGCCTTTTATAGGTAACCGTATATATGGCTGTGATGATTGCCAGTTGGTTTGTCCATGGAACCGGTTTTCTAACGCCACACCAGAACAGGATTTTCAACCACGCCATGTACTGGATAACAAAACACTATTGGAGCTATTTGCATGGGATGAAAAAACATTTCTTGCCAAAATGGAAGGATCGGCAATTCGCAGGATTGGTTATGAGTGCTGGCAACGCAACATCGCCGTAGCACTGGGGAATGCAACAACAACGGAGGACATTATTACTGCGTTAAAAGATAAGCTGGACTCACCCTCTGCGTTGATAAAAGAGCATGTACAATGGGCATTGCAACAACATGAAGCAGGATGACAGGCAACTTCCATAAATGAATCTATCCACTGACAATATTACTGCTGTTATTCTTGCGGGTGGCCGCAGTCTGCGCATGCATGGTAGCAATAAGGGGTTAGTAATACTTGCAGGACAGCCCATGATTCAGCATGTGCTACAAAGACTGCAGCCACAAATTCAGAATATCGTTATCAGTGCGAATGACGAACTTGATCAGTATGCCCAGTTCAACTGCCCGATTATTGCCGATGAGATACCCGGGTTTGCTGGCCCACTTGCCGGTATCTACAGCGTAATGTCTCGAATGGCAACCGACTGGTTGCTGACCGTACCATGCGATACACCAAACATACCTGCAGACTATGTCGCCCGTATGCAAAGGGCTGGCTATGAAAACCATCTATGTGTGGCGCATGACGGCATTCGGCAACAATCGGGCTTTTGCCTGATACACAAGAGTTTGTTAACCGAATTACAAGCTGCAATTCGCAACAAGCAATTGGCAGTGCACCGCTTCCTTGCTGCGCATGCGGTAACGGAAGTGGATTTCTCTGATGCCAGTGAATACTTCGTGAATATCAATACACTCGAGCAACTGGAGCAATACGAGAACGCGCATGACATTAAACAATAAAATCCCGGTACTTGGTTTTGCCGCGTTCAGTGGCACCGGTAAAACAACCCTGCTGACCCGCCTTATTCCCCTGCTGCGCGAGCAGGATATTCGCATCGGTGTTATCAAACATGCACACCATAAATTCGAAATTGATTACCCTGGCAAGGACAGTTACGAGTTACGCAAGGCCGGCGCACAACAGATGCTTATCGCCTCTGCCAGCAGAATGGCGCTGATCAGGGAATACGAACAGGATACAGAACCACAACTTGCAGATCTGGTTACCAAGCTGGACCAAACTATGCTGGATATTATCCTGGTCGAGGGTTTTCGGCATGTGCCTTTCCCCAGGATCGAGCTGCATCGGTCAGCATTACGGAAACCTTTGCTATGTCTCGATGATGAGAGCATCATTGCACTGGCAAGCGATGCACCATTAAACGTTCAAATTAAAATTCCTGTACTCGATCTCAATAACCCGCAACAGATCGCTACTTTTATCCAGACAGAGATACTGGAATAATGCCACCTGGTTTCGGCATAATGCCGGAACAGTTTAAGTAAACGTAATTAACACAATGTCTAATCCCGCAAAAAATCCCGGTTGCGATGAACAACTTGCCGGCCTGCTAAGTTTTGACGAAGCACGCCAACGCATCATTGATTTCGTTCAGCCAGTAACAGGTCGTGAACGACTTGCTATACGTGCCGCCCAGGGACGCGTGCTTGACGAGGATGTGATATCACCACTAAATGTTCCACCTTATGCCAACTCGGCAATGGATGGGTATGCAGTTGTCGGTTCCGACCTCCCAGTACAGGGTGATACACAACTGGAAATCATTGGTACCTCTTTTGCGGGCGAACCGTTTAATGGCGAGGTTTCAGCCGGTCAGTGTGTTCGCATCATGACCGGCGCCAAAATGCCTGGTGGTGCAAATACCGTGATCATGCAGGAACATGTCACCCGTAACGACAACCACATCACAATCAATAGCGGACACCGCGCTGGTCAGAACGTGCGCCACCCCGGTGAAGATATTGCAGAAGGTGAAAGTGTACTTGTAAGCGGCAAGTTGATTGCTGCCGCAGAACTTGGCCTGCTCGCTTCGCTGGGTATTGCCGAGGTGAACGTAAAGAGAAAGCTGCGCGTTGCCTTCTTTTCCACCGGTGATGAACTCAGAGCGGTTGGTGAAATTCTGCAGGAAGGTCAGATTTATGACAGTAACCGCTACACGCTATACGGCATGTTACACCAGCTGGGTGTGGAGCTCATTGACATGGGAGTAATCCCTGATGATAAAGCTGCGATTGAAAAGGCCTTCCACGATGCGTCAAGCATGGCCGATGTCATCATTACTTCTGGCGGCGTGTCAGTCGGTGAAGCCGACTATGTGAAGTTGACACTGGAAAAACTCGGCCAGGTCGATTTCTGGAAGATCGCCATGAAACCCGGTAAGCCCCTGGCATTTGGTAAGGTCAACAACGCGGTTTTTCTCGGCCTGCCCGGTAACCCGGTATCGGTGATGGCCACCTTTTATCTGTTTGCGCTGCCTGCATTGCGTCGCATGATGGGGCAACAGCTGCAACCACTACTGGTCTACCGCGCTATAACCAATGACAGGATCAAAAAACATCCAGGGCGCACTGATTTCCAGCGCGCTATCGTGACAAATAATAATGGGCAGCCTACGGTCAACTGTACCGGTATGCAGGCATCGCATATTCTGAGCGGTATGAGCCACGCAAACTGTTTTGTTATGCTACCCGCTGCCTCTGGCGATGTTGAAGCTGGCAGTGAAGTAGACGTTATACCTTTTGCTGGCCTGATTGACGACTAACTCCACTGTATCGAGGCAGTTTATTGTGCCTCGTTTTGTTCAATCGACTTGCGTACTTCCTCCATATCAATGCCTTTTACCTGCTCGATCAGTTGTTGCAACCCCTGCTTGGGCAAGGCACCCGCCTCCGAGTAAAGGATGATCTGTTCGCGAAATACCATTAATGTCGGAATAGAACGAATATTGAATTGTGCCGCGATATCCTGCTGTTGTTCCGTGTTCACCTTGGCAAACACAATGTCGTCATGCTGTTCCGATACCTCTTCATATACAGGTCCGAACGACTGGCACGGTCCACACCAGGGTGCCCAGAAGTCAATAATCACGACATCATTGTTATTTACAGTATCTACAATATTGCTGTTGTCCAGTTCAACTGTGGCCATTTAACTGTTTCCTTTTGTGTTCACTTCAAACGTAAAGGTGCAATCGCACCTGTCTCACGATAACGACGATAATCTTCCAGTACCAGCGCATGATCAAAAGCCAGTGGTGCTGGCAATGCATCCAGGCTAAACGTACCGACATTTTTTGCATCATCTGCTGCAACCGGCACCCCGGTTGAGTGCGCAACATAAATAGCGGTAACCGTATGGCCGCGGGGATCACGTTTCGGATTGGAGTAAATTCCCAGCAGGGCTTTCAACTCGACATCCAGAGATGTTTCTTCCCTGGCTTCTCGAACCGCGGCATTTTCCAGTGTTTCACCGATATCCACAAACCCGCCGGGGATAGCCCAGCCATATGGGGGATTTTTTCTCTCGATCAAAACGATCGGCCTGCCAGGCT
>DJMK01000060.1 GCA_002436485.1 Proteobacteria bacterium UBA6492
ATAAGGCACGCCGTTTTCACGTGCATACTGAACCGCCTTTATCTTTCCTTCGATACCACGTTCACCAAATCCGCCGGGCACCAGAACCGCGTCCACACCTTCGAGACAGGTTGTGCCCTCTCGCTCAATCTGTTCCGAGTCGACGTACTTGATATTCACCTTGGTGTGCGTATGCACGCCGGCATGAATCAGCGACTCTGACAATGACTTGTAGGATTCTGTCAGGTCCATGTATTTACCGACCATCGCCACGGTGACCTGGCCAGTCGGGTGTTCCAGCGCTTCGACAAAGGCATCCCATTCGGTCAAATTGGCCGTGGGCGCATCAATTCTGAGTTTCTCAACAACAATATCATCCAGTCCCTGCTTGTGTAACAGGCCGGGAATCTTGTAAATGCTGTTTACGTCAAGGCATTCGATAACAGCGCGCGACTCAACGTTGGTAAACAGTGCAATCTTGCGTTTTTCATCTTCCGGAATCGGGCGATCTGAACGGCACAAAAGAATATCGGGTTGTATACCAATGGAACGCAGTTCTTTTACCGAGTGTTGTGTTGGTTTTGTTTTGATTTCACCTGCCGTTGGAATATAGGGTAGCAGGGTCAGATGCATGTACAACACGTTGTCGTGGCCTTTTTCCACGCCCATCTGGCGAATGGTTTCCAGAAATGGCAGTGATTCGATGTCACCCACCGTGCCGCCGATTTCAACCATCGCGACATCGGCATCATCAGCTCCCTGCTCGACGCAGTATTTGATCTCGTCAGTAATGTGGGGGATGACCTGTACTGTTGCGCCAAGGTAATCACCGCGTCGTTCTTTGTTAATCACATTCTCGTAGATACGACCCGTGGTGAAATTATTTTTCTGTGTCATGGTAGTGCGCACGAAACGTTCATAGTGACCCAGATCCAGGTCTGTTTCTGCGCCGTCTTCGGTCACGAACACCTCGCCATGCTGAAAAGGACTCATGGTACCGGGATCGACGTTAATGTAAGGATCGAGCTTGAGAAGGGTGACTTTGATGCCGCGGGCTTCAAGCAGGGCTGCAAGCGAAGCGGAGGCGATACCCTTCCCCAATGAGGAAACTACACCACCTGTGATAAATACAAATTTCGTCATAAACCTGCTTTGCCGCTGCTCCAGTGGGCCAACACGCCAGGTTTGACAAATATCGGTGTGCAGCCCGTACTATTGTCCTTGTTTTTGGGCTCTGTTTCAATGCTGATTCTGGCTCTCTCTGTGCTGAATTGTGAATTCAACACCTGTTTCGCCAGGTTTGACCGCAAATGGCGCACAACTTGTGTAACCCACAACCTGCACAAGCTCATCGCCAGCATAGATCAGTGGAATACGGTCGCGCTGCCATGGCGGAACGCCCCACTCCTGGAATAGCTTTCTCAGCTCATGATGGTGGCCTCGGCCAGCTGGTCTGCAAATCTCGCCACCGCGCCGAAACCTGACCGTAATACCGGATGCCAGACAATCCTTGTGAATACCACGACCTTCACGTTCTTGCGTGATTAACTTACCACCAACCGGTAAGGAAAGCTGACTATCTGCCGTCCAACTGGCCTGCCAGTCGACATCATGAACTGCCAAGGATTTGCCAAGATAAAGCCGATTACGATATCGGCGTATTTCAACATCCTGCCAGTTTACGATCGGTGATTTGTCCTGACCGGCATAAAGAACGTCGCTCAAAATGCGATCCAGTTGGCCTGTGTTCGGTAATGGATAACCGCAAATATCCCTGATCCAGTATCGCAAGACATTGGCCTGGCGTGCGCGTGGCAACTCAAGCAGACCAGGCATTTCAAGTTGGCCGGGCTCCGGAAGAGATAGGCGGTGTAAATCATCATGCGCAAGCGAGTTCAGCAACGAGGCTGCTTCTGCCTGGTGCTGTGCGGCTCGCGCCAGCGTAGTTGAGGCTGCAGGCCAACGTTCAGTCAACATTGGCATAACTGTGTGCCGAAGATAGTTACGATCAAACGCCATTTCACGATTTGATGGATCTTCAACCCAGCTCAGTGTCTGTTGTCGGGCAAACGAAATGATTTGTTTACGTGGCACATTCAACATGGGCCTAGCCAACCAGCCTTCGGCAAAGTCAGTCAACACAGGCATGGCAGCGAGGCCGTGGACACCGGCACCACGAATCAACTGCAACATTAATGTTTCAGCCTGGTCGTCCTGATGGTGCGCAAGCAACAACATATCGCCCGGGCGCATGAGTCGTTGAAATGCGTCATAACGTGCATCGCGCGCCTGCGCCTCTAGACTATGCCCTTTCGGGATATCGATCTTAACGCGGCATGTTTCAACCGTAACGTCAAGCGACTTGCAAACATCGATGCAATGCGTTTCCCATTCATTTGCCTGTGAATGTAACCCATGATTAATGTGAATGGCATGCAGGTTGGAACATGCAAGTTCCTGCCTGATAGCTGACAAGGACCAGAGCAAGACATGCGAATCACAACCACCACTGAACGCAACACAATAGCGTTGCGGCAGAGGCAGGTTTTTCAGTTGCGCAAGAATTAATTCGGGACTGAACGTCATGGGAAAACAGTTTCAGTGCAATCAGTTGCACGGAACAATTGGTAGCCGAGGGTAATTTTATTCCGAGTAATTACCAAAACTCATCAGGCGTTCATAACGTGACTCCAGCAGTTTGTCACGCGGTAACGATTGAAGATAATCCAGGGTTTCAACCAGCGCAGCCTTGACATTATTTGCCATCGCATCAACATCACGATGTGCACCACCCAGCGGCTCTTCAACGATCGTATCAACCAGGCCAAGTTCTTTTAGCCGATCTGCCGTTAAACCCATGGACTCAGCAGCTTCAGGCGCCTTTTCAGCGCTCTTCCACAAAATAGATGCACAACCTTCCGGCGAAATAACGGAGTACGTACTGTATTGCAACATCAGCAGTCGATCGCACACACCGATGGCCAATGCGCCACCTGAACCGCCCTCACCAATGACCGTGCTGATAATCGGCGTATTGAGTTTTGACATGACGAAAAGATTGCGCGCAATTGCTTCACTTTGACCGCGCTCTTCTGCGCCCACACCTGGATAAGCACCCGGTGTATCGACAAACGTGAGAATAGGCAGCTTGAATCTTTCAGCCATTTCCATCAGACGTAATGCCTTGCGATAGCCCTCGGGGCGCGGCATACCAAAATTACGCTGGACTTTTTCGCGTGTATCACGCCCTTTTTGATGACCAATGATCATCACTGGCGTGCCGTCCAACCTTGCCATACCGCCCATGATTGCCTTGTCATCTGCAAAAGCACGATCGCCATGCAGCTCTTCGAAATGAGTAAAAATACGTTCCACGTAGTCCATGAAATAAGGACGCTGCGGATGACGGGCCAGCTGAGCAATTTGCGCAGCCTTAAGGTTTGCAAATATGGATTTGGTCAGGTCCCTGCTCTTGGTCTGCAGGCGGGTAATTTCCTCACCGATGTTGATTTCATTATCTGAACCCACATAGCGTAGCTCCTCGATCTTGGCCTCGAGTTCGGCAATGGGTTGTTCAAAATCAAGAAAGTTCAGGTTCATAATACAAATCCATGTTCTTAAAGATAATTTTATTTATTATATCAATAGATTACTTCTACGTCCTGTTCCCCGGCCAATTCGCGCAGCCGGTGCAACAGCTCGTCGGTAGGATGCACCCGCCAGTCCTGGCCCAGCGGTATTTGTGCGCGGGCATCCTGACGGCGATAATTGATCACCACCGGACAAACACCTTCTCTAAATGGTTGCAGCACATGCTGTAATGCCGGAACAAATCCGTTGGACGCATTTTGCTCCTCCACACTCACTTGAAGCCGCTTGGCAAAGTGTTCACGAGCCTGTTCGACATCATAAATGGCACGTGCACTCATTCGATAACCACCGGAGTATTCATCCACGCTGACTTCACCTTCAACAATAATGATCCTGTCCTTGGTCAAGACATCCTGGTAACGCACATAGGCATCGGAGAACACGGCCAGCTCAATGCGTGCACTGCGATCATCGATGGTGATAAATGCCATTTTATCGCCACGGCGCGTATTCATGGTACGAATAGCGATAATCAAACCGGCTACGACAACAGTCTGGTCATAAGTCGGTTTCAAATTAACGATACGGGAGCTGACAAACCGCGTTAACTCGTCAACATAACGTTCAATGGGATGTCCGGTAAGATAAAGACCGAGCGTTTGTTTTTCACAGGCAAGGCGTTGCTCATCATCCCACTCAGGTAAATCATGGTAACTGCCCGGACCGGTTTCTACCTGGCTAACCATACCAAACATATCATTCTGTCCGACGCTCAGGTTGCGCGTATGTTGTTCAGCAATCTGTAACGCGGCGGGCAAGGTCGCCATGAGTGTGGCGCGTGTCTGTCCAAACACATCCAGTGCTCCTGACATGATCAGCGCTTCCATGGTACGTCGATTGACTTTTCTTAAATCCACGCGTTGACAAAGATCAAATAGATCGCCAAATGCACCATTCTGTTTGCGTTCTGTAATAAGCGTTTCAATTGCTGCCTCGCCAACGCCTTTAATAGCGCCCAGACCGTAAACTACGGTTTTGTCATCTGTAACTGTAAAACGGTATTCGCAAAGATTGATATTGGGAGGCTCGACATGTAATTGCATGTCACGACATTCATCAATAAGGCTGACTACCTTGTCAGTGTTATCCATATCTGCAGATAACACGGCTGACATAAATTCTGCCGGATAATGGGCCTTTAGCCAGGCAGTCTGGTAGGAAACCAGCGCATAGGCCGCGGAGTGGGACTTGTTAAAACCATAACCTGCGAATTTCTCCATCAGGTCAAAAATATAAGTCGCAACTTTCTCATCAACATTATTGGCTTTTGCGCCGTCAACAAAAATGCTGCGCTGCTTCGCCATCTCTTCCGGTTTCTTTTTACCCATGGCGCGGCGTAACAGGTCCGCACCGCCCAGGCTATATCCGGCCAATACCTGCGCGATTTGCATGACCTGCTCCTGGTACAGGATGACACCATAGGTCGGTTTAAGAATGGCTTCGAGTGCAGGGTGTGGGTATTCAACCTTGGCACGCCCATGTTTTCGGTTAATAAAATCATCCACCATGCCAGATTGCAATGGTCCCGGTCGAAACAGTGCCACCAGCGCAACGATGTCTTCAAAGTTATCCGGTTGCAGGCGTTTAATAAGATCCTTCATACCGCGCGATTCAAGCTGGAACACCGCTGTGGTCGCGCAGTTCTTTAATAGCGTGAAGGCGGTTTCATCGTTCATTGGAATTTTTTCGATCACTACCGGTTCGCTACCGAGTTTCTGTTGCCGTCGATTTACCTCCTGTACCGCCCAGTTAATGATCGTCAGTGTGCGCAGACCAAGGAAATCGAACTTGACCAAGCCTACTGCTTCGACATCATCCTTATCAAACTGGGTAACAATGCTGTTACCACCCTGTTCGCAGTACAGCGGAGTAAAGTCAGTGAGCCTGGAAGGTGCTATGACCACGCCACCAGCATGTTTACCGGCATTTCGTGCCAGGCCTTCAAGACTGCGCGCAAGATCGATAATAGCGCGCACCTCTTCATCTTGCTGGTACAAATCACTTAACGCATCTTCCTGGTCCAGTGCCTTATCGAGGGTAATCCCGATCTCGAATGGAATCAGTTTGGCAATACGATCAACAAACCCATAGGGATGTCCAAGCACGCGACCCACATCACGCACCACGGCCTTGGCAGCCATACTGCCATAGGTAATGATTTGCGAAACTTTTTCACGCCCGTACCGCTCTGCGACATACTCGATGACCCTGTCACGATTCTCCATACAAAAGTCGACATCAAAGTCAGGCATGGATACACGCTCCGGGTTCAAAAAGCGCTCGAACAGTAGATCGTATTGAATCGGATCCAGATCAGTAATCGTTAGAGCATAAGCCACTATCGATCCTGCGCCGGATCCGCGGCCTGGACCGACGGGAATGCCGTTTTCTTTTGCCCAACGAATAAAGTCAGCGACAATCAGAAAGTAACCCGGAAATCCCATCTTGTTGATGACATCCAGCTCCATTTCAAGCCGTTGCTGGTATTCCTGTTTTCTTTCTTCAATCTCAGGGGACATTGCCGCCAATGTCACCAATCGGTGCTTGAGACCGTTACGGGCTTCACTGGCAAGGTAGTCTTCAACGCTCATGCCTTTGGGGACTGGATAATCCGGTAACACGTTTTTGCCCAGCGTGAGTTCAAGGTTACAGCGTTTTGCGATCTCCACGCTGTTTTCGATGGCTTCCGGCAAATCATCGAACAGTGCAATCATTTCTTCAGAGCTGCGTAAATACTGTTGATCGCTAAAGCGACGCGGTCGTCGTGGATCATCCAGCGTGCGACCTTCGGTGATACAGACTCTGGCTTCGTGCGCCTCGTAATCATCATGGTTAATAAAGTGTGTATCGTTGGTTGCCACGACAGGCAGTTGCTGTTGTATAGCCAGTTCAACAGCGTGCTCGATATAGGCTGCTTCCCCATGACGGCCGGTACGTTGTAACTCAAGGTAAAAACGATCCGGAAAATGTTTCTGCCAGAAGTCACAACTCTGTTGTGCGTCATCGAGACGGTTGTTGAGTAAGTGCTGNNTCCTGTTCCACCATGGGCCGGCCATGGTGCTGGCCCTCAAGATAGGATCGTGAAATCAATTCGGTCAGGTTGTGATAACCAACCGTATTCTGACACAGTAGGACCAGACGACTCGCGGATGACTGGCTACTGCCTGGGTTGTGTACCCATAGATCAACGCCGATGATTGGCTTAACGCCTGCCGCCATGGCGGCACGGTAAAATTTCACCATGGCGAACAGGTTGCTTTGGTCTGTCACTGCGACTGCGGGCATCCCCGCTGCGGCTATTGCCTTCGCAAGTGGCTTGATTCGAATCAGCCCGTCTACAAGTGAATATTCAGTGTGAACATGAAGGTGTATGAACGTCCTCGGCATGACACCCTTTATATACGGATCTGATTCGTATGCAAGACTTGACAATCACTTCGGTCAAGAAATTTGATAAATATTATTAGAATCAGCAAGTTACATTTGAAAGCGGTGTTTTTGCTGCTTGAACTGGGATTTTAGAAACTCCATCTGGTCAGCAAGTATGCGGCGATTGCGCAGATAGAGGTATTCGGCGAGATTCGGAATATAAGGCACGGCCAGTAACCGCATTCGTGCCTCTTCCGGCGTGCGGCCACCCTTGTGGGTATTGCAGCGCCGACAGGCAGTGACAACATTTGACCAGTGATCCTTGCCACCTTGTGAAATAGGCTTCACATGGTCTCGCGTGAGAGCATCATCATGATGTTCCCGGCCGCAATAGAGGCAAATGTGGTGATCGCGCCTAAACAATTCACGATTGGTAAGCGGTGGAATATTACGCCGATGTGCCAGCCTGTCTTCGCCGCGCACGGCAATAATCGAATTAATTCTGACCGAACTTTGCTCACCTGTTAAACGCGAAACGCCACCGCGCAACGAAAATACATTATCACCTGCGGTCCAGGCCACCATGTCACGCGCATAGATACAAACAGCATCTTGCCAAGGTATCCACCTGACTGGCTGTCCTGTGATATCTAACCTGAGAATTAACGGGTACAAAATACTCCTTGGTTGCCGGATACGCCTGGCGTTTTATTTATCGTTGCCCGGGTAATAACATAGACTTTTTTTATTTGCATATCAATAGGTTAAAGATACTTTTTGACCGGGCCAAAACTGCGACGATGAATGATACTGACCCCCAGTTCCCTGATAGCCTCGATATGTGCCTTGGTCGGATAGCCCTTGTGCCGGGCAAGACCATAACCAGGATAGAGGTTGTCCATCGTAATCATTTCCCGATCGCGAGTTACCTTGGCAAGAATGGAAGCCGCACTGATAGCCGGGACTGTGGCATCACCCTTGATAATGGCTTCACTGCTGCAGCGAAGTTGTGGGCAACGATTGCCATCGATCAACGCATGTTCGGCCTGTGGCTCAAGTGCCGCGACTGCACGCTGCATGGCAAGCAGGCTTGCCTGCAGAATATTGATGCTGTCAATTTCTTCCACCTCAGCACGCCCTATCGCCCAGGCGATAGCGTTTGCCTTGATGATCTCGGCAAGTTTTTCGCGTTTTTTCTCACTGATCACCTTGGAATCGACTAATCCTTCAACAGGCCTTGCCGGATCCAGTATGACGGCAGCGGCAACGACCGGTCCTGCCAGCGGGCCCCTGCCAACCTCATCTACTCCAGCCACCAATTCTACTTCTGTCTGCATCAGTCTTTACGCTTGTGTATTTATGCGGATAAATTGTATCGGGATTCTAGCCAAAACTCAGCACGAAACCTCGCAAAGCCGTTTCAGAATGCTTAAAATGGGCGCTCTTTAGACAGCCTGGAATAATATAACAGCATGGATCCAGTACGCACGGCGGTGATAGGCGTCGGTTACCTCGGTAAATTTCACGCACAAAAATACGCAGCGCTTCCCAACTCACAACTGGTTGCCGTATGTGACAACAATTTAAACACGGCTCAACAGATCGCCAAAGAACTTGATACCGAGGCCGTGGATAATTTCGATGCCATAAAGGAACGCATTGATGCAGTCAGCATCGTTGTACCTACCCAGCTACATCATTCGTTAGCGCGCGAATGCTTGTTGGCCGGTAAACACGTGTTACTGGAAAAACCAATGACTACCACGGTTGAACAGGCAACAGAGCTGGTTGAGTTGGCCAGCCAAAATAACCTGAAACTGCAGATAGGACACCTGGAACGTTTCAACCCTGCAATACTTTCACTGGAAAGCATACTCAAGGCACCATTGTTTATCGAATCTCATCGTGTCGCACCATTCAACCCGCGGGGTGCAGATGTAAACGTGATTCTCGATCTGATGATTCATGATATCGATATTATTCTGGATATCGTTGGCTCACCGGTAAAACGCATTGATGCCAAGGGCGTAGCAGTGCTATCCAGCGAAATTGATATTGCTAATGCGCGCATCGAGTTTGATAGTGGTTGTGTTGCAAATGTCACCGCCAGTCGCGCCGGCATGAAAAGTGAACGCAAGATGCGCCTGTTCCAGCATGATGCCTATATCACAATCGACTTTCAGAACAAGAAGGTCGGTGTACACCGCAAGGGAGCCGGCGAACTCTATCCAGGTGTCGCGAATATCACTAGCGAAGAGCAGGCCTTTGAACAGGGGGATGCCCTGCTTACTGAAATTGAATCGTTTCTTGATTGTATTCAACATAACAAACAACCCAAGGTTGATGGCAATGCCGGTCTTAACGCACTGAAAACGGCAATTGAAATCACACACCTGCTAAAAGACTGACATAAAGGAATTCACAGCATGATCCCCATGGTCGACCTGAAAACCCAGTACCACAGTCTCAAGTCCGAGATTGATAGCGAACTGTCAGCAGTACTGGAAAATACACAATTTATCCTTGGCCCAAATGTTCAGCAATTTGAAACAGAAGCAGCCGTACATCTTAACGTAAAACACGCTATCAGTTGCGCATCAGGCACAGATGCCCTGCACCTTGCATTGTTGGCCGCAGGCATAGGTCCGGGTGATGAGGTAATTACCTCAACCTTTACTTTTATCGCGACAGCCGAAGCCATTCGGTATGTCGGCGCCACACCGGTGTTCGTGGATATCGATCCCAAAACGTTCAACATCAATCCACAGCTTGTTGACAAGGCAATCAATGAAAAGACGCGAGCCATATTGCCAGTCCACCTGTTTGGCCAGCCTGCAGATATGCCTTCGATACAGACACTGGCGGACAAACATGACCTGATCATAATTGAAGATTGCGCACAGTCTTACGGCGCAAAGATTAATGGCGTTGTAACAGGCGGCATCGGGCTGGCGGGCTGTCATAGCTTTTTCCCTAGCAAGAATCTTGGATGTTACGGTGACGGTGGTATGGTGACCAGTAATGATGATGCCATGGCTGAGAAAATTAAAATCCTCAGAAACCATGGTAGCGCACAGCGTTATCACCATGACATCATTGGTTACAATAGCCGCCTTGATGAAATCCAGGCTGCAATTTTACGCGTTAAATTAAGGTATATCGACGAGTTCAACCAAAACCGCTATGCTGCCGCACAGCAGTACTCAGAACAACTCAAAGATGTTGTGACCCCTCCCTTTGAAGATGGAATCGGCAATCACGTGTACCATCAGTACACGATTCTTTCTCCACAACGGGACCTGATAAGCAAGAACCTGGCAGAGAATAATATCGCAAATGCAATTTACTACCCTATTCCGCTACACAAACAAAAGGTGTTCGCCAGCGAATATGCAGGCATACATTTGCCCGTATCGGAACAAGTGGCCAGTGAGTGCCTGTCTTTACCTGTTTTCCCCGAATTGCGTGAAGATCAAATCACCCAGATAACAAATACAATCAAGTCTGCGTTTTAGGTATATCGTGCCTCGAGTGATGATCATAGCCGGTGAGGCCTCTGGCGATCTGCATGCAGCCAAGCTGGTTAAGGCAGTAAAAGCGCAACAACAAGAGAGCCATTTTTACGGCATTGGTGGTCCTGATATGAAAGCCGCCGGTGTGGATATTCTGGTTGATTCCAGCGAACTGGCAGTAGTGGGTATTGTTGAAATCTGGAAACACCGCAAGGTTATTTTTGGCGCGCTGCATAAAATGCAGGACGAATTGCGCCGCGAACCTCCGGATTTACTCATCCTGGTTGATTATCCCGAGTTTAACTTGCGGCTGGCAAAGACAGCAAAGCAAGCTGGAATAAAAGTGCTTTACTATATTAGCCCGCAGGTTTGGGCCTGGCGCCAGTATCGCGTCAAGAAAATCCGTGCGCGCGTGGATATGATGGCAGTTGTCTTTCCATTTGAAGAGGCATTCTATTTACAGCACCATGTACCCGTCACTTTTGTCGGCCACCCGCTTGTTGATGAAGTCAAGGCCAGTGCTGACAAATCAATATTACAAAAAGAATTTGGCTTAAACACAGCCAAACCGGTAATTGGTTTGTTTCCCGGTAGCCGACGCAGCGAAATAAATCGTCTGTTACCTGTTATCCTGGAATCGGCACGCAAACTCAAACAACAACACCATGATATGCAATTTTTACTGCCGTTGGCGCCGACTCTCGAAACAGCAGACATACAGGATAAACTAGCAGAGTATGCAGATCTGAAGATTAATGTCATCAAAGATCGTGCTTATGATGTTATGCAAGCATGTGATGTGATTATTACCGTTTCCGGTACGGTTACGCTTGAGATTGCCCTGATCGGCACACCGATGGTTATCATCAATAAAGTCGCTTTTCTGACTTACGCCATCGTCCATCGAATGTTAAAAATTAGTCATATTGGGCTATGCAATATTGTCGCCGAAAAACGTGTTGCCCCGGAGCTTATCCAGTACGACGCAACACCCGAGAAAATCGTACCTACTGTAAATCGGCTGCTTGAGGATAAGGAATACTATGCACAGGTTAGACAGGGCTTGTTGAAAACAGAAGCATTGCTCGGCGCGAGGGGCGGTATTGATAATATTGCCAGCCTGGTTATCAAGATGCTTGATGTCCAGTAAGTCAGCGAAGAATACCGCGTTGTGACTGGTTAAGAAATTCCAGTATGCGACCCACCTCGTTGTGTAGTTCAGCCAGTTCTTTAAGTTGTAGTTTGGCTTCCTGAGTCGTCAGGCCAGAACGGTAAACAATTTTATATGCCTCGCGCAGCGCCGACATGGTCGCCTTATCAAGCTTGCGCCTTTTCAACCCTTCCATATTGAGACCATGCGGATGTGCAGGGCTGCCATTGACCATGACGTAGGGAGGTACATCTTTGCTGATAGCGCTACCCATGCCGCAAAAAGCATATGCGCCAATCGCGCAAAATTGATGCACCAGGGTAAAACCTCCAAGAATAGCGTAATCTTCGACACGCACATGCCCAGCTAGTGAGGCTGCGTTGGCAAAGATTGTGTTATCACCTACCATGCAATCATGTGCGATATGAATATAGGCCATTAACCAGTTATCATTGCCAATCCTGGTGACCCCTCCACCATCTTCCGTTCCACGATTTATAGTTACATATTCACGAATTGTATTACGGTCACCGATTTCAAGCGTCGAATTCTCGCCATGGAATTTCTTGTCTTGTGGGATTTCGCCTATAGAGGAAAATTGAAAAATTCGGTTTTGCTTGCCAATACGTGTCGGGCCATTGATAACGACATGCGGTCCAACCCATGTGTCATCACCGATTTCGACATGCGGCCCAACAATACTGAATGGGCCAATGGTAACGTTGTTGCCGATGCGCGCTGTTGGGTCGATAACAGCCCGCTCATCGATGCTCATTGCACTTCTCTCTCCGCGCACATGATTTCTGCAGAACACACGACATCACCATCAACTGAAGCCTTGCCATTAAACTTCCAGATACCTCGCATACGCTTCACATACTCGACTTCCAGACGCAATTGATCGCCGGGTTCAACAGGGCGTTTGAAGCGCGCGTTGTCGATACCAACAAAATAGTAAAGTGAGTTTTTGTCCGGAATTTTGTCTACTGTTTTGAAGGCAAGTATACCGGTCGCCTGTGCCAGTGCTTCCAGGATCAATACGCCAGGCATGACCGGGCGTTGTGGAAAGTGTCCCGGAAAATAAGGTTCATTATGGGTCACATTTTTAATGCCAATGAGATGTGATTCGGGCACATATTCAAGCACACGATCAATCAACAGGAATGGGTACCGATGCGGCAAGTGTTTTAGAATCTCATGTATATCAAGCGAAGCCAATTGGAACCCCTTTATTTATCGTGTTGATTTTTTTCCAAGTTTATAAGACGTTTTGCCAGTTCATCCAGCTTCATTAAACGTGCATGCACCCTGTGCCATACACGTGTCGGCATCGCCTTCATGCCTGATGAATAGCTGCTTCCCGGTGTATCAATTGAGCTGGTTACCATCGACATACCCGTAATTACAACATTATCTGCGATTGTAAGATGACCGGCAATAGCTACGGCACCCGCAATCATGCAGTGTTTGCCGATCGTCACACTGCCTGCGATGGCGGTGGCTGCAGCAATTACCGTATGCGCCCCAATGCGTACATTATGTGCAACCTGTATCTGGTTATCCAGCTTGACACCTTCTTCGATGACTGTATCTTCAATGGCACCGCAGTCTACCGTGGTATTTGCTCCGATCTCTACATCATTACCGATGCGAACACCACCCAGTTGAGGGACTTTCAGCCAGGCACCATCGTCATATGCCTGCCCAAAACCATCCGCCCCGATAACTACACCAGGATGGAACAAACCACGCTGGCCGATTCTTGTCTTTCCTACGATTGTCACGTTAGCAAGAATCACCGTATCCTTTCCGACGAAACAATCATTGCCAATCACGGTATTGGCGCCAATTGATACACCTTCCTCGATAACGCAGTTCTGCCCAATATGAACATTCGGGCCAATAAAACTATCTGGGTGTACCTTGGTATCAGGCGCGATGACTGCAGAAGGGTGATGTCCCTGCCTGGGATAGGCAGGCGGACTGAGCAGTGTTGCAATTTTTGCATAGGCCGCATGTGGATTACTGACAACCAGGGCATTAACAGGGCATTTGTCAATCAGCTCTTCTGTCAAGATAACGGCGTACGCGCCGGTGTTGGCGAGCTGCTCTGTATACAATGAATTGGTCAGGAAACTAATTTGTTTTGCTGCAGCATTTTTCAGTGTGGCAACAGATTCTATCTGGCAACTACCATCGCCTACGACTTTGCCACCTACCTGTTCTGCCAGTTGTTCAAGTGTGTAGGCCACTCGCTTAATCCTGCCTTATATTTTTTATTATTGCACAGACTGAGGCTGTTCCAGTTTATTTATTTCGCGTAGCCTGCTAAGCACTGCTTCTGTCACATCAACACGCTTGCTGGTATAAAGCACGCTATCAGTCAGTATCACGTCATATTCATCTTCCTCTGCAAGCTTTACTGTGATTTCGAAAATCAATTTTTGCAGCCTGGAAAGTTCTTCATTTCTTCGAATATTAAAATCTTCGGTAAATTCTTCACGGGCTCGTTTGATATCGCGCTTCAGTGAGATCAATTCGCGCTCCAGCTTATTTCTTGTGTCGGATGACATGAGTGCCACATCACGATTAAGACGATCATCAAGTTTTTTGAGTTCGTTTTGCATGGCGACAATTTTTTCATCGCGAGGAGCAAATTCGCTTTCCAGTTTCTGGCGTGCAGTATCCGCCTGCGGTGCCTCCTTGAGGACGCGCGTTGTATCTACAAATCCAATCTTGATATCAACAGCGTGCAGTACACTGCCGTATGACATCATAATAATCACACACAGGATAAACGTAATGGATTGTTTCAATTGATACTCCTGCTCGTTCTTCAGCTTCTTTAAAATAATGTTCCCAACGTGAACTGGAATGCAGACAATTCATCAGTTGGTTCCGGGTTCAATGCCTCAGCAAGACTAAAACGCATCAGACCAATCGGTGCAATCCAGATCAAAGATACACCAGCGGAATAACGTAAGTCGCCAAGATCCAATTTCTCGTCCGGCGCCCAGACAAAACCCGCGTCTATAAACGCACTNNGAAACCAGGCTACGGTCACCACCAAGCGGGTCGCCATTGGAATCCCGCTGGTTGCCCACGCTATTGGCTTCATAGCCACGCAAGGTACGGCTTCCACCGACATAATAGCGCTCAAAAGGTGGAATTTCGGTCGTATCGCCATATGACTGTCCATAGTCCATTTCCAGATTATAAAGGAAAGTATAGCCTTCAGTAATAGTAAAGTATTGGGTGTAATCAAAACCAACCTTATAGAATTCCAGGTCGCTGCCCGGGAATGTACCCTCAAAACTAACGATAACGCGCGCACCCTCTTCGGCAATCAATGGCTTATTACGCGAGTCATAGACCCAACTCCCTGATAATTTGTACAGGTTATAATCAGGATCGCCATCGTTGTTGTTAGTCACGTAATCTTTGATTTCATCTGATGTGTTATCACTGGTCACTAACTCAGAGTTTTCAAAAGAAAAACCGCCATTCAGCCTTGAAAGTTCACTCAGTGGTATACCATAGGAAAGCAATACTGTATCTGTATTTAACAGGTAATTAGAAATCTCCAGATCTGCTGCATCCACTCGTCTTCTTGAAACTGCTACCGTACGGCTAATACCATCGAGAGTATAGTATGGGTCGGTCACACTGGCACCGTATGACTCCGAACCTTTGCTAGTGTCAACGTTTAACGACATACGCTTGCCGCCGCCCATGAAATTGTCCTGAGATATACCAAAATTCAGAATCGCACCTTGCGTATCCGAGTAGCCAACACCAAACGTCAAACTACCCGTCGGTTTTTCTTTTACATTGAGGTTCAAATCAACCAGGTCCTGCGTACCAGGTACCGCAGGGGTCTCAACAGAGACATCCTCGAAGAAGCCAGTTCGTGTGAGCCGTTTTTGTGATTGCGAGACATTTTCCGTAGACAACCAGTCCGTTTCATTTTGACGCAGCTCCCTGCGCACCACTTCATCTTTAGATTTCAGGTTCCCGGAAATATTTATACGTCTGACATAGACACGCCGACCTGGATCGACAAATATTGTGAGCTCAACCGAGCGTGAATCCTCATCGACCCCGGGAGCCACGTTGACATTAGAAAACGGGTAACCCATTTCAGCCAGCGCGTCCGTAATATTTTTGCGTGTGTCGGTAACATTACGGCGTGAGAACAGTTGTCCTTTTTCGACCAGGATGAGTTTTTCAAGTTTCTCTTTCGGTATTATTACATCCCCCAGAACCTTAACATCGCGAACGGTATAGACCTCACCTTCTGTTATATTTATGGTTAGATAGACATCCTGCTTGTCTGGCGTAAGCGAAACTTGTGTGGAATCGATATTGAAATTGATATGCCCTCGATCCATGTAAAAGGATCTTAGTGATTCGAGATCGCCTGCAAGCACCTGGCGGGAGTAGCTGTCGCGACCACCGAACATTCCAGCCTCGCTAAGAATAAAATATTCCTGTAACAGTTCTGATGAATAGGTCTTGTTAACGACGAAATTGATGGCATAAACTTCTGCATCATCGCCTTCGGCGATATTAATGTTAACTGCAATGCGATTTCGCTCCAGCGGTTCTACATCGGTAGTCACCTTCACGCCATACTTGCCAAGACTGTAATACTGTCTTTTCAGTTCATATTCGATCCGTTCTAGCACAACACGATCGAACACTCGCCCCTGCTCAAGCCCCATATCCTTGAGCGCTTTTTTCAAATCTTCGGTGCCAATTTCGTCATTACCATTAATATTTATCTCCGAGATAGCTGGCCGTTCTGCAACGAACACAACCAGCACCTCTCCTTCGCGCTCCAGCCTGACATCCTTGAAGAAACCGGTTTTAAAGAGAACTTGCACAGCGTTGGTTGCGTCTTCTTCATTGACTTGCTCGCCAACTTTTATGGGCAGATAATTAAATACCGTACCAATTGAAATACGCTGCAAACCTTCAAGCCGTATGTCTTTTACAGTAAAAGAATCAAATGCATGTGCGCGGGTTACACACAACAAGACTGCGAGACTGACGACAAGCTTTTTCATTAGCTACATAAACCGCATGATGTCATTGTAGAGTGCCAACATCATCAACATCATTAGCAAAGCGATACCCACGCGTTGCGCAACTGCTTCAACTGTTTCTGAAACAGGGCTGCCTTTGAGCATTTCAACCACATAGAATAACAGGTGGCCGCCATCGAGCACTGGAATTGGTAGCAGGTTCAGAATACCAAGACTCACGCTCACGATAGCGACGACGGTTAGAAAATAAACCAGCCCAAGATCAGCCGATTTACCAACAACCACAGCAATATTCAATGGCCCGGATATATTCTTGATAGAAACGTCACCGGTTACAATCTTGCCCAGCAGTTTCAGTGTGACAATACTCATATCCCAGGTCTTACGAATCGAATCCGGAATTGCTTCAATGACGCCAAGCTGATGGACTGCTTTAAGATTTTCATCCAGCGGGACTGGTTTATTGATAAACCCGGCGCGGCCTTTTTTGACACCATCCGCATCAACCACTGCGGTGGTCAACTCGAGATATAGCTGGTTTCCGGTGCGATCAATTTTAAACACCAGTTTTTCGCCAGGTCTTGCACTGATGTATTCAGCCACATCCTGCCAGCTATCCATAGTTTGATTGTCAATGGCGAGTATCCTGTCGTCCTTTTGAATCCCGGCTAATGCAGCCGGGTTGTTTTCAAGCACTTCACCAATTACAGGCGGAACGGGTTGTTGGTATCGCCTGATACCCAGGGCCTTAAAAAGTTGCTTGGTATCCCTGTCGAGATCCAGCTGGCTGATGTCAAGACGATACTGCCTTTGGCTACCATAGGTATCCTTTGCGGTAACGAGCAGCGTCTCATTATCTACCATCTTGAGAATAGTTTGCTGAAATACGGCATCCCAAATCGGCGTTGCCTTGTTATTGACAGCAACGATCTCCATACCAGTTTCGAGTCCAGCCTGTGCAGCCGGTGAATCTTTGTAAACATCGCCAATGATGGGTTTGACTCCGCTTACGCCCAGCACAAAAACCACCCAGTAGGCAAAAAAGGCAAATATAAAATTAAACGCAGGCCCAGCAAATACGATCGCAAAACGCTTCCACACCGACTGCCGATTGAACGCCCGGTGTATTTCATTTGCCGGCACTTCGCCTTCCCTTTCATCGAGCATTTTGACATAACCGCCCAGCGGCAAGGCGGCAATTACATATTCAGTATTATCGGCGCCCGCTTTTTTCTTCCAGACGGGATTACCAAAACCGATCGAGTA
>DJMK01000183.1 GCA_002436485.1 Proteobacteria bacterium UBA6492
CGATTGCCTGGAGGCGTTTGATCATCTCTACGCTTATCTCAATGGCGAGTTAAAGGATTCAGAAACCCTCGCAAAGATAGAACATCACCTGGGACACTGTAAAAGCTGCTTTTCTCGTGCCCAGATGGAACGCCAGCTTAATGAACGCCTCAAAAACTCAGGCAAACAGAAAGCGCCTGAGTCGCTACAAAAAAGACTGCGCAACCTTCTGGATGACTTCTAATTCTTAAAACTCAAGCTATCTTGCATGAAACATGGCTCTCAGGCACTGCGTAACGGCGTCCTTTTTACAATGAGGATTGCCAATAGCGGAAATAGCAAACCGACAAGCGCCACTGTGATTAACAACATACCAAGCTCGCTATAATCTGCCGGCACCGTGACGGCATCAGTCTCGCGGTCCCTGACTTCGCGGGTGATCAGGAATATCTGGTTAACATACTTGGTACCAAGCTGGCTGAGCGACAGAGCAAGGTTGGTAAAGGACGCCATTACGGCAAAGAAAGTTGCTTTCAAATGGGCCGGGGCTGAATTGGCAATCCAGGCCAGCATCGGGATCATGGCGACCTGGCCCAGTGGTGATTCGACTGCCGTGTCGACGATGGCAATGAAACGCGCATCGACCACGCCACCAGTATGTGCCGAGGTCCATTCATGCAGTCCGTAGTACATACCGATATTCGGTATATACAGTATGCCGCCGATAATTGTCAGGAAACCAATGACGTAGGCAATGGAACGCTCTGCCATAAATCTTCTGAAGATGAACATGCCGAATAGTGCAAGCCCGCTGGCGATAACGGAAAGAATGGCAAGAAACTGCTGATCAAATTTAAGGTCATCGATCATCCACCACGTCTCCCCTGCACCTGGTAACGGCATGGCACGGTATACAAAAATAATTATGGCTGTGCCAACCAGAACTCTCCTCGCATGGTTATCCAGCACCTGAACCAAGCGTGTCATTAAGAACAGGACAATTAACATGGAGCCTGTAAAAATGATTTCCTCGCGCAGCGGNNGACCAACTATGCCCCTGCTCTCTGAGACGACGGGCATTGCGTAACTTGATATACCCTCCGAGCAAGACACCAATGACGGATATCATCGGGATGAGTAGTGCTAACTGAAAAATATCGATATAGACACGAACTTTGTCTGCCTCACTCATGGTTTCGACGCCACTGAATTTGTATATATTCAGTAATGCAACAAAGATTCCGCCCCCGACAACCGCAACACGACCGAGGGTTTGCATCGTGGTATGCATCAGGCGTATTTTCGCTGGATCAATTGGTTGGCCACTTTTATCAACGCGAGGCACCGCTTCAACCGTCATGGCATCGGCTACTACATCCTGTACGACATAGCCAACGGGCGCTAGTAAGGTGCTTAATACATACCATGCGGATAACGGCATAAAAGCCCGCATTGCATCCGGCTGTGACAGCAACCCAATCATAATAAGTAAACTACTGGCGATCAGACCAGCACCGATATAAACCATGATGGACTTGAAACGCCATATCAAATCAACCAGGTGCCCCAGCGGCATTTTTAACGCCCAGGGTATGTTGGCCCAAAACAACAGCGCTGCAAGAAATTCAGCTGACAGCCCTAGATAATCTTTGACAAAGAAGGTACCAACTATGCCCGTCAGGCCCGAAATACCATAGGCCATATAGACCATGAGTGGAGGCAAAAAGGAGAGTCGCATTTCGCGACCCAGTTCGAGAATGTTCCGATCGATCCAGTGATAAAGATTTTTCAGCATACAATGCGTTCTTTATTATTTTTTAGCATTATAGAACTAACCCGTGTTGCTCTACCAGAACACTACAATTTTCTATATAAGCAAAGGCGATCAAATAGCTATCACCTAATACAAATAGTTAAAATAATCGTAAAAATAAGTTTATACTCTAAATAGTATTACGAGACCTCATTTATGCATGCAATCCCTGATATCCTGTAATTATGTTACGTGATTATTATAAAGTCTTTCTTCTAGCCATTGCCATGCTCTTGCCTCTGCTGATTGTTACACAGAATCACTTGCTGGCGGACCATATAACAGATCCACTGGGCAATGAGCTCCACAATCAGATAATCGAACCTGATACGATTATTACCGAACTCATGCTCGACTGGAGTTCTATCGAGTACTATTACCGTGATCGTGAATACCGGCCCGTCTGGGTGACAAAGTACGGCCCTCACTCACGCGCCATACATTTGCGCCAGATCTTACGTGTCGCTGACCAGGAAGGCCTTGAACCTGCGAACTATCATATCGAAACCATTAACCAGCTATGGTCCCATGAGAATCTCAATCAACTGGCTGCGCTGGATATATACCTGACCGATGCTTTTTTTCGCTATGCGATTGATGTTAGCAGAGGACGCTATCGTCCAGATAATTCGAATGATAATGAACAAAAATGGCATATCAGAACTAAAAAGTTTGACATGGTAAAAGAATTGAATAAGGCCTTGCATAGTGCTGATTTTGAGCAAAGCTTAA
Source organism: Proteobacteria bacterium UBA6492 (assembly GCA_002436485.1). Lineage (GTDB taxonomy): Bacteria > Pseudomonadota > Gammaproteobacteria > UBA6429 > Thiohalophilaceae > UBA6492. The sequence goes on from DJMK01000183.1 coordinate 2,525, forward strand.
TAAATTTGGCGCCTAAACATATTGGTTATCAGCGCCTGCGTGATGCATTAATCAATCTCAGAAAGATAGCGCAGAATGAAGTTTGGCCAAGCTTGCCCGCAGGCCAAATACTGCGCCCAGGCATGTGGCATCCGGATATCCACATCTTGCGCCAGCGATTAAGTATCGACGGTACACTCCCTGTCTCTGCCAACCGACATGATGATTTTTTCGATCAGCAACTGAGCTTCGCAGTACAACGCTTCCAGGTAAGGCACGGACTCAAAATGGATGGCATCGTCGGCCCTGCGACCAGAAATGCCCTAAACATTCCAATCGAAAAACGCATTCAGCAGATCAAGATTAACATGGAGCGCTGGCGCTGGTTACCTCGCTCGCTCGGCAATCGCTATATCGTAGTCAATACCGCAGCCTATAACCTTGCAGCCATTAACAATAATCGCATCGATTTCACCATGTGGGTAGTCATTGGTAAAGAACAACGCCAAACACCGGTTATTAGTGGAAACATGCATACCATTGTTATTAATCCTTACTGGACCGTGCCAGTCAAACTTGTCTTTGAAGATTTGATACCCGCACAACAGGCCAACCCGAACTACATGAAACGCCGAAAAATTCATGTATTGCGTAATGTTGCGCATAATATACAGGTCGATCCTGTCAAAACTGACTGGTCAAAATACAACATGGAAAATTTCCCTTATGTTGTTCGCCAGGATCCGGGGCCAAAAAATCCACTGGGGGATCTAAAATTCCTTTTTAGCAACAAGCATGATATCTATTTACATGACACACCCAAACAATACCTGTTTAACCGCAATAAGCGTGCATTTAGTGCTGGCTGTATCCGTATTGAGAACCCGGTGCAGCTGGCTACTTTTCTGTTAGCTGACCAGCCGGCATGGAACACAACATCAATAAACAGGGCTATTGCATCGAAAAAGACCCAAAGCCTGAAACTGACGAAACGCACACCCGTATACCTGCTCTACCTGACCAGCTGGGTTGGCGAAGATGGCACAATTTACTTTTTTGACGATGTTTATAAACGAGACCAGGCACTATTACAGCTTGAAAAACGGAATATTAGCCCTTAAATATAAGTGAATATGTGCCGATATCATTGTCTATAATTTGCACAAGTTCGCGTTTTTACACAGAATTATTTGGTATATTTAAAAAATGAACTCACGTAGAAAATTTCTATACGGTGCCGCGGCAGGCCTGATGGTGCTGGGTTCGCCCGCCCTGGCTACTGCCCGTCTTGCGTTGCCGCAGGAGCGTCGCCTCAAGCTCTATAACCTGCATACCGGTGAAAAGGTCACAGCCACATTCTGGGCAGACGGTGAATACCAGCCTGATGAACTGGCCGTAATCAATAAACTGATGCGTGACCACCGTTCCGGCACTATCGAGAATATCGACAAACGCCTTCTGAATCAGCTTTTTCAATTGCAACAGAAAGTCGAATCACGGAATACTTTTCATATCATCTCCGGTTACCGCTCTCCTAAAACCAATGCCAAGCTGCGTAGTGCAACCAGTGGCGTCGCCAAGCGTAGCCTACATATGCAGGGACGTGCAGCAGACATTCGTTTACCGGGAGTCGAACTTAAATATCTTCGCCAGGCAGCGTTGAACTTACGTGCTGGTGGAGTTGGATACTATCCGAAGTCAAACTTCATACACGTTGATACTGGCCGCCCTCGTTTTTGGTAATAACCCTGTTCTGCATTAGTTTCTCTTGTTAACTGCCCTTGGTCATCTTGATCAGGGTTCGGTCTTTTAGTGCAAAGTGATGGTAAAACGCCGCGGCTGCGTGGCCAACGATCAATATCCACACCAGCCAGGCACCCATGATTTCCTTGTGAAAGAAATCGATAGGTGCTTCAAATTCCTTAAAGGTCAGCCCCAGGTACTCCCAGACAAACACATCGAACAGCCAGGTATCCTCAAATTTGGGTATGGTGAACAGGTAAAAGAATTCTGTGGCCACGCCTGTGCCTATGTAACCAGTTAACGGCATAAGGATCATAACCGCATACAACAGGTAATGCGCAAGATGTGCCAAGCGTTGTTGCCATAACGCTGCCGGCTCCAGAGCGGGTTGTACATTCATAATACGCCATACAATCCTTAATACAACAATCACACCGACACTGATACCTGCTGATAAATGTAACTGCAACGCCACCAGGTTCTCGGGGGTTTGTTTTTCAGTAAACCAGTGACGATAATAAACTGCACAGTAGGCAAGTAAAAATAACAATGCTGTTGCCCAGTGTATCCAGCGAGCCACGCGCCCGTAATTTTGAAGGGTATTCTTATTGTCCATGCCAGTTGGCCTCGCTTTTTGCCATCAAACTATAGAGCGCTTTTCATCATCCTGCATTTTTTTTCTGACCTGTACTATCGATCTATATACATAAAATAGTCATTATTTATCAGAAGATTATTTGATTTTACTATTTTTACTTATCAGATTTACAGCACAGGTATACCTTGAGTTAAGTCACAAAATATGACAAATAGTATGGTATATTGTTAAGTAGTGTAAGAGGGCTTACCGGTGGTATAACCGGCAATATATTGAATTCAGATTTTAGTAAAGATCATGTTGGTCGAGGTGTCTCAGATGATTATTCGCACATTTTACCGAGCAGTTTTTGTATTGATGACTATCGCACTTGCCGGTTGTGGCGGCGGTAGTGGTAACACGCAGGGTAGTGGAACACTCCAACTGGGTATCACCGATGCGCCGGTTGATAGTGCAGAGAAGGTCGTCATTTATTTTGAAGAGATGGTGTTTCACCACGAAAGTGGTGATATTCAAAGAGACGTATACGACCCGGTCACCGGGTTGAAAGGTTATAGCATTGACCTGCTAACACTACAGGCCGGCCAATGGACTGGCCTTGTCGATAGTGATGTGCCCGCAGGCCACTATAGCTGGATACGCCTGAAGATAGATTTAAACAAGTCCTATATTCAAATCGCTGGGAATCAATATGGCCTGCGCTGCACCAGTTGCGAGAACAATGGTTACAAGCTCAACAGCAGTTTTAACGTGGAAGCGGATGCCGTGCTAGCCTATATGCTTGATTTTGACCTGCGCAAATCGATCACCGAACCCGAGCCGAATAACACAAACGCAAACAAAGACTACATACTACGCCCCACTCTACGTACGATTAAAACTGCAGCCAGTGGCAAACTTACCGGCTCGGTGGATGAAACCTTAATTGCCGACCTGGGTGGGGATATCACAGGTTGCAGTGTCTACGTGTTTGACGGCCATGATGCGAACCCGGACGATGTATATATTCCATTTGATTCCAGCATGCCAACCACCCAGAACAACCCGGTCAGTAGCGGCAAAGTCGTTGAGACAGGGACTGGTGGCTATGAATACACGGTTGCCTTTTTACCGCAAGGCGATTACACCGCTGCGCTCACCTGTGATGCAGAGAATGACAGTGCCGATAGTGATGATGTACTTGATTTCGCCGTTGATGCCAATGTTTCAATCACAGCGGGTGTTACAACCACGTATAACTTCCTGATGCCAGTATCACCTTAACAGAACATCATATAGGCAACGCCAATAGCTACATGGCGTTGCCTGTTGTGCATCACTCAGCGAACTCAATAGCTTCTTTGATTACATCAATGCCTTTCATGGCGCAATCATGATCGACATCTCCGGTAATTTTCTTTGCCGGAGCACCAGATACCCCTACTGCACCATAAAAATGCCCGGCAACGCGCACCGGTATACCGCCACCAATTATCAGTACACCTTTGGCAAAACGTAAGCCTGCAAATTCATCGCCTCTTTGTTGCATAGTGATGGTATCCGTCTGGAAAGTAGCTGCCGTCTGCGCTTTTTTCAGACTCACATCGATAGTGTGGGCACCCGCNNCCGCCAGTGGATCGCGCACTACGGCGAGTACATTGCCATTACGATCTGTAACGCTCACGGTAACCTGATAACCCTGCTTACGGCATGCCTGTGCAGCCTCCATCGCCAGCTGGTTAGCCAGTTCCATGGAAAGAACACGTGTTGAAACGTATGGTTTTTCAGCCAAAGCGTTTGTAACCGGTAACAGGGTAATAAACATAAGGAATGCAACGGTTTTCATGAGACCTCCAGTAAACTATTTGTATCGCTGATTATGCAATCAGGGTTGTCGTTTGCAAAGCGCCAGTTGCGAACAGATAGGACAGCTGGTCAATGTACAAGTTCATCTTTTTTACATCGTCTGCTAGTGCATACCGTTATAAACCAGATCATTTTAATAACCAGTTGAGAGCCGCATCCGGATCGTTGAACACCTTGGCATTGATACCTTGTGCTCCGGCGAGACTCTCCGATATCAGGTTAATCGTCTTATGATCCTTAACGCTGTCAAATACCGCAATACGCCCCGAGATGTTTTTCTCTTCTACCAACCTGAACACGTTCTTCCACATAATTAACATGTCCTGTAACGAAATCTGGTTGGAAAGATGCTCGATATATAACACGCGGTTACAGNNGATTCCATTCGATCATCTTGTATATGATCTCCTCATATACATGCGAAATATTCTCAGGCGTCTCATTTCCATATGCTTCAGCAAGGATATAATTATCCTTTAGACTGATATTAAACCTGAAATCTGGTTCAGTATTATCCACAGTTTATCCTAATCAGTCAGAGACTATTAAAAAATGTCTAGAAGATCCCTTTCAAGAAGACCTGAATCTGTTTCCAGGAATCCTGATCAGCTTTCTTGTTATACTCCAGTGGCAAATTGAACTTTTTGCCTTTCTTGTCCGCTCCCTTGACACTAAAGCTATGCTTGGCACCCTCATAATTAAATAGCTTGTAATCAACCTTGGCAGCTTTCATCTCCTTTTCAAACGCGGCAACCTGTTCTGCTGGAACAAACGGGTCAGCTGCACCATTCAGCACGAGGATTTTTGCCTTGATATCACCAGGCTTGGCTGGCGTCTTGGTGCCAAGGCTACCATGCACCACGATGACACCATCAAGTTCTTCACCACCACGTGCCAGTGCAAGCCCAAGCCCACCGCCCATGCAGTAGCCTAATGATGCGGTTTTACTGGCATCCACCGTTTCATGTTTCTTTAAAATATCATGCGCAGCGCGAAAACGTGCCTTGGTGTTGTCCATGTCAGAAAAAATCGCATTCATGAACTTCTTTGCATCATCCGGATGCTTGGCATGCACACCTGTGCCATACATATCCAGTGCGAATGCCGTGTAACCTAACTTGGCCAGCATTTTGGCACGTTTGCGTGAGTAATCATCATGCCCCCACCACTCATGCATGACCAGGACTCCCGGTCGTTTGCCTTTCACAGATTTGTCATAAGCAAGAAAGCCGGTGAACTCCTTGCCACCAACCTCGTACTTGATCTCTTCAGTGACGACAGCGGCATGCAGCGCAAAGCTAATCAGGGTTAGGAATACAATTGATATAAAACGGTGCATGGCATCCTCCAATCTATGGTTTTTGTTTGTTTGGAATATAACCAGATATCTTAAAATATGTTCCAAGTCAATTATTTTGACTACAATCTCGACACATGCAGCATGCACAATGTCATTCGATATCTTGTGGTTAACGTTAGTAAACTATAGATTATTTCTATGGCGTGTCTATTGGATCTGCCCAATGTAATTGTTTGTAATCAAACCCTGTTTCTAGCGTCGGTTTAATAACCTTAAAGTATGGGGAAATATCAAAATCTCGCGGCGTAAACAGGCTATGGTGACGAATATGTAAAATCTCTCTGGCCATTTGCTGGTTACCCTTTAAGGTCCTGGTATGCAACTGCTCGATATCCGGCAATATCGGATATTGAATCTTTTGAAAGGCCTGTGCGATGAGCGTCGAGCAAATCGCGCGGGTCGGGTCGCCACTGCCAAATGCCAGCATACGACGGCGCCAACTGGTTGGAACCGGTGGCGTTGGTAACAGGTAACGCATCAAATCAATGACATTCTTCAGGTCATATTCATTGCCAAGGCTGCCGCTCATAAAATCGACCAACGACTGTTGATCTTCCCTGGTCAGCTGCATCGGCCGGCATATACGTGTATTGAAGTCGGCATACTTGGAAAGAGGTACAGCGATAACCCCCTGGCTCAGATCCGCTTCGATCAGATCTAATACTTCGCCGTTCACATCAGTCTGGCCACCTGCATCACCGATATACATGGCCGCATGTGACCAGGTTGATTGTGTCAGGTACTTGATAGCAACACTGATACGCAGATCGCCCTCAACCAGCAGTACATCACCCGGTTGCATGCAACGTTTCAGGGTATCCGTATCACTTACGGAGAAGGCCTGGTATGAACCGGACGGCTGTTCCAGGAATCGTGCCAGCCACCGACCGGTGATACGTGTGATCTTGTTCATGGCAGTTTCAGAAAGACCTTATTCCTTGTCAGTCAGAAATCGGCCAAACGGTCACTACATATTCTGCTCAGCCGCTTTTTGCCGCCACCTGAATAGATGGCGTTAATTCGTAAATTATAACCGGTTTTTCGACACCTTTTACCTGTATATCGTCGCGAGGGATAAACAAAAAACGCGAGTCATTACTGGCTGGCTTATAGATATTTTCCGAAACAATGATCGAAATCGGTCCGCCCGAACCACAAAGCCGCGCTGCGAGATTCACTGCCTCGCCAACGACCGTGTAATTCAGATGTTCATGACTACCGATATTACCTGTAATAGCCATGCCTTTGCTGATTCCACAACTCACAGCAAACAGGTGATTTTGCCTGGCAGCAATCACGTCCTGCGCATGGGCGATAATCTCCTGGGCGCACAAACAACTGCGCTTTTCCATATCGTCGCCTTCAAAAACAGCAGTAATACCATCACCAGCATACTTGTCCACGTAGCCACCATATTCGTAGACCAGTTCTGCCTGACGAGTCAGGTGTTCACCGAGCAATCGGAACAGCTCTTCCGGTTCTATTTGCTGTGCCAACTGGGTAAAACCACGCATATCGGTAAACAGGATACATAGTTCCTGTTTCTCAGTCGGCGGATTCTCGCCCGAAGCGGCGTGCTGTTCGATCATTTGCATAGTTTTGGGTGAGACATAACGATGCAGCGCATCACGCATACGCTGATGCTGTAAATAGAGTTCAGCGCGTTGAATATGTGCCTTGAGTCGCGCACATAGCACAACAGAATTGATGGGCTTGGTAATAAAATCGTCACAACCGGCTTCAAATGCCTCGGACAAAATTGCTGTCTTGTCAGCGGCGGTAACAATCAAAATGGGTGAAAACCGGTATGCCTCCATGGCACGTAAACGCCGGCAGGTTTCAAGACCATCGATGCCAGTGAGGTTTAAATCCAGCAGAATACCGTCAAAGTGGTTTTCTTCTGCCAACTTCAGGGCCTCTTCACCACTTTCGGCCTCAACTGTTTTATAGCCTGCCTTCTTCAGGTAGGCAGTGAACAATTGCCGAATAGCGGTCACATCATCGACTATAAGAATGGTTTTGTTATCTTCGAATTGCATACAGGTAATAGCCACTTCCAGTTTGAAGTAAGTACAGTTGAGTTGCTTAAAGCTACCCAACTCGTTTTATTAATGTTTTCTTATATAAATACCTCTATATATAACGGGCAAGGCAGTAGGTTTTTTTAGTTTTTTTATTCACTTGATGCACCCAATGGACAATTTCCAGCCCCTGCTCACGAACTGCATACTATTTATCCAACCAGTATGAATCCCTGCAATTTATTGATGTTTCATTATTTATAGTGAGGTCGTGCTATTCACGCCAGTTATGTGCCACACAATAGCAAAAAGACCAGAATGATTAGCTCACTGAACCGAAGGAATTGTCCTTGCTATCATGCGGTGAGGGTACTCCCGCTATTTGGCAACCCTGGCTTAGCGGGCCCTCGGGAAATAAACGATAAAGGTATTTTAACCCGCCCTCTTCAGCGAATCGCTCGTCCAGCGTATTGCTGAATTCATGCGCCAGATAGCGATCGGCACCAACATTGAGATAGTGCGCGCGCAAAAACCGGATCACATCCCAGTGCGCGTCTGTCAGTTCAAGGCCCATTGAAGATGCCAGTTCCATGCCCTTGTCTTCATTCCAGGCATCAAAGGCCGCTTTCTCATCACTGTCGTGTATGCCAAATACAATTTCACGTTTGTCCTTGTCTGAGAATTCTGTGCTCATGATTAACCTCGCCTGATTTAATGAACGCTAAAAATGTCTCTATTTAGGTGACATTCTCTTGTATTGATAGTTTCATATCAGTTTAAAACCAGCCAGAGTATGTTTTCAATAAGACTGATTTATAACTGACTGGAAAAAGTTTTTAAAATGCCCAAATTCGGAATTTTGGGAGAATATAATTTAATATAGCAAAACTGTTCATATAATTCCGGTGCAGGCTTGGTACCAGGCCAACTGCCTGGTATGAGCTTAATATTGTTTTTCTGGATGGAGCCCTTATGAAAGCCGTCGGATACAAGCAATCGCTCCCGATTAGCGATCCAAATGCATTACTCGATATCGAACTTGAGGCACCAGTACCCGGTAATCGCGATTTACTGGTGAGAGTGCATGCCATTTCGGTCAACCCGGTGGACACCAAAATTCGTAAACGTACTAACCCACCACACGGTGAATACAAGATACTGGGCTGGGACGCCGTGGGAATCGTGGAAGCCATCGGCAAGGATGTCAGTCTGTTCGCACCGGGCGACCGGGTATGGTATGCCGGCGCAGTTAACCGTCAGGGCACCAATGCGGAATTGCACGTGGTCGATGAACGTATTGTCAGCCATGCCCCCCGCTCGCTTGATGACGCGCATGCTGCAGCATTACCGCTAACCAGCATAACAGCATGGGAGTTACTATTTGATCGCCTCGCGATAGCACGCAGTGGTAAAAAAGATGATGCGACACTGTTGATTGTTGGCGCGGCCGGTGGCGTCGGTTCTATTCTGACGCAACTAGCCTGCAAGTTAACCGGCGCAACTGTGATTGCTACCGCATCACGCGATGCGTCGCGACAATGGCTGGAGAAACTGGGGGCACATTACATNNTCGCAAGCATAAACCGCTCCGACATACATCTACCCGGTATCGTCGAAGCTATCGCACCGTTTGGCAAACTTGCCATGATTGATGACCCCGGCGAAGCGAGCTTAACGCAACTAAAGAACAAAAGTATCTCGCTACACTGGGAGTTCATGTTTACCCGCTCACTGTTCGAGACTGATGATATGATTGAGCAACACAGGCTGCTAAATGAGGTCGCAAAACTATTAGATGAAGGTGTACTGGTATCAAGTTTTGCTGAACATTTTGGCATGATCAATGCGAAAAACCTGAAACATGCCCATTTGCTTATTGAATCTGGCCAGTCAAGGGGCAAAATTGTTTTACAGGGCTTTCAAACTTGATGAGCATCACGGGACAGAAATATGTTACGAAATCGTGATAACTCCGTGACGCCAGATTGATTTTTATTTCCGAACATTCCCGTTCCAGATTAATCAAAATGGAGGAACGGAAATGAAATACCTAAATCACTTAAAAATACTGTTTGTTCTTGCTACTGCCTTGACACTGGCCGCACACTCACACGCTGCGGAGCGAATGAAAGGTCGAGGAACCGGGCCTGTCGTTTATGTCACATCCCAGGGACTCTATTACGATTCCATTGTTGTTGCAGATCTGCCTGCAAAAGGTGAGTTCCAGCAACTGATTCCCGGTCCCAATGGCCTGGAAACCGAATTCGGTCCTGGTGAACCTGGTCATCTGGGTGGTCGCTGGTGGATTGATGTGAACAGTGATGGCGTGATGAATAACGGTGATCGATTCTTCCTGTGCCCATTACTTGGTCCAGGCAGAGAAACTCTCTAACGTAATCCATGATTGATCCTGGTCAGAGAGACATTAGTGTTTCTCTGACCAGATGTTTTTATATCAAAGCACGGATGTGTCGTCTTGCTGTTCTTGCTTGCTGGCTTCGGCTTTCTGCTGTCGCAGTGTATTATAGATAATCTTGTTGATATAGATAAGTCGCATCTGGTTACTCAACACGGGGGCATCAAGCTTGATGATGGTACCCTCCTGCTCAAAAATAGCGTATTTATCCTTAAGCGGAATATTCTTTTCATCAATGGCGCGATATTTTTTATTGAGTGCTGCTTCGATTTCCGTATAACGTCGCGTATCGATATCAAGCACAACGCATTTTAATGTGCCGGATTTTTTCTCGAAATACAGCGTGCTGTTATGCAGTCCTTTTAGTTTCAAATTCTTACTATCCAGCCTGTATGACGAGTAGGTGGTTTTTTCCACGTCCACATCGTGTGTAAAGCTAAGCACATACTGCTTATTGATATCGCTGAATTTAGACTTATCGATTTCCATACCGAAGGGGCCAGGGCCCGCTAACACAGCAAGGCTATAACCGAAAAGACACAACATTAGGTACAGACGCATTGATGTGACCTCATTTTCTAAACCAATCAAGTATAGCTTGAGAAAGCCCCGTGAATCCATAAAAAATACTGTCAATCTTATTTCGGGTACGTAACATGGCCAGTTAGTGCCATCGCATTAATGACCGTGGATACAACCTCTGTGTTAAGCGCAACTTTTCTCATGTACTGCTGTCTATGCTATGCTGACTATACCACTCACTGTTCAGTCCAGTTATATTTTCATTTAACAAAGCGAAGTGCCACTTCCATGAAAAATACACTACGATCTTTTTTTTATCGACAAAGATTCCTGGCAGCATGTCTGCTACTTAGCACTGCGCTTTTCAGAACTGACCATGCCGTATTTGCCGAAACCAGGTATGTTGAACAACCTCAACACACGCTGTTAAATAAAATCTGGGATATCTCGGCCCAGCAATTCATCAGTGAAACTGAGCTACTTGAGCGTATACTGGATGGCAAATACCTGCTGCTGGGTGAACATCATGACAACCTGCAACACCATCAACACCAGGCCAGCATCATCAGCTACCTGTATGAAAAACAGCGCCATGCTTCGGTTTCTTTCGAGATGATCACCAGCACGCAGCACGACCTGTTGCAACAGCATCTGTGGCAGACTACGGATGACTTCATTTCAATATTGAACCGGGAAAAGAACAGCTGGGAATATACGGAGTTTTATAAGAAAGTTTTTGATAACACTCTGCGTGCCGGTTTTGATATCCACCCGGCGAATCTGCCAAAAAAGCACTTGATGGCATACGCAATGCAAAAAGAGGAAATTCCGAACGATATTCAACAAATAATCGACGTCGCCCCTTTCAGCGATCAGCAAAAAACCAGCCTGCAAAATGAAATTATAGCCGCGCATTGTAATTTGATTAGTGCAGATAGCAGCAGTCCGATGCTTTCGATACAACGTATTCGTGATGCAGTAATGAGCCTGAGCTTGCTTAAGAGCCAGTCGAATATGCCAGTATTGATTGCTGGCGCTAGCCATATCCGCAAAGACAGGGGTGTTCCCTTCTACCTGTCCAGGCAAGAACTAAAAGGTAAGGTTATAACTTTGGCATTTGTTGAAGTACAGCAAGAAAAGACACAAATCAGTGACTATCACGAGCGCTGGGGCTCACAGCAGTTACCTTTTGATTATGCATGGTTTACTCCGGCAGTTGATCGCGGCGATCCCTGCGAGCAACTCAGGAAACGTTTTCAGCAAAAACATGCTAAATGACCGAAATACAACCATGATGACTCATGCGTTAAAAATACGCGGCAAAGCTGAACTCAGGATAGGTATCACTGCAATCATTGAACACGGTTTTCTCGCAATCACTGTATTCAATGTAGGCCATGCCAGCACCCAGGATAAAATTACCTCCTGAACGTAAGTAAACACCGGCACGCCCACCATAGGCGTCACTATCAGGCAAAGTATCAATCTTGGTCTTGCGATAAAATGCCCCGACATAAGGTGATAAACCACCGTTCCTGTTGAACACATAGCTGACGCGGGGACTGATCTGCTGAATCGTCGGTTCACCACCAGACCAGTATTCATAGTCAAGGCCGATGTGCAGGCCATTCACGAGGAAGTAACCAATCCCGACACCCAACACATTATAACTATCATTATAGGCACGTCCGGAACCAAAAATGATAGATGCATTTACTACCCCCTTATCAAACGGCGAAGCCATCAGTTGGATAGGGCTGACAAGCGACAAACAAAGCAACAGGATTAATTTTTTGTATTTCATTTGAATCAACTCATCAATTAGAAAGGTTAACATATAAAAGTATATACTCATGTGAGCGACAAAAGCCAGATGGATAAAAAATTATTCCCTGGTAATATGTTGTTGAATAACTATTCTTTTTCTGCCCATTCACGGATTTTGCGTTTGAGTTTTTTCTCTACCTTTGGCCAGAGTTCATCCCAGTCCTCCTGCATAGCCCCAGTTTCATCTTTTTCAGCCCAGTCTTTTAACCTGTGCATGATCTTTATCTCGACCTTTTGTCCAATCTCTTCCCATTCTTCGTCACGTTTTTTGCGTGCCCCGGATTTGCATTTAACATGACAGCCTCCACCCCAGACCAGGATCACACCCAGCAGGAAACCAAAATCGTACCAGCCACCGTTGTTGTTCTTTTCATAAACCATAACTGCATCGTTAAACAAATGTATGATCAGACTGATAAATGAAATGACCCCGTGCCACAACCCGTTCCAAAAGCCGGCCGGACTTTCACTGGTGAATTGGGAATGACCCGCTGTGCATCCTGTTAACATTACTAATAGAATGGTAAATAAAAATAGTCCTATATAAACTCGTCTGTGAAGATTCATAGCTAACTCCTTGTAACAAAATGCTTGTCATTATGGCTGTTAAGCATTCACCACGCGCCTGTCAGTTCCTGCTTAAATCTTAGCAGCAACAGGTCTTTACCGTAATGCGACATGTTTCACAAGAAAGCTAAATTACTTAATCCAACACGCTGCACAGGTCGATGATAATTACTTAAATCTATGTATTTTACCCAGGGAACAAGAATGAACTTACAGAAAGCCAAAACATTTTTATCAGTTATTAGTCTCGCGGTACTCATTCCGTTTGGTGCAACTGCAGAAACGAACATACTTTGGGACAAAGTATCAGTAGTTGCTGCAGGTAGCTGGAATGATGTAAATACCATATCGAGTGAAGAGCTCGACCAGTTGAAGTCGATAGCAAATACCGGTGATGCAAATGCCCAGTTTGCCCTGGGGGTTATCTACCAGGCAAAACACCAGTACAGGGAGGCGGAATACTGGTTAAAACTGGCCGCAGACCAGGGACACATGCCGGCGCGCTATAGTTTCATTGAGAATGCGGCTGGCCACGCCATGGCTAAACTTGATTGGTAGCCTGACAGATTCTACCACCTGTAATATCATCAGCACATAGATAGGTAAACCGGTTTTCTGTAAAAGAAAACCGGTTTTGTTTTAATACGCATAAAGATTGTCTAGAATTCTAATACATGTGTATGAGAGCGGCCCTGTAAATGAAAGAACATCACGACTTCCTTCAAGAACTTAACCAGCAAGGAACATTGAAAGACAAGCTAGTTACAGCACACAAAGCTGTTCAGAAATTCTGTCCAGAAATTGCGCGAATTTCCATCGCAATTTATGACCCTGAAACAACAGTCCTGAAAACATATCTGCATAGCTCAGGGGAAGATAATCCATTACAAAACTACCAGGCATTGCTTGAAAACGCTCCTTCGCTGAAGCAAATCCTCGAGAAAGGTTTACCCCGCGTCATCAACAACATGCTTACTTTTGAAGATAGTGCTAGCGAGCATACGCAACGCATAGGCCGTGCTGGCTATGCTGCCAGTTATACATTGCCAATGTTTAATAATGGAAACTTTATCGGTTTCATTTTCTACAACTCCAAGATCAAGAATATATTTACCGAAAGTGTACTCGACCAGCTCGATCTCATGGGACACCTGATTTCTCTGATGATAATTAATGAATTAAGTAATATTCATACACTTTCAGCAGTAATCAAATCCACGAGCCACATCACTCACCGACGTGATCCCGAAACAGGAAGTCACCTGGACAGAATGTCACGCTTCAGTCTTCTGATCGCACGTGTCCTTGCAGATAAATATGATCTGGATGATGACTATATACAACACCTGTTTATGTTCGCCCCTTTACATGATATTGGTAAAATTGCCATTCCGGATAAAATTCTGCTTAAACAAGGACCTCTGGACGACGAAGAAACAAAGACAATGAAAACTCATGCCTTAAAAGGTAGGGAGATGATTGATGACCTTGTTGAAAATTTTGGCCTGCATGAAACAGATCATATTGATCTGCTACGAAATATTGCCAGTTACCATCATGAAGCGGTAAACGGTAGTGGTTATCCGGAAGGGAGAAAAGATCAGGAAATACCACTGGAGGCACGCATCGTTGCAGTAGCTGATGTGTTTGACGCATTAACCAGTGAGCGTCCCTACAAAAAAGCCTGGAGTAACGAAACGGCCCTGGCTACTCTCAAGCAGCTGGCTGGTGTTAAGCTCGACAGTGATTGCGTCAACGCGCTGGTGGAGAACATGCAGGAAGTCGAGGAGATACAACGAAATTTCAAGGAAAGTTTCTGATTTTCAGACAGCAACATCAACTATCTCGTAGCTATCCTATTGACTCAAGATCCTCTCTGCTGTCGATATCGAATATCACTCCACTATCACTGGTTATCACCCGTTCCAGCAACGGTAAATTATCATTGATGATCTGGCGCGCGCCAATATCGTTTCTCAGGCTGACGAGATTATCATAATACTCTCTATCAAAACCGACGGGGTGACCACGCTGCTCTTCAAAGAAGGGCGCCACGATGCTAGCCCCTGCACTAAGCTTGTTTACAAGTTGCTGGATCGTAGCAACCTGAACAAATGGCATGTCCGCAAGCATGATTATCCAACCGGTAGCATCGGCACTTGCACGCACACCACTGGCGATACTGCTACCTATGCCGCATTCAGAACATTGGTTAACAACGACCCGTAAACCAGACTGTAGATGCTCGCTTACATGACATTCGAGTTGTTGGCTGATCACCACAACACAATCGGGTAGCACGCTGTGCAGCTTTTCCGCACAACTTGTCAACATCGGCTTATTGTTCTTCAGGGGATATAATAGTTTGTTACTGCCAAAACGCTCACTCTTCCCCGCCGCCAACAGGATACCAACCGGTAACTGACTCATACAGCACTGATAGAGAGTGTCTTTGTACTTACGGCCATATTCCGCTCACGGGTGACCTCGGCCAGTATCGATACGGCTATTTCTGGCGGTGTGTGACTACCAATGGGCAAACCAACCGGTGCATGCAGGCGTTGCAACTGTCTGGCGGTTACGCCCAGTTGTAGAAGGCGTTGGCGACGTGCATCGCAATTACGTTGTGATCCAATGGCACCAATATAAAATGCCGGCGAAGCTAGTGCATCCAGTAAAGCCATGTCATCAAGTTTCGGATCATGTGTCAGTGCTACCACGACACTGCGGGGTTGTTGCGCATGAGCGTACACCGCATCGTCTGGCATCATACTGATCAATTCAGTACCGGGCACTGACCACTCCCTGGTATATTCCTCGCGCGGGTCACACACCAAAACCCGATAATCCAGCATAAGTGCCATGCGGGAAACGTATTGCGAGAGGTGTCCGGCGCCGATCAATAACATGGTCCATTGCGGGCCAAAAACCTTGCGAACATATATGTTGGTATATACAAACGCTGGTTCGACGTCGGCGGGCCCCAGGCTTACCTGTCCGTTTTGCAGATCAATTTGACGCGCAACCAGTTGTTGTTGTTGTAGCATATCAAGCAGTTTTTGTAATTGTGAATGGTCATACAGGCGTTCGATCAGTAATTCAAGCCGACCACCACAGGGTAAACCAAAACGATGTGCATCATCACGATTGACACCGTAGTCAATACGCAAAGGAAACTGTTCGCCGAGTTGTTGTGACTGGTAGCGATCTAGCAAGTCCTCCTCAACACAGCCACCGGATACAGAACCATACACAGACCCGGAACGCAAAATCATCATTGAACCAGGAGGCCGGGGTGACGAACCCCAGGTTTTCAGCACTGTAACCAGCAATACCTCGTGCTGTTGTTGCAGCCAGTTGGAAGCTGTCTGTAATATTTCCTGGTCTGTACCAAATTCCCGCATTCAACCTTACCAACAATTATTCAATTGCAAACTGAATTCTTTCATCAAGTTTTTTCAATGCCTTCACGGCACAGGCTGCATCCTTATCACCACCCGGGGCACCGCTAACACCGACGGCACCAAGATTAAAACCACTTGCCACAATTTTGATACCACCTTCCATCACAATCAGCCCTTCTACATGGTTCAGTTCCTGGCGTATGTCTTCACGCGCTTTTCTGAACTGACCACTATCGGTCCAGGCCATAACGGT
>DJMK01000108.1 GCA_002436485.1 Proteobacteria bacterium UBA6492
GCGTTCATGGGTTTCGCCGGCCTGGTGAAACTTTAGATGTTAGAAGCATTACTTGTTCTTGCCGGACTTGCGATCGTCTTTGGCCTGTTGCTGGGCTTTACCGCTATTCGGTTTAAAGTGGAAGGCGATCCGGTCGTGGACAAGATTGACGCCGTACTACCGCAAACGCAATGTGGCCAATGTGGCTATCCGGGTTGCCGCCCCTATGCCGAAGCGATTGCCAAAGGTGACGCGGACATTAATCAGTGCCCGCCCGGCGGCGAGGCCGGTATTATCGCGCTGGCCGACCTGCTGGATCGCGAACCCAAGCCACTGAGTGCCGAACACGGTGTTGAAAAAGAACAAAAGACCGCCGTCATTATCGATGAAAAGCTGTGTATCGGTTGTACCTTGTGCATACAGGCCTGCCCGGTGGATGCCATTGTTGGTGCGGCCAAGCTGATGCACACGGTGATCACCGATGAATGCACAGGCTGTGATCTATGTATCCCGCCCTGTCCCGTTGATTGTATCTACGTAGTACCTATTGAGGAGACACTGGAAACCTGGACCTGGCCGTTTCCCGAATCATCGGATGAGAGCGTGCAGGAAGACCAGAAGGAAACACAGAATGCGTAAGGTGTGGGACTTTCACGGCGGCCTGAAACTGGATGGACACAAATCCATGTCCATGCAGCAACCAATCACAGTTGTACCTGTACCAAAAACCCTGGTACTTCCGATACAACAGCATATTGGCGAGCCGGCACACCCTGTTGTACAGGTCGGTGATCATGTTCTGAAAGGCCAGCTGATTGCTGCGGCTGAAAGCTTTGTCAGCGCCCCGGTACATGCAAGCAGTTCAGGAAAAGTTGTAGCCATTGAAGAACGTGCGATCGCGCATCCGTCCGGTTTGCTGGCCACCTGTATAGTGATTGAAACCGACGGCAAGGATGAATGGGTACCACTGGATGCCCATGCCAGCGACTACAAGCAACTGGATCCGTCGCGTTTACGCAACCTGGTACGTGAAGCGGGTATCGTTGGACTGGGCGGTGCCGGTTTCCCTTCCTACATCAAGTTGAACCCGGCGCCGGCAAAAACCATTGATACGCTGATCCTCAATGGTGCCGAATGCGAGCCGTATATCACCTGTGATGCCATGCTGATGCGGGAACGTGCGCGTTCCATCCTGGATGGCCTGTTGGTTATGCGTCACGCAGTACAGGCCAAACGCTGCCTGATCGGTATCGAGGACAACAAACCTGAAGCGATAAAGGCAATCAACGAGGCGCTCACCTTACAGGAAAAAACCATCGTTGATGTGGTTACAATCCCGACCCGCTATCCCGCCGGCAGCGAAAAACAACTCATCAAAACACTTACTGGTATTGAGCTTTCACAGAACCAGCTACCAGTACATCATGGTATTGTTTGCCACAATGTTGGTACCGCAGTTGCCGTCGGCGAGGCAATTTTAGAGGGCAAACCGCTTATCTCGCGCATTGTCACCCTGACCGGCCATGCCATGGGTAAACCCTGCAACGTGGAAGCACGTATCGGTACTCCAATGCAGGAACTCCTGGACTATGCCGAATTAAAAAACCAACACACGGATCGCGTTATCATGGGCGGTCCCATGATGGGATTCGTGGTGCAGGAAACGCAATCACCGGTGGTTAAAACCACGAACTGCTTGCTGGCAATTACGCAACAGGACGTCACACACGAACAACACCCCATGCCCTGCATTCGTTGCGGGGAATGTGCACGTGTATGCCCGGCCCAACTACTGCCGCAACAGCTTTACTGGTATGCCCGCAGCAAGGACTTTGACAAGATACAGGAATACAACCTGTTTGACTGTATTGAATGTGGTTGTTGCGTACATGTCTGCCCAAGTCACATACCCCTGGTACAGTATTATCGTTTTGCCAAAACTGAAATATGGGCGCAGGAACGTGACAAGGTAAAATCCGATCATGCCCGCGAACGCCACGAGTTTCACCAGCTACGTATGGAGCGCAAGAAACAAGAAGATGAAGAGCGTAAACGTAAAAAACGTGAAATGTTGAAACAGTCCCAGGCAAAAGACAGCAACAAACAGGATGCTATCCAGGCTGCCATCGCGCGCGTTCAGGCAAAAAAACAGGCGCAACATGAGCAGGAGAATAACTCTACCGTGGATGACAGTAACAAATGAAACAACTGATCAGCTCACCACATACCGTATTCGGAAACAGTGTCACACGCGTCATGCTGCTGGTCATATTTGCGCTGGTGCCAGGTTATATTGCCTATATCTGGTTCTTTGGCTGGGGCTTGTTGATCAACAGCGTGTTGTGTATCGCTACCGCACTGGCCTGCGAAGCGTGGATGCTGCATCTACGCAATAAACCACTACAACCTTTTCTTACTGATGGCACCGCACTGGTAACCGCGTTACTCATTGCGCTGGCCCTGCCGCCCGTTCTGCCCTGGTGGTTACCGGTATTAGCCACGGCTTTTGCCATTATTATCGCCAAGCACTTGTACGGCGGAATTGGCTATAACCCGTTTAACCCGGCCATGGTGGGTTATGCCATGTGTCTTATTGCATTTCCGAAACAAATGACAGCATGGCTACCCGCCATGACAGAACAAGGCCATGCCATCAATTTTGCTGACAATCTACGTTTCAATTTCACAGGTAAATTACCCGAAGGAACGGGCTATGATGCCCTGACGCAGGCCACACCGCTTGATGCACTGGGAATCCAGTTACAACTGGGCAACAGTGTTACGGAAATCCAAACCGGGTTTGCACAGTTTAGCCAATATTTCGGTGTTGGCTGGGACTGGATCAGTATCCTGTTCCTGGCCGGTGGCCTGTTCCTTATATATAAGCGTATCATCACCTGGCACATTCCCGTCGCCATGCTCGGCAGCATTGGTATCCTGTCCGCCATTGCATGGTTATATGATCCAAGCAGCAATCCTGATCCGATTTTCCACTTGCTGGGTGGCGCGTCGATGCTTGGAGCATTTTTCATAGCAACGGACCCGGTCTCCGCCAGTACCACGCCGCGGGGCAGATTGATTTACGGTGCCGGTATCGGGGCAATTACCTATGTAATACGCACCTGGGGCGGTTACCCTGATGGTGTTGCCTTTGGTGTATTGCTGATGAATATGGCTGTCCCAACGATCGATTACTATACGCAGCCGCGCGTATTTGGCCATGACAAGGCAGACAAACCATGAAACCGGGTAAAAGCATGCTTGTCAGCGCATCGCTATTGGCTGCCTTTGCCATTGGAGGCACCGCAATTGTCGCACTGACGTATACCAATACCGCAGATCGCGTCAGCCAGAACAAACGCGACTACACACTTGGCAAGTTGCATGAGTTAATTAAACCCGATCAACACACCAATGATATGGACCGAGACACGATCCAGGTTCAGGACAAGATGCTTGGCACGAAAGAAAAAGTATTGGTTTACCGGGCCAGAAAAAACAACCAGCCGGTTGCGGCCATTATTCAGAGCGTTGCCCCGGATGGTTACAGTGGCAGGATTGAAATGCTGGTCGCAATCAAATACGGTGGCGAACTGGCTGGTGTCCGTGTAGTTGGTCACCGTGAAACACCTGGACTGGGCGATGCGATTGATGCACGCAAATCTGACTGGATCGAACAGTTCAGTGGAAAATCATTGCAAAACCCCGGCGAGACAGCATGGAAAGTGAACCGTGATGGTGGTAAGTTTGATCAGATTACCAGCGCGACCATTACGTCGCGTGCCGTAATAAAATGCATACACAACACATTGAAATACTATGAGCTGAACCGGGATTACCTGTTCAAAAAACAAGACAATGAGTGATTATAATAAAATTATTTCAGACGGCTTGTGGAAGAATAACCCGGCTACCGTGCAATTGCTGGGATTATGCCCGCTACTTGCGGTTACCAGCACGGTTGTCAATGCTTTAGGGCTCGGGCTGGCTACCATCCTGGTGCTGGTCATCTCAAATATCACCGTTTCGCTCATCCGTAACATTGTTCGCCCGGAAATTCGCATACCTGTGTTTGTACTGGTCATCGCTTCAGCCGTTACGATCACTGACATCATCATGCAGGCATTTTTTTATGAACTCTACCTGATAATCGGTCTGTTCATTGCGCTGATCACGACCAACTGTGCCATCATTGCGCGGGCTGAAGCATTTGCTTCTAAAAACACGGTTGCCGATTCTGCGCTGGACGGCTTGTTTATGGGTCTGGGTTTCACGGCCGTGCTGTTAGTTCTTGGCACGCTACGGGAAATTATCGGGTTTGGTACCTTGTTCCAACAGTTCGACCTGATGTTTGGTGAAGGTGCCCAATGGATGAAAATCACCTTGTTTGACAACTATGACGGCTACCTGCTGGCTATTCTGCCACCCGGTGCCTTCATTGGCCTGGGCCTTATCATCGCGATAAAGAATGTCATCGATAAAAAACGCGAAAAAGCTGTCACCGGAATTCTGCAACAATCCGCAACATAATTCACGTTACACACCAATTACTGCAGCCCTATAATCGGCTTACTTGCTGGCACCACATCCGCCACGCAATACCCATATTAAAAACAATGTACAAAAGACATAACCTGCTGTTGCAGGGAATCGCCATCTTATGGAAATTGATTTACAGGAACTTACATCTACAACAGGAGAGCTCATAGCAAGCTTGCATGAGTACTACCTCTATGTTGTTGCTGCATTGCTACTACCCATGTTGCTAATAACAGGGTACAAACTCTTGTCTCCGTATCATGTCTTGTCTCGAAAATACAGCCATCTAGACTCCGATAGCCTTGATGAAAATACAGAACTTGCAGGCAGGTTTTATTCTGATGCATTTCGCTTTCGTTGCAGGCAAGGCAGTGATAAATACCGGCAGCACATCATGGGCCATTTTCAGTTCTTTTATAATTTTCATAACCAGGCACTGGCGTGGATCGATGAAGTGGTAACCCGTTGTAACCCACATCGCCCATCGAATGAATTTGTTCTTGCCATTATTGGTTCAAAGCAAATAGGACAACTCTTTTCGGCGATGAACTATATAGACGGACTCTCCAGTTCCTCGTTGGAACCAGGTTCACCATTGATTGCCATCACCCGAGCAGACGCAATTGAATTGTGGTCTCCCCGTGAAAAAACCGCCGTCTGCTCACTTTGTAAAACAAATATCGAATTGCACAGGGCAAATAAGCACAATGGTATGATTACTGCGCGGTTGCACGCCAGGCTAAAAAGTAATAATGAACCGATCAACATGCGACTACAGTTCCCAGAATATCAATACGACACGGAACAAGGGAAATTACAGCAGCATGATATCTATGCGACACGCAACTACCAGGCTTTCCAGCGCTGGCTGGATGTAAACACATCTCGTGAAACACATGAACAAGCCAGTTTTGATGGCGCGGTAAACTATGGCATTGAGGTTGATTTTGGCATATCAGCGGAAGAGCTGCTGGAAAATAGCAACGAACTCCTGGTATCTCTTCCATATAAACTCAAGACACTTGAGGGGCACCAGATAGATGCCTGCTTTCGATCACGCGTTAGACATTTGCCCTCATCCACGGCCACCGAGTTTTACATTGCCATGTGTAGCGGCCTTGGCCTGGTCATTATTCTGGAAAACAGCATGACCGGAAAGATTCATTACAGCGGCGATGCCGGCTGGATGGTGTATGAAAATCAACGCTCACAAATCATTGCCAGCCCCTGTCAACAGGTAAAGCGCATAGAAAAACACATTTCTCGATTGCTAAAAGAAAATAACCTGCTGACATGGCCCCTGCACTCGTTAGTGGTATTTACAGCCAACACCGTTACACTGGAAAAAGCAGCTGGCAAACAACCGTTGCAGTGTGATGTTATCAAACAGGAATCCCTCGCCGAGTGGTTTGATAGCAACCGGCACAAGCATGAACCACGCTTCAGCAAGCAGGATTACAATCATTTTGCTTTACTCATTAACGACAAACAAGGAAAATACCAGCAGTCATTCAAATCGATTGCATAGAAAAAGAAATCTTGCCCATGTCGCCAAAAAAGCGTTACGAACTATTTAAACGCCTAAAAGAACACAACCCTGAACCGACCACTGAACTGAAATACCGCAGCCCTTTCCAGCTGTTGATCGCGGTCATTCTCTCCGCCCAGGCAACAGACAAAAGCGTCAACCAGGCCACCCGAGAATTATTCAAGATGGCTGGTACACCGCAAAAGATGCTCGCGCTCAAGGAAACCGGCCTGAAGAAATACATCAAGACCATCGGTCTATTTAACACCAAGGCCAAGAATATCATCAAGACCTGCAAGATCCTCCTCGAACAGCACAAGGGTAAAGTACCCGAAACTCGAGAGGCCCTTGAGGCACTCCCGGGTGTTGGCCGTAAAACGGCCAATGTAATCCTGAATACGGCTTTTGGCCAACCGACGATTGCGGTGGACACCCATATATTCAGGGTCAGCAACCGCACCGGCATTGCACCGGGCAAAAACGTGTTGCAGGTTGAGAGAAACCTGCTCAAACAGGTACCTGATGAGTTCAAGCAGGACGCCCATCACTGGTTGATTTTGCATGGCCGCTACACCTGTGTTGCCCGAAAACCCCGCTGTGGCGCCTGTGTCATCGAGGACCTGTGTGAGTACCCGGATAAGACCCTCGACTAGCATTTTCTTAGGAAATCGCTACTAATATTGGTGAAATAACTTACTTCCACCACAATGGCCTGAAGAAAGCATAAGCAAATGTGATAAAAATGTGATAAAAAAAACGCATAATTGCCCTACATTTTGCTGAACTTTACCTAAAATCATTATTCAAATTAACTGTAATTGTAAAACTGTGAATTCGGTTGAATCCAACCAGATACCTGATGCGTATATTTGGCTACCCCTGGTACGCACAGGCGTAAGTCGAGGGGTAGACTTTTATAACAATGGAGAGAACCAAAATGTCAAATGAGAAGAAAATCATGAAACCTCTGTCAGTTGCTATCGGTGCGACCTTTGCCGCCTCCATGGCTGCCAGCACTGTTGCCAATGCGGCCCCTGCTGGTGACAATCCGTTTTCCATGAGCGAGCTGCAAAGCGGCTACATGCAACTTGCTGACAAGCATGAAGGCAAGTGTGGAGAAGGCAAGTGCGGAGAAGGCAAGAAGAAAGAAGGTAAGTGCGGCGAAGGCAA
>DJMK01000086.1 GCA_002436485.1 Proteobacteria bacterium UBA6492
CTATCTATGTCTCGCATGACAGCGCAGATGTCTGGGCACATCGTGATCTTTTCCAGCTGGATAAGCAAGGTGAACCTGAAATCGTGGCCGGTGTACCACCAGACTATTTTTCCGAGACCGGGCAACGCTGGGGTAATCCACAATACAACTGGCCTGCCATGCAGGCACAGGATTTTACCTGGTGGCAGGAACGGCTTAACACGCAATTACACCTGTTTGATGTGATTCGTGTTGATCATTTTCGTGGTTTCCAGGCTTACTGGGAAATCAGGGCCGAGCAGGAAACCGCCATTGACGGTAAATGGATTGAAGCTCCCGGCGAGGCATTGCTGTCAACCCTACAAAAAAACTTGCACCAGTTACCACTGGTTGCTGAAGATCTCGGTGTCATTACCGAGGAAGTCACTGCACTGCGAGAACAGTTTGCTCTACCCGGTATGAAAATTTTGCAGTTTGCGTTTGATGGCAACCCGGGCAATGCCTACCTGCCACACAATCACGAATTCAACTCCGTTGTCTATACCGGCACGCATGACAATGACACCACGGTTTCCTGGTTTGAGCAGCTTAATGAACCTGAACAAAAGCAAATCTATGACTACCTTGGTACCCGCCAAAGTGAATACATGCCCTGGCCACTGATACGTGCCTGCCTGGCATCGGTTAGTTGCCTTGCGATGTTACCTATGCAGGATATTCTTGCACTGGGCGAAGGGCATCGTATGAACACACCAGGTACGACGGAAGGCAACTGGCAATGGCGATTCGACTGGCAACAAATGCCTCAGCATCTGGCTGAGAATTTAAAAACAATGTGCCAACGTTATGACCGTTAACGGACAGAACCAGAACTAATGGAATGAACCCAGGGAACACTTGATAAAGCCCGAACGGGATTCTGAAGTGAAGGAAATATTAGAAATGTCTATGACTCTGGAGAGGTGTTGCTTGCGGTATCCCAGGTAAAGTAATAGTTTAATTTATTATTGATCAAAATTTGCTGACCCAGGAACTCATGCCACGCATGATCATATCTATGGCAATAGTCCCCACTACCAGCGCAGTAACTCTACCCGTAATTTCGATGTACCTTTGTACAATTGCTTCTCTGCGAGGCTTCACGACATCATGAAGCCACTTCAATAGCGCCAATACGACCGCACAAAAGATAACCATACTAATGACTATGATACAGGCAATTATTGGATCGTGTTTTTTTCCTATTATGACACTGGCGCTGATTGTGCCTGGTCCGATAAATACCGGCATAGCAATAGCACCGGCTAGATGCTTGGACTCTCCTTGAAGAATCTCAATAGCTTTCGGGCCTCGAAAAACAAATTGGAGTCCAATCAAAAGAAAAACAATACCACCAAATATTTGGAAAGATGCAAATTCTACTTGCATAAACCGGACAAAAATCGCATCGCCTACTATTGCAAAAATGCAAAAAACTACGCCTGCAATGATACAGGCGCGTAATAATACCTGGTTAAATTCCTTTTGGTTAAGTTTCTCTACAATACCAGTTAAGTAAACTATAAGGAAAAAAGGATTAAGTAACACCAAAATAAGTGCGGCTGACTTTAGGATTTCAATCATTTCTATTTACACCGGACATTTGAGTTAAGTGGCGCCAGAAAACCGCGAAGCGGTTTTGGTGTCCATGGACTTGAACGATTTGTTATGTGTTTTCTTTTTCGTCCTCAAAATATGGCTCACCTGTTGGAAAATAAAAATCATATTTTTCACTATACCTCTTAAGTAAAGGCTCAATATCAGTAGCAAGTTGCAAAGCCTGGATAGAGTCTGCCCCATAAACTTCATCTAGATATCCATCTTCTAGTCCGTCAAACTCGACCAAACATCCAGCAGCACCCTCATGAATTGGAAAATTAACTTTTCCTTCTTCAAGCAAATACGGCTTGCCTATACGGATAGTTAACTCATTTTTATTACTATCCCCTTTGAACGTATAGATTAACTTTCTTTGAGCAATCCAATCTTTCATATTGCTAATTAAAAAACGTAACGTTTGCATGAGGGGCTCGAAAAAGCAACGCTTTTGAGCGTCCCAATGAGCGAAGCGAATGACTCAATGCACTTGTTAGGCAAATACATTTAGAAACAACCTCCAAGACCTGCTTCAACTTTGGCATGCGCCAGGTTAACTGAGAAACTACAGAAGTATTTCTTTCCTGGCTCTGTTACATAGCATCCAAGATTTCCTTTCCCCTTAACCATATATCCAGTACATTCGTCTTTCGTTGGTACTCCATCTAGCTCTTCATATAATTGTTTTGCTGCGTCACCTGTAAGATTAATATAAAGATGAGATTTTCCAGAGGTAGTAGCACCTTTGTGTGTGAGTGGGCCAGCTAGTTTGTAGTCTCCTTCAAGCATTACTCCTGCATAGGCATGCATTGGTGCGATTGCGAATATTAAAACTGTAATGATTTTATTCATATCATCTTCTCGCAATAATTATTGTTGCCTAACAGGTGATTATACGGTCCCTTCAGGTCCGTATAAGTGACATCATAATTGCCTAATATTCGACGATAATTCATTGTGTTCTAGCAAAATTATAGTCGCCGTGTCGCATTAACTACAGGCGCAAATCGTGACAGTGTGTTGCAGATTGCACCTGGTGGCAGGTAACTATGAATATTGGGGACTAAAGGGGGTATGAAGATCCGCTTTCACTTTAGAATCCCTTCGGGCTTCATTAAGTATTTCCTGAACTCGCTTCGCTCGTTCTGGTCATGTTCGAAAGCGGACACAATAATTTTTACAAGTGTCGGTAGATCAATTTAGCCTGTCGATTTGATACTAAACCCAGAGCATATAACCCAGCTCAAACGGATGACTGAGCAATTTGTGGTAGGGATAAATTCTTATCTTGTAGTGATTCAAACCGGGTAAATGTGGTTTCATGTCGAGTTCAAACAAGTGCATATCACCCTCTTCACCAATATGGTGGAACACGAAGGTTTCCTTTTGTTTGAACTTGCCCGAGCTACGTAACACGCCAACGATACATTCAATCTTGACATCATCCGGCGCCAGGCCATTGAGTTTTACCTTGACGCGGATCGGCAACCTGTCGCCATTCTGAATTTTATCCTGGACTTCATCGATGCGCTCGATACTGACCTTTGACCAGCTGGTACGTACCCTGTTTTTCCATGCGGCCAGTTCACTGGATGGTTTCGCATTATCAGTGGCAAGCCGCATTGACTGGTTGCGCGCTTCAGTATAGAAATGCCGAACATAGTCCACCACCATGCGCTGTGCATTGAAGCGCGGAATACAGGACTTCATCGATTCCTTGGACATATTGACCCAGCGCGCAGAGTAACCCTGGTTACCCTGTTCAAAGTACATCGGAATAATATCGTGCTCCAGCAGGTTAAACAGATCGGCTGCTTCTTCTTTATCACGCAGGGTCGCATCGATATGCTGGCCATGTGGATGAATCGCCCAGCCATTCTTGCCGTCATAGCCTTCACCCCACCAGCCATCAAGCACACTCAGGTTCATCACACCGTTTATCGCGGCTTTCTGGCCTGAAGTACCGCTGGCTTCCAGTGGATACTCGGGAGTATTAATCCAGACATCCACACCCGTCACCAGCTTGCGTGCCAGTGCCATGTCATAACCTTCTAACAGGATAATCTTGCCCTGAAACTCGGGGCGTAGCGAATATTCGTGAATGGTACGAATCAGCTCCTGACCCGGTACATCACGTGGATGTGCCTTGCCAGCAAAAATAAACACGACCGGGCGTTTTGGATCATTGACCAACCGAGCCAATCGTGCCGGATCAGAGAACAATAGCGTGGCACGTTTGTAGGTCGCAAAGCGTCGTGCAAAACCGAGTACCAATACATTGGATTCTGTCTGCGAGGTATGCTGCGTAACCCGTTGTAACATCGCTTCACTGTAACCAGAACGCTTTAAGCGCTGAATGATGCGCTTGTTTATATCCGACAGCATCTCGGTTTTTAATTCCTTGCGCAAACTCCAGAAGCGGTGATCAGGAATCGTGTCGATGGCAGACCAGTAACCACGCGTTAACATGGCACTGCGCCAGTCGCTGAAACGCATGTCAAACAGGTTCACCCATTCACGCGCCAGAAAGGTGGGCACATGTACACCGTTGGTGACATAGGAGATAGGGTTATCTTCATGTGGTATCTGCGGCCAGACATAAGCTTCCATGCGCGAAGCCATACCACCATGAATACGGCTGACACCATTGTGAAAACGCGAGCCATGTAAGGCCAGGGATGTCATGTTGAAACTGCCATGGTTACTTGGCGTACTTCCAAGACCCAGAAAATCCTGCATGTCAATTTTCAGATCTTTCACAAAATCGCTGAAGTAATGAACCATGCGGTCCTGTTCAAAGATATCGTGGCCAGCCGGTACCGGTGTATGCGTGGTAAATACCGTGGCAGCAGCCACCAGCTCCATAGCGCTGTCGAAGTCCATCTTGTTTTGCTTCACCAGCTCACGACAACGCTCCAGGATCTGAAAGGCAGCATGGCCTTCGTTGATATGCCAGACAGTGGGTTGAATACCCAGTGCACGGAGTGCACGTACCCCGCCAATACCCAGCACGATTTCCTGCTGAATACGCGTATTTTTATCGCCACCATAAAGTTGAAAGGTGATACTACGATCTTCTGGCGTGTTGACATCAAGATCACTGTCGAGCAAATAAAGCGTGATGTGTCCGGCCTTGGCCTGCCAGACTTTTAACATCACATCGCGTTTTTCAATCTGCACGGCAACGCATAGCTCGTTACCTGCTTCATCCGTTGCCGGCGTTACCGGCAGCTCGTCGAAATTGATGTCACTGTATTGCGCCATCTGGTTACCATCACCATCGATGGTTTGGGTGAAGTAACCCTGGCGATATAACAAACCGATAGCCACAAACGGCACACCCAGGTCACTGGCGGCCTTGCAATGGTCGCCTGCCAGGATACCGAGGCCACCTGAATAAATTGGAAAACTTTCATGAAAACCGAACTCGGCACAGAAATAGGCAACCAGGTCAGTTCCAACATCAAGATGGTTTTCTATGTGTTCACTGACAATCTTTTCATGGTAAGTGTCATACGCGGACATGACCCGGTTATATTCTTCAAGAAATACGTGATCTTCAGCTGCGGTATCAAGAATGGGTTGGGCAATACGGCGTAAAAATACTTTGGGATTGTGATTGCAGGCTTCCCAGAGTTCGTGATCCAGACGATAAAACAGGCCACGTACACCCCTATCCCAGCTATACAGCAAATCCTCTGACAACAATTTCAGCCCGGCGAGTTTCTCCGGTATGGTAGGACGCACTTCTAGTTTGAAAATCTTACCTGTCATAATAGTGTTAACTTCCCGTAAAACTTGTCCAATAACATCAGGTTATCACGTCCGGCCCAGACCGTCCTGACAATTCATGTATTCTACCAACCTGCTGGGCAATCGCGAATAACGGCGCCAGCATCTGTTGGGGATCTGCATCAAGCACCCCGTCAGTTGGCTGGTAGGCTTCATAATACACTCGAATTGTTGCACCTTCCGTGCCAGTCCCTGATAACCGGAACACAATTCGGCTTCCATCTTTGAATAACAGGCGAAGCCCCTGGTTATCTGTCACGGAATTGTCCACCGGATCTCGGTAACTGAAATTATCTGCCACCTCGATGGTATGTTCACCGAGCTGACGACCAGCCATAGCGGTTAACTGCTCATTCAGTTCACCGAATATAGCCTGTGCTTTGCTACTTTCCACTGCTTCATAATCGTGCCGGCTGTAATAGTTTCGTCCAAAACCGTGCCAGTGTTGTTGCAACATCTCGCTCACCGACTGTTTTTTCACCGCCACCATGTTCAACCAGAATAAGACTGCCCATAAACCATCTTTTTCACGAATATGATCGGAGCCAGTACCAAAACTTTCCTCGCCGCACAGCGTAATCAGGCCAGCATCCAGCAGGTTGCCAAAANNAGCAGGTGAGCATTGGCTGCCATAATCGCCAGTGAATCACTGGGGGTAACAAAGCAACCACTTCCCATGATCATGTTGCGATCGCCATCACCATCGGAGGCCGCCCCTATGACCGGCGCCATGGTCTTTGCGTTCATGATGGTGACAAGCTCTTTTGCATGCAGCAGGTTAGGGTCCGGATGACCACCACCAAAGTCCGGCAAAGGTTGGCCGTTCAATACAGATTCCTCGGTAGCACCAAGTCGGCGAATCAGAATCTCGGTCGCGTAGGGACCGGTAATGGCGTGCATGGCATCGTAAGCCATGCTTAATAGCCCGGAACCGAACATGTTCTTGATTAAATCAAAATCGAACAGGTGCTCCATCAAATCGGCATAGTCGGTAACCGCATCAATGACACTGACGCTCGTCCCTTCAATGGCATGCACTGCCGTTTTATCCAGCTCAATATCGTTGCTGGTTACTGTCAGGTAACGTGTTAACTGTTTACTGGTTTCAAAAACCTTGTTGGTAAAACTCTCTGGCGCTGGCCCACCATTGGCGATGTTGTACTTGATCCCAAAATCGCCGTCTGGTCCACCAGGATTATGACTCGCAGAAAGAATAATGCCGCCGCTTAGCTTGTGTTTTCGAATCAGGTGGGATGCCGCCGGCGTCGAAACAAACCCGTGTTGCCCGACAAGAATCTTTTTGTAACCGTTGGCTACCGCCATTCGAATAATGATCTGGATGGCTTCCCGGTTATAAAAGCGTCCATCGCCACCGATCAGCAAGGCAGTCTTTTGCTCCGGCGGCAAGACGTCAAAGACCGACTGAACAAAATTTTCCAGGTAATGTGGGGCCTGGAATACGCCGACTTTTTTGCGCAAGCCCGACGTGCCCGGTTTCTGATCCGTAAAGGGACTGGTCGTAATCGTTTTAATGTTCATCTGGTTAATAAGCTCACAAGTTTCATGCCAGAAACATGAATTTTCCTCATTTGGTTAAAAAGTAATTTTCAGATAATTATCATGATGTTAGGCCGCAGCATGCTGCCTGGTTATTTTCGCACTACCGATCTCTAATCCTCGCTATAAGTAATAATTGTGCACACGACATGCTCGTGCACAATATGCGTGCATAAGAAAGGGCACCCGCAGGTGCCCTTCCGGTTGGCTTCTTGAGCCCGTTTGATAACTAGAGATTATGATAGCCGGTTTCACCATGTTGAGTGTAATCCAGACCCTCGGTCTCTTCGTCATCTGGGACACGCACACCCAGCAACATATCAACAACCTTGATAATAATGAAGGTCATTACGCCAGCCCACACGATATGGGCCACGATACCAATTACCTGGGTACCGAGTTGCGATGAAATGGCGGCCCCAACTGATGAGCCCTCTGCCACCTCGCCGTTGCCTCCCAGCGTAAATGCCAGAATCCCGACCAGGAACGTACCGAGCATGCCGCCGACGCCGTGCACTGGAAATACATCCAGTGAATCATCAATCTTCAACACCCGCTTGATGTACTGTGTTGCGGTATAACACACTGCACCGGCACTGATACCTATGACCAGTGCTCCCATTGGACCGACACTGCCGGAAGCCGGGGTAATGGTGCCCAGACCGGCGACCATACCGGTAACAATACCCAGCACACTAGGCTTGCCAAATCGGAACCACTCAATCGCCATCCACGTCAGTGAAGCGGCCGCCGCACTGATGTGGGTGACCAGCATCGCCATACCGGCCGATTCACCGGCCGCCGCGGCGGAGCCGGCATTGAAACCAAACCAGCCAACCCACAGCATGCCGGCACCGGCCACGGTCAGAGTCAGGTTATGAGGCGGCATGGGTGTTTCGGGAAAGCCCTTGCGACGACCAAGATACACAGCAGCTACCAGCGCGGCGACACCGGCATTGATATGCACAACCGTGCCACCGGCAAAATCGATGAAGCCTTGCTGCGCGAGCCAGCCACCGCCCCATACCCAGTAGCAGCTTGGCAGGTACACCAGGATCAGCCAAAGGGTGCTGAACAGCATCATGGAGGAAAACTTCATGCGTTCGGCAAATCCGCCAACGATCAGCGCCGGCGTGATAATGGCAAACGTCATCTGGAACATAACCCATACCGTCTCGGGAATGGAGCCACTGACCGCATCCATGCTCACGCCATCCAGGAAAATCTTGTCAAAGGTGCCAAGAAAACTGCCCGCTTCTGGCGCAGCATTGAGCGCAATACTGTATCCGAAGATGATCCAGACAATCGATGCCATACAGGTAATGGCAAAGCACTGCATGAGCACTGACAGGACATTCTTGGAACGGACCAGACCGGCATAGAATAGTGAAAGGCCCGGAATGGTCATAAACAGGACCAGTGCCGTGGCCGTCAGCATCCAGGCGGTATCTCCAACATTGATTTTGTCTTCCGCGAATGCACTGGTTGATACCAGGAACGCGATGACAATCGATGCCAGGCGCCCCCCATGGTGAGCAGCAGTCTTCATTATTTCCTCCTCGTTTTTGTAATTAATTCTTTTGTGCTTTTCTAACATATTCTGATTCGATATGGCGCACATTTTGCTGTGTTACTTTACATACAGGCGCAAAAGGAGCAAGAACTGCACCATAACTGGTCGGTGCAATTAAATCAGCTACTTAGGAAGTTCACATCAGTGCAATTATTAAATTTGAGCCCTATATTAGTGCTTTTGGACTCTTTTGTGCTCTCGAATAGTGCATTTCAACCTTGCCAGGCTAGTTACCTGCTGCTTTGGCGCGTTGCCAGAGGGCTTCGAGCGTGTCGAGAGAAGCTTCATCCAGACTGACCCCATCCTGTAGAGCGAGGGATTCCAGCTGCTGAAACCGCGCGATAAATTTTCGATTGGCATGACGTAAGGCGGTTTCGGCGTCACAACCTGCATGCCGTGCCAGGTTAACACAGGCAAATAGCAGGTCCCCGATTTCTTCCTGTCGCGCTTGCTCATCTGGCCATGCGTGACGAACCTCGTCGGTTTCCTCCTGGACCTTTTCCACGACACCCTGCCATTCGGGCCAGTCAAAACCAACCCGCGCCACACGTTGCTGGATTTTTTGTGCCAGCGAAATCGCCGGCAGGGTATGCGCAATGCCACCCAGCACGCTGCTGGTCTGTTGAGGTTGTTTGTCAGTCCGTTCCTGTTTTTTCAGAGCTTCCCATGCAGCGGTTTGTTCTTCTGCACTACTGTAACTGGCTTCACCAAATACATGCGGATGCCGCCTTTCCAGCTTGTCGCAAATCGCCTCGACCACATCGTCAAATTCAAAGCGCTGTTCTTCTTTTGCCAGCTGAGCATAGAAAACAATCTGGAATAACAGATCACCAAGCTCGTCACGCAGCTCATCATACTGCTCGCGTTCAATGGTATCCGCCACCTCGTAAGCCTCTTCAAGCGTATGCGGCACGATTGTTTTATAGGATTGCTGCAGGTCCCAGGGACAGCCACCTTGTGGATCGCGCAATTTTTCCATGATCCCCAACAAACGATTAATGTTTCGCATGTATATCTCCAAGACTATTAAAAGGTACAATAACAGAATTTGAAGTTATTTTAGAACCAGCATGACTCCGGAACGTTTCAAACGATGCAAAACAGTACTCGCACGGCGTCAGCCAGATCTGACTGTGCTGATGGACAATGTGCATAAACCGCATAACCTTTCAGCTATTGTACGTTCGTGCGATGCAGTTGGTATCTTTGATATTCACGCTGTCTCGCGCGTTAAATCAGTCCGTACCAAGAAGGATATTACCGCTGGCAGTGGTAAATGGGTTGATGTGCACCTTCATCCTGATCTGGGCACCGCGGCAACATTGCTGAAACAAAAAAACATGCAAATACTTGCAGCACATCCTGATGAACAGGCGATCGATTATCGACATGTTGATTACACCAGGCCAACAGCGATTTTGCTTGGACAGGAACTGGATGGTGTTACTGATGAGGGACTGGCGCTTGCTGACCAACACGTTGTCATTCCCATGCTGGGCATGGTTGACTCGCTTAATGTCTCGGTTGCTGCGGCACTGATTTTGTTTGAAGCGCAACGCCAACGGCTTGCAGCAGGACTGTATGATGACAAGCATCTTGATCAAACCACGTTTGCCAATACATTGTTTGAATGGTCACACCCCAAAATGGCCGCTTTTTACCGAAGTAAAGCATTGCCCTATCCAAAGCTGGATGAAGAAGGCAATATTATCGAGTCGGAAGAACATACCCGGGCACGCCTGGCCACCGGGATCAAGGTAAAACCGTAAAACCGAGTCCCTCCGCTACGTCACAGATAGTCTTGTTATCATTGGTCTGCCTGAACTGGTAATTAAAAAACTCTCGCCGTACAGGATAGTTTTTTCGCAGACCATCAAAATACTCACTGCGCTCCGCGGCCGGCATACTCAATATTTTACGCAGTGCCGTGTCGTCATCAAGGATGGAATAGGCTTGCTGTACCAACATGTGCACGGTCTGTTGCACGCCTGTCACCGCTGCAAGCTCCAGTTCTTTATCAAGCACCGGCAATATTTTTTCCATTGCCCAGACTGGCCGCCAGTCAAAGAAATTACAGGCCGCCTGGTATACCATTTGTAGCCCCCTGAATTTTCCTTCGCGGCTATAGCCGGCAATGTGCGGTGTAGCGATAACTGTTTCCTGTAACAGTTCGAGATCAATATTTGGTTCATTTTGCCAGACATCCAGTACCAGGTTTATTGGTCGGCCTGATTTTATCCGTTGCTTCAGTGCAAGCTCATCAACAGCGCCTCCGCGTGAAGTATTGATAAAGATTGCTTGATCTTTCAGTGTTGAAAAAAACGCATTATCAAACATGCGATACGTCGGGTAATCACCGCTTTTGGTCAGCGGTACATGCGCGGTCACGATGTCGCAATCTGCTATTTCATTCCAGCTGCAATATTCGCGATCATGATATTGTTGTTGCCTCGGCGGATCATAAACAGCGACCTCACAACCGAATGCCGCTAATTTTTTAGTGACGCGTGAACCGACATTTCCATACCCCACTACACCCACTTTCATGCCGGGCAACACCAGTTGTTTTATTTCAGCGACATGCAATGCCGCGGCAATAACATACTCGGCAGCAGATGTGGCATTGCAGCCGGGCGCGTTGGCAAACGCGATGTTGTTTTTTTGCAGGTAATCCAGATCGACATGGTCAGTACCGATCGTGGCAGAGCCAATAAATTTTATTTTACTGCCTTGCAGTAGATCTGCATTCACCCGCGTCACCGAGCGAACAACCAGCGCCTCGGCATTCACTAACTGTTCTGCAGATAATTCCCGCCCGTTTACCAGTTCAACATCACCATGTGACGCGAAAGCATGCTTAACCTCGGGGATATTCTGATCGGCGACAATTTTCATGCCGCTATGGTATGCAAAAGGATATCTGATTAAAAGCCTTGCTTATAGTTACATAGCATCTATACAAACAAAAACACGAGCCAGTGGCTCGTGTTTGTATACAATTTTTATTGCTTGTTTAGCTAGGGCGATAACCGCGAGGAAGAATTGACTCCAGTGCCTCACTAAAACGATTACCTGCTTCGATAAAGATCTCGTCCATCGAATCCGGATCAAGACCAGTCGTTTGCCATGCATAGTTGGAAATCGCCTGTTCTGCACCTTCTATTTCCAGCCCCTGCTCTGCAATGATGGTCATACCGTTTGCAATATGTACCAGGCAGACATCCATAATCGAATGGTCAGCATACTGGGGATCATGGTGATTCCTGACTGCTTCAGCCAATGTCTTGGGCATCTGCCAGACTGTAATTAATTCACCACCGACATCGGTGTGATCAAATCCAAAGATTTCCCGTTCTATTTCATAATCCGGGCGTTGCTCTACCTTCATGCGATTGGCCACTTCTCGCATTTCATTTGGCATACGGTGGCTTAATATTAGCTTGCCGATATCGTGTAACAGGCCGGCAACGAAAAGACGTTCACTATGTAAGACGTTACAACGTTCGGCCAGTAACTGGGCAACCACACCACAGTACACACTGTGACGCCAGAAGCGCACCATGTTAAGAACATCATTAGGAATTTTGGAGAATGCCTCGACCGCGGATGCCGCCAGTACCAGGCCTCTCAGTTCACGCAAACCGATAACTGAAACTGCACGTGAAACTGTCTCGATGCGTGAAGGAAAACCGTAAAAACCACTGTTCACAATTTTAAGCAATCGTGCTGTCAGACCAGGATCCTGGCTGATGATCTTGCCAATCTCAGGTGCGCTGGTGTGCGGATCCTCCAGCATTTCATTGACCCTGATGCAAACCTCAGGCAGTGATACTAACCTGACAACGCCAGACACCAGATCGTACGGTGTCAATTTAACAGTCTTTTTTAACGCCTGATTCATCATACTCGGAAAACCCCAACTTAAAATTATGAGAACTGTGTCACTATTTGTTCCGGACGATATATATAACGACCCGGGCAGGGCGGTCTTTAGAAGTGGGGTTTTTTGCTGAGATATTAGGTGGTTACTGAGACCCGGCCTCGTCGGCCAGGCGTTGCAGACCGATCTCGGCCGCAGCGGCAACTTCAGGTTGTGGATCGCTTTTGAGTTTTAGCAAAGTGTCGCGTGTGGTATTGAGGTTTTTGGCCACCTCCAGGCGAATATCGGCATTGCTGTCGTCCGCAAGAAAAGCAAGGGTATTTTCTGGTACATATTCGAAACGGGCGACCACGCTGCGTACGGCGAGCTCCTTGTCTTTGGCAAGCTTCATAAAGGTGGCCTCGGTCGTCGCCAGGTTGGTTGCGACCGCAATGCGGACCTGGATATGTGGATCCTCTGCCAGCTTGTCCAGCAGGTCCGGCGGGGTGCGGCGATTTCGGCCCAGGTACTGACGTACCGTCCAGTCGGGGTCTTTAGACAGCTCTTGCATTTGTTCTACCGAGGTGGCGGGATGCCCGGCGGCGCGTTTTCGTTCAGCCACCGTTTCAGCAGCCAAAACTGTCGAAGATATGGCCAACATAAGGAAAATTTTCACTAAAAAACTGAACATAGCGTGCCCGATGCCGATGAACTGATACATAAGATATTGTTTAGACTGTACAAAAGCAAGATATCCCGTGTAGGCTATGATTTTTAAAGACATTTTTTAACTAGAAAAATTCCACCATTGAGCGAAGCCACCACAAAGCCCCGTATCCTTGCCGTTGACGATTCACGCGTGATGCGTATCGCCATCAGGAAAATTCTTGGTAAGGATTATGATGTCATCGAGGCCGAACATGGCGAGGATGCCTGGACGCTTCTCACCAATGACCCAACTATCAACGTCGTTTTCACCGATCTGAACATGCCCTATCTCGATGGCTATGGTCTTCTGGATCGTATGCGCGAGTCTGAGGATGCACGCTTTCAGGATATGCCCGTCATCATCATTACTGGCAAGGAAGACGACGACCAGGCCAAGCAAACCGCACTGGACCGTGGTGCCAGTGATTTTATCAGCAAACCTTTTGAGTCGATTCAGTTAATCGCGCGGGCCAAGGCGCACGTCAAGTTCAAGGAGACCACCAGCAAGCTGACAGACGTCTCGGAAAAACTCGAGCGGCAGGCGGCAGTCGATGAAATCACCGGCCTGGGTGGACAACGCTACTTCTGCAAGGCGGCCGAGGAAGGCCTTGCCTACATTCGCCGTAATGGTGGCCAGTATGTGCTGGTACGCATGGATATCGATGATTTCAACCAGATATTCATCAAGAATGGCAAGAATGTGGCGGATGGCATCCTGAAATCCATTGGCAAGCATCTTATCAAACAGGTTCGCCAGGAAGACATGCTGGCACGGGTCGGGCTGGCAAAATTTGCCATGTTCCTGCGGGACACGCCGCTCAACCAGGCTACCCAGCTCGCGGAACGCGTACGCAAAACTATCGAGACAGTCAATTTCAAAGTCGGCAACGACAGCATCAAGATCACGGTCAGCATAGCGCTTTACGAACCCTCTCCGTCAGGCGAGGATGACATCAAGGCACAGATGGCGAAAGCTGAAAAATATCTGGAGGCCGTTCAGAAGAAAGGTGGTAACCAGGTTGTTTCACATTCCGAGCTCAAGGGAGCCGATGTACCGGAACAGGTCAACCTGGAAACAGCACTCAAACACCTGCAGCATGACGAAATGGA
The DNA here is from genome assembly GCA_002436485.1 of Proteobacteria bacterium UBA6492. Classification (GTDB taxonomy): domain Bacteria; phylum Pseudomonadota; class Gammaproteobacteria; order UBA6429; family Thiohalophilaceae; genus UBA6492. Next base: position 14,214 of record DJMK01000086.1, read on the forward strand.
AAAACTATCCGGCCAGATTCCAGCCTTGTTCGTACGCATGTTGCCGTTGCTTGAATACATGGGCAACCAGTTTGGAAAAGAGGTCAAGGATCTTGTGGAGAAGCTGAAGGTCAGCCTGACCAAGTAAACACGCTAGTTATTTGCTGCCAGCCACAATCGAAAACGTAATCCCCATTCGGATGTATAGCCAACTTCAGAATAGGCAATCTGTCCCTTACTGTCGATTACCAGGCTGGTCGGAACACCGGTCACACCAAACATTCGCGACAGTTCCCCTTCTTCATCATTGATTACCTTGAAGGTCAGTCCATTGTCCTGCATGTATTGCCTGACTTCATTGTCATTACCGGACTGCATGGCAATGCTGATCACGGGATAGTCCTTACTAATCGACTCAATACTGTCCTGTTCAAACCGGCATATGCCACACCAGCTCGCCCAGATATGTAACAGGTAAGGTGCGTTGCGGGTTTGCTGCAAATCAATTTTTTCACTTGCCAGGGTGACTGCAGCAACCGGCGGCAGGGGCCCTTCAATGACATTACGTTGTGTCCAGGCACGCACAACTAGATAGACACCGATGAAAATGAAAATTTCCAGCACCCAGCGTGCCGGACGTTTTTTCAAAAGACTGGCTATTTTGCTTAACACGATTTATCGAATCCAGGTTTTTCCTGAAAAATTAGATGGGGTCTTGTGGAATATATCGATTAAATAGCGCAGAAAAAATTACGTGGTAAACCTGAAAATTATCCGTTGTATTTTGCGAATACCAGGCATGCGTTGGTTCCACCAAAACCGAAACTGTTTGAAAGCACACAATTCAGGTTTGCATTATCAATTCTCTCGCGCACGATAGGAAAACCTTCTGCTGCGGGATCCAGTTCCGTGATGTTGGCAGATGCGGCAACGAATTCATGTTTCATCATCAACAATGAATAAATCGCTTCATTCACGCCTGCCGCGCCCAGTGCGTGACCAGTCAGTGACTTGGTGGAACTGATGTGAGGTACATCACTGCCAAACACCTCGCGAATGGCTTCCAGTTCTTTCATGTCACCTACTGGGGTGCTGGTACCATGCGCATTAATGTAATCAACCTTGTGATCGGTCGTTGCAAGCGATTGTTGCATGCAACGCATCGCGCCCTCTCCAGAAGGGGCTACCATATCGAAACCGTCAGAGGTCGCACCATAACCAACCAGTTCAGCAAGAATAGTCGCACCACGCGCTTTTGCATGTTCCAGCTCTTCAAGCACCAGCACACCGGCACCACCGCTTATAACAAAACCATCACGTGTAACATCAAATGCGCGCGATGCAGTGGCAGGCGCTTCATTATATTTGGAAGACAACGCACCCATCGCATCGAACAGATCAGAAAGGCTCCAGTGCAACATTTCGCCGCCCCCAGCAAACACGATGTCCTGCTTGTCCATCTGGATCAGCTCGGCGCCATGCCCGATACAGTGAGCACTGGTTGAGCAGGCTGAACTGATAGAGTAGTTAACGCCCTTGATCTTGAAAGGTGTTGCCAGGCAGGCGGAGTTGGTACTCGACATGGCGCGGGTGACACGATATGGGCCAACACGCTTGATTCCTTTTTCACGCAAAATGTCTGCTGCTTCGACGATATCAAGGGTCGAAGGTCCACCCGAACCCATCACCAGGCCGGAGCGTGGATTTGAAACCTGATTTTCTTCCAGTCCGGCATGTTCGATCGCCTGCTGCATGGCGACATAGTTATAGGCGGCTCCGTCTCCCATGAAGCGTTTTAATTTACGATCGATCAGGGCATCCAGATCGATGTTGATGCTGCCATGTACATGGGAACGAAAGCCCATGTCAGCATATTCCTGGCTGAACTCGATACCGGATTTCCCTGAGCGCAGGGATTCGGTGACTTCATCCTGATTATTGCCAATACTGGAGACAATACCCAAACCTGTAACAACAACTCGGCGCATAATTTACTGGTAATGATTAAAATTCTTTAGTGGTAGTAAACAGGCCAACGCGCAGATCGTTTGCGGTATAGATGGTTTCGCCATCAACCTCGACCTGTCCGTCAGCGATGCCCATAAACAATTTACGCATGATGACGCGCTTGAGATTCAGGCGATAGGTAACCATCTTGTTATCTGGCATCACCTGGCCAGTAAACTTGACCTCACCGGCTCCAAGAGCACGCCCATGCCCCGGTCCTCCCAGCCAACCCAGGTAGAAACCGATTAACTGCCACAGCGCATCCAGCCCCAGGCACCCAGGCATCACCGGGTCATTTATGAAATGGCACTGAAAAAACCACAGGTCAGGATTGATATCCAGCTCCGCGATGATTTCACCTTTGCCATAGGTTCCGCCATTGGAGGCGATGCGAGTAATCCGGTCAAACATCAGCATCGGCGGTGCCGGTAATTGGGCATTGCCCGGGCCAAATAAATCACCCCGGCCGCACTCGATCAGCTCTTCATAGGTAAAGCTGTTCTTGCGTCCTTCGACCTCGGCAGGTGTTGTTGTAGTAGACATGTATGATTCGCTTCTTGTAGTCGCAGTTAACTTGTTGATATTGATTGCAAATATTCTCTAGTGCTCTCGAGTTGGCTATTTTACCTGTCTGTGAATGTAAAACAAAGGAAGCCAGGGGAAAATCTTAGCCTGCGCGGTGAAAACCACGTTTGGCCGCACGTACGAATTCAGCCAGCTGCGCTGTTAGCTTACTCTCCAGCGCGGTAATTTCGTCCAGATTTTGTTCAAGTGACTCCCCAGCCCTGAACAAAATGCGGTATGCCTGCTTCAGCAGCCTGATATCCTCCATCTTGAAACCGGCCCGCTTGAGACCGACCAGGTTGAGCCCCCTTACGGTGGCAGGGTTGCCATCAGTAATCATGAAAGGCAACACGTCCTGGGTGATTTTGCTGTTTCCGCCAAGCATGGCATAACTGCCGATGTGTACGAACTGGTGTACCATGACCCCACCGGATATAAACGCTCTGTCCGCAATCGTCACATGTCCGCCAATGCCACAGGAGGTAACAAAGATGTTGTTATTGCCTATTACGCAGTCATGGCCGATATGCGCAGCATACATCAGGTAATTTCCATTGCCGAGAATGGTTGACTCGCCCTCTACGTAGGAACGATTGACGGTAACTGCTTCGCGAAACACGTTGTCGCTGCCGATTTTCAGGTGAGTGATCACAGATTCATCGGTAAACAGCGTATGTTGTGGCGGTCCACCTAGCACTGCACCCTCGTGAACACGGTTGGCGTTTTGCATTTGGGTGCCAAACTTGAGTACCGCATGTGCCGCAATGACGTTGTTATCGCCAAGCTGAACGCCATCCTCGACAATCGCATATGGCCCAATGACGTTGTTGTTACCCAGGCTGGCAGTCCCGGCAACCAGCGCAGTTGCATGTATCTGGTTCGACACAGTAATCCCTTATTTTGGCGAATCGCTGACTTCGTATTTTTTTAATAGTATACCTTCATCACCGCAACAGGATGCATGGCATTTTTTCACCTGGTGAACCGCTTCTTCGGATTCATCCAGATAGGCAGCGACCGGCAGGTTCTCCTGCGCACAATCACAACCTTTGTCGTCATAAACATACACGTTTTTCAAGCCTGCCTGCCGCGCAACATCGTGTACCGCCCACAGAGTGGTGGAATCAGTCGCGGGCAGATGCGCAAGTTTAAATGCCGGGAAAAAACGCGTAATGTGCCAGGGACTGTCCTCACCCAGGTGATCATGAATCCACGTGGCGATGCCACGCAGCATTTCCAGGTTGTCATTGCGGGTTGGAATGATGTTGGTACGGGTTTCAACATGAATCCCTAGCGCATGCGCCTTTTCGATCGAGGCAAGGACATCCCCAACTTTTGCCATGCGACAGATATCAGTATAAAACTCTTGATCAAGGCTTTTTATATCCGAGCAGAGCACATCGATATACGGCGCAAGCTCTTCCAGCGCCTCGTCAGTAACAAAACTGTTTGATACATAGACTGTATACAGGCCATTGGCCTTTGCGAGCTCTGCGACGTCCAGTACATATTCAAGCCAAACAGCCGGTTCTGAATAGGTAAATGCAATGCCCTGCACGTTATGACGAAGTGCTGTCTCCACCATCTGCTGGGGCGAGACGTAGGCCTCGGTAGATTCACCGCGCGCCAGGTTATCCAACGCATCCACACCCCAGGAAATATCCAGGTTATGACAACCGCCACAACGAAAACTGCATCCGTAACTACCTATCGACATAACCCGGGTGCCCGGCCGAAAGTGCCGTACCGGTTTTTCCTCCACAGGTGAAATATCGATGGCGGAAAGAATACCGTAGGAAAGGTTATACAACGTGCCATTACGATTGACATGCGCTTGGCAAAAACCTCGCTGCCCATGCTTCAATCGACAACGCCACAGGCATAAATGGCAGCGGGTCGTTCCATCTTGCAGTTTTTCCTGCAGACGTGTCTCCTGCAATTGATAATTGTCAGTCTGCTTGCTCAGGCTACCCATGATTTTCCTTGTTCAATTTTCCAGACCGGTGCCGTGATGATTTTCAAACAGGCATGTGCTTCACGCAGTGCCTGCTCTGCCTGGCTGGCCTCGGGAGCGCGTGAAAAGATAAAACCAAAATAACCACTGCCCTCGGGCAACGGCACCAGTTCATAACCTTCTCTGATCTGTATATTTACTTCCTCAATATACGGTACACGTTGCGCGGCAAGCAAACCTTCCACCCGCTTGAACAAGCCAGCCTTCGGAATCGGAATCATTAAAACACCGGCCGCGCCGGTATCTGATTCGAGTTGCAGTTTCCTTCCCATGGCATGTGATAGCACCAGCTCTTCCAGTGTGTAACCGGTTCCGAAGCGCAACAGTCTTGCACAAAGACCACCTATGGTACGTGCAGCTACTTCAAGGATAAATATGCCATTTTCATTGATACGACACTCTGCATGGACCGGCCCCTCTTTTAGTCCATAGGCCTGACAGGCATGTTGCAGGGTAGCCAATAGCTTCACTTGTTGCTCAGCACCAAGACATGTCGGGGTAATATAATAAGTCTCTTCGAAGTACGGCCCATTCAGCGGTTCCGGCTTGTCAAAAACAGTCAACAGCTCGAGCTTGCCGTTGAATAACATGGCCTCTACCGCAACTTCATCACCGGGAATAAATGCCTCTATCAATAGCGTGTTTCTGGCGCCTTCACTCAAATCATGTCGCTGTAACAGAATCTTTTGGATACGCAGTACCGCGGCTTTCAGTTCGTGTTGGTTGTTGGCCCGAATAACCC
>DJMK01000076.1 GCA_002436485.1 Proteobacteria bacterium UBA6492
CCTGCTGGAGCCACTAACTTTGTACTGGCCTCAGGTGCGGACACCACGTTCAACGTTAGCCGCACGGTGCTGGATAGTGATCCTGATCCGGTGGTTAACACAGCGACAGTGAACTGTACTGTGGGCGGCGGTTTTGGTAACCAGATAAGCGCCAACGACGGTCACAGCACCGATCTAATCCACCCGAGCTTTACAGTTGCCAAAGCATGTGACATTGACCCAGTCTCTCAAGACGGCCCGGCGCAATGGACAGTAACCATCACCAATACCGGTGATGTGCCTCTGGACATTACTGCCAATGACGGAATAGGTGTATTTTCGCTGCCTGTTGATGATGGCAATACCAGCAACCACATCAAGGTTGCAACGGTTACTGATGTCGGTGCGCCTGGCTTTGTCGGTGTAACGTCCGTGAGCAACACAGTAACTGCATCTTGGGATCTGCCTGCACCCTATGACGTACTGCCAAACACGGATGAGAAGTCTGATACAGCGATTTGTCAGGTGGCGGCACGGGTTGATCTTCTTAAAACCTTCAATGGGTTTGTCGATCCCACAGAGAGTGTGACGTTCACTATCTATGAAGGTCCGACAGGTCATCCGGCAGATAACGATGGAGCTGTTATCGCGTCGCAAAGCACATTTGGTGACGCTGACGGTGTCCTCGACTTCGGTGGTGTTGATCTGGATGCCAGCAAGACCTACAGCATCTGTGAGGCTGATTCTGGAGCTGGTACCGGTGACAACTGGTCCGTAGAGGGTGTCGATGCCAATACAGCTGTTTATAACCCGAATGGCGATGAAGTTCCGCCAGAAGACTTGGGTAATCGCTGTATTGATGTAGGTGCAGGGACAGCTTATCCGCTGCCACAAGGTGGAACCTTGAGTCTGGCTGTGGATAATTTCCGACCGGAAGGTGACGCGCGTACTCCGGGCTATTGGAAAAACTGGAGCAGCTGTAGCGCTGGTAACCAGTGGACCAAGGCAGAGCAGGAGCTGGCTGACGGTGTCACTATGCGCCACTACACTCTGGATGAGATACTCGGTCAGCAAATCGGCAATCTCTTTATTCCTGGTAATGAGGTCGATGCCGATCCGCTTGATATGCCAGGTGCCACTCCTGAGGCTGAAACCGGTTGCCCGATGGCAGTTGATATCCTGAATCATCGGGATATTGGAGATGGTAAAAATCGCGCTAGTGATGCAGCTTACAAGCTGGCTCGTTCGTTGCTAGCTTACGAGGCCAATCAGGTTGCCAATGCTTATGCTTGTGCCCTGGCTGAGCAAGCGGCTAACGATGGTCAGGCACTGCTGGTGTCTATTGACTTCGATGGTAGTGGCGAGTACCTCAAGAAAGGCAATGGCCCAGACAAACAGGCAGCACTTGAGTATCACGGTATACTTGATGCCTATAACAACAATAATCTGGCAAGTTGCGAATTACCGTGACCGCAAACTAACCAAAAGTTGAAGAAAGCGGGCCGAAAGGCCCGTTTTCTTTTCGGGCCTATACAGAGAGTAATAATCGACGGACTCTATTCGACCAGCAAAATATTTTTCAGTGTCAGCTTTGCGGGAAGTGTTGATGGAGGGGTAATAATGGTGACTGAGTGTTGGCACATGCTGGCATCCAGAATAAGAGCTTCTGCCAAATCTGAATTCAGCGTTGGTAAAAGGAGCTTTTCGCCGCATATTGTTTGAGAAAAAGTCACACGTTGGTAACGTGGGCTTGCATCTGCCAGGCTAATAGCGCCACTCAATGAGCAATCATACGCTCTGGGCGTGCAGCCTCGTATTTCTGTTGTCGATGCGGTGTCCACTTCAATCAATATTTTGGGTTGAATTTCAAATGCACCAATGTCGGTTATGCCACTTGCATACCTTGGATCTCCATTACCTCTTTGATCCCAAACGAGAGGCTGGTCAAATTCGTCAACAGCGAGTTCGTTGCTCCCCCAGTTAAAAGCGGCTGAATCGGTGGGGGGCGACAGGCTTTTTATGGGGCCGTTGTAATAACCAGGGTTACTGAACTGAACGGGTTCTTTAGAGAACGCTTCACCGCAGTGGTGTCCGCTTGGAATGATATTTCTGTTGGCGATAGACGGCGTAGATACTGAATAACAATCCTCAAGGCCGAAGTTTCCTGAAATGATTGAGTTGTTTATCTGCAGTTTTCCATCGTTGAACAGGCCGGCGCCTTTTTTTCCGAGATTTGCTGTTATGGTATTGTTGGTCAGGCGGCTATCACCCTCAGCCAAATACAGCGCTCCTCCGTTGCCTTTTGCCGAATTATTGAAAAATAAACTGTTGTAAATATGCGTTTTTGGCCCTTCTGCATAAATGGCACCACCGCGACCTGCGTGGTTGTTAATAAATGAAACTCCTTCAACGACCAGGTAACCATCGCTGTAAAGCCCTCCTCCTTTTGTTGACCGGGTATTTTCCAAAGTCAGGTGTTTGATTTTTGCAGAAACGCCATGCGTAACATAAAAACCGCGATATTTTTGTTGACCATCGACACTGACGCCGCTTGCCTTCCAAAGCATGTCATCAATAAAGCCATCAATTAGCACATCGTCAGATATAGCCGGGAGATCGCTTTCAAGCCAAATAGTTACCGGCTTTGAGAATAGCTGGCCCTCGGACTCAAAGATTATTCGATCAAGGCCGGGGGAGTTGTTGGCCAATTTAATGGCTTCACGAAGTGTGCCAGGGCCGCTGTCAGCATCGGAGCTCACTTTTAATAGGTGCTGGAAATTACCCTCCCTCCAGGGAAAGGGCTCTGTCTTTTGCTGTATAGAAGTCTGACATCCGGCTACTGCAATAAGCGCAGCTATAACTAGCTCTTTAGAAGAAGCATTGTGTTTCATTTTCGCGTCCTTGGGTTCGACAATGCATCGAAATAGTTGGAACTATACGCGGCCGGCAAACTATCCAGCAAGGGTAAATCGGCGATCGTCTGTGGTCATGGTTGCGCGCTCCAAATTGTTAATCAGCTCACAAGTTGGTGATACCACGCTTATTTTGTGATTGGCGCACGGTCCAGGCTGCGGCATGCTTCACGGAAATATTCCCGCAGAAATTCATAATACCTCCCATGCCAACATCAGTAGCCGGAAAGGCCGATTGCAGTAGCCATCAAGGTTTTTGGTAAACAACCAAACTTGAATTTAGTGGAGATCACCATGAAAAAATTTATCGCAGCAGTAACCGTTTTCTGTGCCGCAGCCTTTTTGTCTTCAGCTTCAATAGCGGCGACTTTGACCGTTGAGTCGAGCAGCAACTCCAAAGAGTGTAAGGAACTGCTGGGCGGCTGGCACAAAGACTACGTCGGTTGTGTCACTTTCACCTCTGAAGAGGAAGCGCTTTGGATTCAGGAAAATTGCGTCAGCTATGACTGTGGTTACAACCTGCGACGTCAAGGTACCTATGCCATTACCAAATACCACCTGGGTTACACTTACAGCTATACGCTTGTAGACCCGACTGCCGATGATGTTCAGGCGTTCTCAACCCTGAGTGGATCTGAAGGAGTTTCCAACGTAGTGACAATCACCTACGAGTCGCGCAAATCCTCGCAGATCAAATGATTATTCAGATATAGACCTCCAAAGCCCGGCGCTTGATGCCGGGCTTTTTGTTTGTAGCGGTGATGTTGCGTTTGCCTGAAGCAGGGTCTTGTGGGCGTATCTTGCGGAAAATGATAACCGCATCACAAGCAGCATCACGAGGAAGGGTTTTGTGACCTGTGCACGGCCAGTTCTGCTACCCAGTTAACGGTTATTTTTGCGTAAAAAATCATAATACCTCCCATGCCAACAT
>DJMK01000064.1 GCA_002436485.1 Proteobacteria bacterium UBA6492
CGAAAGCAGCCTTCGGCGACGACCGCATGCTGGTCGAGAAGCTCATCGAACGTCCGCGCCATATCGAGGTGCAGGTGTTCGGCGATACCCACGGCAACATCGTCCACCTGTTCGAGCGCGACTGCTCTATTCAACGGCGACACCAGAAACTGATCGAGATTGCCCCATCGCCGCAGCTCACTGACGAACAGCGTGAAATGCTGGGTACGCTTGCAGTCAAGGCAGCGCAAACTGTGAATTACACTAATGCCGGTACCGTGGAATTCCTCATGGATGAAAATAGCAATTTCTATTTCATGGAAATGAATACAAGGCTGCAAGTTGAACACCCAATCACCGAAGTGATAACAGGCGTGGATATCGTGCAGGAACAGATCCATATCGCGGCCGGGCTCAAGCTATCCTATAACCAGACACAAATTCAAAAGCGCGGTTACGCCATCGAATTTCGCATCAATGCCGAAGATCCAAAAAACGATTTTCTGCCGAGTTTTGGCAAAATCACCCGTTACTTCGCTGCGGGTGGCCCGGGTGTGCGTACCGATGGTGCGATCTATACCGGTTACGAGATACCTCCCTATTACGATTCAATGTGTGCCAAGCTGATTGTCTGGGCGCTTGACTGGGACAGCGTGCTGGATCGCGCTGAACGTGCACTCAAGGACATCACTGTATCCGGTGTTAAAACCACGATACCGTATCACCTGGAGATATTACGGTCTGCCGAATTCCAAAACGCAAATTTCAATACTGGTTTTGTCGAAGCACATCCGGAACTGGTGAACTACTCAGTCCGACGGTCTAACCGCGAAGTCGCTGCAGCAATTGGTGCTGCCATCGCAGCAAGCATGGGTTTATAACAGGAATTTCTGACATGACTAAAATCAAAGTCACCGACACAATTCTTCGCGATGCACACCAATCATTGATTGCAACGCGCATGCGTACCGAAGACATGTTACCGATATGCGACAAGCTGGACAAAATCGGTTTCTGGTCACTGGAAATGTGGGGCGGCGCCACCTTTGATGCCTGTGTGCGTTTTTTAAAAGAAGATCCCTGGGAACGTTTACGACAACTCAAAGCAGCGTTACCAAACACACCGTTACAGATGTTGTTACGCGGTCAGAACCTGCTTGGCTATCGCCATTACTCTGATGACGTAGTACGCAGTTTTGTACAAAAGTCTGCCGATAACGGTATGGATATTTTTCGTATCTTTGATGCGATGAATGATTTGCGCAACCTGCAGGTCTCTATTGATGCCGTTAATAAAGCAGGCAAACATGCACAAGGCGCCATTTGTTATACCACTAGCCCGGTGCATGATATTAACCAGTTTGTTGCCATGGGCAAACAAATGCAGGAAATGGGCTGCGATAGCATCGCCATCAAGGACATGGCCGGCTTATTAACACCCATCACGACCGGCGAACTGGTTAAGGCATTGGTCGAAACACTTGATGTACCTGTACATGTACATTCGCATGCTACATCAGGGCTGGCCAGCATGTGCCAGTTAAAAGCCATTGAAAACGGTGCCAGTGCGATTGATACAGCAATTTCTGCGTTTGCCGGTGGCACCAGCCACCCCCCGACAGAGAGTATGGTCGCGGCGTTACGCGGTACACAATACGATACCGGACTAGACCTGGTAGCATTACAGGAAATCGGTTTTTATTTTTACGATGTACGCAAAAAATATCACCAGTTCGAAAGTGACTATACCGGCGTCGATACGCGCGTGCAGATTAACCAGGTGCCNNCTGGGTTACCCCCCGTTGGTCACACCAACTTCACAAATTGTAGGCACCCAGGCCGTAATGAATGTCATTGCCAATGAGCGATACAAAACGATTACCAACGAGGTGAAACTATATCTTAAGGGCCGTTATGGTAAGGCCCCGGGAGCGGTAAATGAAAATGTACGTCGCCAGGCAATCGGCAATGAGGAAGTCATTGAGGTGCGACCCGCAGACCTGTTACCGCCAGAACTTGAGCGCCTGAAAAATGAAATTGGTGACCTGGCACAAAATGACGAAGATGTATTGACCTATGCTATGTTTCCCGACATCGGGCGAGAGTTTTTACAACAGCGGGCAGATAATGCGCTGGTACCAGAGAGTCTTGAACCGCATGGCAGTGAGAACAAGAATGTTTGTATGGCAGCCACCGAGTTTAATGTCACGATGCACGGAGAAAGTTATCATATCAAGGTCAGTGGTACCGGTTATTCCAGCCAGCCAAAACGTCCCTACTATATTAGTATCGATGGCGTGCCAGAAGAAATACTGGTTGAAGCGCTGGATAGCATTGTCATTGGTAATACTAATCACACCGCCGAACCTGCCACTGCGCCAACACAAACCGCGTCGCGTAATCGACCACATGCCAATGCGCCGGGGCATGTTACAACATCCATGCCTGGCACCATTGTCGATGTGCTGGTCAAAACCGGAGACCAGGTCAATGCCGGCGATCCAGTATTAATTACCGAAGCGATGAAAATGGAAACCGAAGTACAGGCACCTGTCACAGGTACCATCAAAGCGGTACATGTCAAAAAAGGCGATGCAGTGACGCCGGATGAAGCGCTTGTTGAAATCGAGTGATATTGTTTTACAATAACTTTATATTTTGTACCGTTTTAACAACAAAACTACACCGACATGATCGATAAGCTTGTACTCGCCTCCACTTCACCGTTTCGTAAACAACTGCTTGAGAAACTGGGTCTTACCTTTGTTACTGCTGCACCTGACATTGATGAAGCGGCAGTGCCGGATGAAACACCAGAGCAACTGGTCGCGCGCTTGTCCGAAGCCAAGGCCAGCGCATTGGCCGACACTCATCCAGACAGTCTGATCATCGGTTCCGACCAGGTCGCGGTTGTCGATGGCCAAATTGTGGGAAAACCGCATACCCATGAGAAGGCCGTTGCACAACTCAAGCGCGCAGCCGGCAAACGCGTGACCTTTCTCACTGGCCTGTGCGTTTATAACGCTCGATCCCATCGCAGCCAGGTCGATGTCGTGCCCTACTACGTGGTATTTCGTCACCTGACTGACAAGCAAATTGAAAACTATTTACAACGCGAACAACCATACAACTGTGCCGGTAGCTTCAAGTCAGAAGGTCTTGGCATCGCCTTGTTCGACCGCCTGGAAGGCGATGATCCGAACAGTCTCATCGGTCTGCCCCTGATACGCCTGATTCGCATGCTCGAAAGCGAAGGCTTTCCGGTCCTCTGAGCCCCCCACCAGCTGCATTCAATTCGCCCCACCAAGGCAGACACAACGACCTGCTCCACTTGTTTGCTCAAAAATACCCCTGATTGGTAAATATGTGATTAATTCCTATTAATCAATCAGTTAGATAATTATTTGAAGTGTCATTCTAGTTTTCGAAAAGTGATGCGTCTCACAATTATTAAAGACATGTGCCACCAAGTCGATGTTATCAGTGAGGTTTATGGCTGGTTTCTTCACTGACACTTAAATCAAGCAACGGACTTAATAATTAATGGATAAAGTTATCCCCCCGGGTACTGCCAAACCGAGCGGCAAAGAACGCCGTGCACATGTGCGTTATCCCATTTCTGCGGCTGCCGATGTTCAGCTGGATGGTCTCAGGCCACAACCCGCCACNNGCCAGGGATTTTTGTCTTGGCGGCCTCCTGTTGACGTTTGACAACCCTGCCGCGTTACCAGACATCAACTCGTTAGAAAAAAGTGTCTGTCTCATAGCGATAAAACTTAACAATGAAACGTATCGATTACGTGCTCAGGTTGCGCGTGCTGATAATGACAGTATTGGTGTCTCCTTTATTAATCCGGATCCTTTGGCACTACAGGCCTTGCAACATCACGCAAAGATGGATGCACATTCGGTATCTAAAGATAAGCTGGCATTTCCAGGTGCCGCGAACAACAAAAACACAAGCGGCAAAGACAATAGCACCAACACTAAAGAATCCAAATCAGAGCTGTTTTTCAATGTATTAAATAGCTGTAATGCCAAAACCAAAACATACATTGAACCATTAATAAATGGCTTTATGTCAAATATTAATGATGTGTTGTTTGACGTAGCTAAAACTGAAGCAGATATAACCCTGCAGAACAAATATTTTAAAGCGCTCGAGGTGATAAATAGTTATAAAAATGTCTGTACATCATCATTTAACAATTCCATCAACGATGCGCTGGAACATAACCACATCCTCAAACAAGAAGACGATGAGACACAAACGAATAATGATGACGACTCACTTCAGCTAATCAGCGATGAGGAATTTGATGTCTGGCTGGCCACATCTAAAATTATCAACAAAATTGAAAGCGAATTCCCGCAGCAACTAGGTGCTTTGGAGAAAAGGCTCGGCCATATTTACAAAGAAACAATTGATCGTAGAAATAATCCTTTTGGGCCGGCATTATTTGTGAACGCGTTCGAGACTATGCTGGATATAATGGAGCTTGATAACCAGATAAAATCCACCTGCTATAATGCGTTTCGCAAAATCTTGCTCACCCATACTGAAAAATACTATACCGACTTAAATAACATATTAATTAGTTACGACATACTGCCGGATGTAAAAGACATTTTTGTGGCTGTGCGCAAGCAACAACCACCTTCTGAAAAAAACAGNNAAAAAAGACAAGGCCATCCTGTCCAGGGACGAGAAGTTTTCTAATAACATGGAGACAATAGAAGTTTCCCAGCAAAATCTATATGACCTGGTGGGGCAAATCAGAAACCTGCAACAACAACTACGGGATACTGGTCAGGCGGCTCATGGCGATACTGCAGCACAGAATTCAAATGAGATCGGCAGCGTAACAACAAATGATGTACCCAACCTTCCTGCCTATAGCACATCAGAAGTACTGGATTTTATCAGCAAGATTAATATGCCTGCACGAACCGTCAAAGGCGACGGCGCAAGTATTGCAGAATTCAGAAAACAACTGGAACAACAAGTTGAAACCAATGGCGACGATCCGAATGCCAAGATGCTCGGGCAACAACAGGTACGCGTTATTGATGTTACGGAAAACGTCTTCACCTCCCTGCTTAACGACCTGCAAGTAGCGCAAAGCATACGACCATGGCTCGAACAACTGGCCGTGCCTATTATGAAAATGGCCCTGGTAGACGAAAGCCTGTTCACCGACAAGGACCATGTTGTCAGGGATGTGATTAACAAACTCGCTGAACTTGAGGTGCTGGCAAGCGCCGAGGATGCCGAAGAGCAGGCCGCAGTGCGTCAGGCGTTTAGCTGGATCATCAACCTGGTCAATAAAGAATTTGACGGCACCACTAACGTGTACCAACGGGCCGCCCAGCAACTCGATTTGCTCATCAACGTTCAGAAGAGCTCGTTTGAACGTAATATCAAGCATGTTATCGCCGAGGCCATCCAGGAAGAGAAGAGCAAAACCACGACCGAAACAGGATCGCCCGAAACTGAGGACGAAGAAAACCAATGGCTTCGCATGACTCGACGCCTGCAAGAAAACCACTGGATATTGTTCGATGCCGACACGGATGACGCTAAACGCTTGAAAGTCGCATGGATTGCACCACGCAAGGGCAAGTATGTGTTTGTTAACGTTATGGGACGCAAAGACAGAATTGCAACCGATATTGAGTTGGCAGAATTGTTTAAAACAGGTGCTGCCGTTGTACTGGATGGTACCGATGACCCGGCGATGGATCGTGCACAGTACAGCATGTTACAAAAACTGCATCAGCAACTACTGTTCCAGTCATCACATGATGAGCTCACCGGCCTGATAAACCGTCGTGAATTCTTGACCTGCATGCAACATGCAGCCGAAGATGCCCGGCAAAGCAAGAACAAGCATGCGATTTGTTATATCGATATCGACAACTTCAAGGTGATTAATACGAATTATGGCTACGAGGCTGGCGATAAACTCCTACTGGATATCAAGGAACTGATTAAGAAAAACATCGCCGAAGATAATGTGCTGGCGCGCATTGGCGCGGATCAATTTTCACTACTACTACAAAGAACATCGATGGACGAT
The DNA here is from genome assembly GCA_002436485.1 of Proteobacteria bacterium UBA6492. Lineage (GTDB taxonomy): Bacteria > Pseudomonadota > Gammaproteobacteria > UBA6429 > Thiohalophilaceae > UBA6492. The sequence goes on from DJMK01000064.1 coordinate 6,060, forward strand.
GCAGTAGAACTTGTTGAAGACATCATGGATCAATTGATCGACTACCGTTTCGAATGGAATGACAACCGCATGTCGGTTACGGCCAGTACCGGTATCGCAATTGTTAATGCCAGCACGGACAATGCCGAACAATTACTACAGACGGCGGAGTCCAGTTGTGGCCTGGCAAAAGAGTCCGGTGGCAACCAGGTCCAGATCGCCTCGGCGGGCTCCAATCGATTGTCGCGCCGCAAGCGAGACATGGAGTGGGCAACCAAGATCGACAAGGCGCTGGATGAAAACGCCCTGTTCCTGCGCTGCCAGAAAATTCAGCCAATCCAGCCACATCTTGGCGAGTTACCGCATTATGAGATTCTGTTAGGCATTTCTGACGAACTAGGCGGTAATGCCTCACTGGGTGATTTTATCCAGGCCGCGGAACAACATAACCGCATGATTGCGGTTGATCGCTGGGTGATCAGAAATGCATTTGAATGGCTGGCGCGTAACGAAGATGTGGTAAGTGATGTGGCAGCCTTCTCCATCAACCTTTCAGGGCAGTCACTCAATAACGAACAACTCATCGAGTATATTTACGAACAGGTTGCCAAGACCAGCGTTCCAATTGAAAAAATCTGTTTTGAAGTAACAGAAACAACCGGTGTATCCAATTTATCGGATACGTCGGATTTCATACAGACCATCAAGGGAACCGGTTGTAAATTCTCGCTGGATGACTTCGGTACCGGTATGTCATCCTATTCCTATCTGAAAAATTTACCCGTGGACTATCTGAAGATCGATGGTATCTTTATCAACGATATTCTAAACAACCCGAACGATTACGCCGTGGTGAAATCAGTCACTGAA
>DJMK01000061.1 GCA_002436485.1 Proteobacteria bacterium UBA6492
CAGTCGATAGAAATAATCATTCTATATACATGATACATAATAGACTATCGGTATTCATGGTTAAATTCTATCGAGAAGCTGGCCTCAGCGCATATCTTTATCAAAACCCCTGTCAAATCAGCATGCTATAACAAATGCGTTTGATGATAGACTCATTTTTTACTAATAAATTCGCGCCAACTGCCATGGATGCTTATATCTGTGGCCAATGAAACTATATAACTTTCACAAATAAAACCGGTTTCCCAATCGCCATTGTCGAGTTCGACCTTACCCAGCCCCAATGGATGCGGAATACCGGCAAGAAAAGATCCAAAATGCTTCGTGGGCATTTGCCAGACTTCAACTTCGATAGGTACACCGCCCTTCTCAACCCGAATCATACCTGGCCGCTCTGGTGGTCCACCTGGTAATGCAAACAGTTTGTACATAGATGCCGATTTGCACTTTTTCACCAGAATGGCATCGCGTTCCAGCAACTGGTGATTAAGCGACAACCCGCTCATATGCGCACCACACACGACGATATTCATGACATCATCTATAGCCACTGGTGGTAATGTCTGTTCAGGTAATGCCTGGCTTGTGGCGCCGAGTGGCAGCTTGAGTGATTGTTGCAACAGGCTGGCAAAACCCAGCAACTGGTTATCACTGAATGCCGTTGATACCATAGTTACGCCAAATGGTAAGCCTTCACTGGTAAATCCGGCCGGAACAGCAATCGAAGCATAGTCCAGCAGGTTCATATAATTGGTGTAATAGCCGAGATTAGAGTTTAGTGTTATTGGATCATTTTGTACTTGCTGAATGGTGTATATCGTGCCTGCGGTGGGTGTCAGTAGAAAATCAACTTCATCTAGTAGTGCATCGGTTTTTTGCTTGCAAGCCTGTAACTGGTACTGCGCTGAAAAAGCATCTGTCGCGGTATTATCTTTACCTGGCGCAATTATGGCGCGCGTCACGTCCAGCAGGGCTTGTGGGTCATCGTCGATAAGTGGTTGGCACGCGAGGTAACGTTCAGTTACCCAGGGCCCTGCATACAACAATCTTGCTGCCTTGAGAAACTCGGAGAAGTCGATTTCTTTTTTTATACCACCTAGATTTTCCAGCTCAGCCACGCTTTTCATAAAGGCCGACTGGTAATGCGTATTATCAAAGAACATTAACTGATCGGCTTGCGGCACTGCGAAGTGAAACGGCTTTGCTGATGTTTTGTAAGCCTGGTTTGTCTTTGGGTTTTTTCGGGAATAGGGATCTTCAGGATCAAACACCGCTGTCAGGCTTAGCAATTGATTTAAGTCACTCACCGTCGTTGCGAAAATAGCCACGCAGTCCAGTGTTCTACAGGCTGGCACGACACCTTGATTACTCAATAATCCCCGGCTCGGTTTTAATCCAAGTATATTATTAAAAGCGGCGGGAACACGACCCGAACCTGCTGTATCTGTACCCAGGGAAAAACTCACCAAACCCTGCGCAACTACCACGGCTGAACCGGAACTGGAACCGCCTGAGATATAGTTTTTGTCAAATGCATTTTTTGTTGCACCGTAGGGGGAACGTGTTCCTACAAGCCCCGTTGCAAACTGGTCAAGGTTGGTTTTACCTATTGGGATGGCACCTGCCTCGGTCAGCAGCTCAACCACGTAAGCAGACTCATTCGGAATATAAGTAAAGGCTTCACAAGCCGCGGTTGTGGGTATGCCGGCGAGGTCAATATTGTCCTTGATAGCGAAAGGAATCCCATAGAGCGGTAAATCGTCCGGCGATTTGCCTTTCAGCGCATCAATATAGGGCTGGATTTCCTCGAGACTCAACAGGTAAATCCAGCTATGGTAATCTTCCAGCGCATTTGCTTTTCCTAGTAAATATGTAACCAGTTCTGTAGGCGTAAAGTCCCCTGCTCGATAATGTGCATGCAGTTGTGCAATCGTCATGTTGGTGATATTCATGCCTGTAACTCCATCACGATAAGGCGCTGCCCCGCAGACACCTGGTTACCCTCGTCTTTTAAAATAGACTTGATTAAGCCCGCGTCAGTGGCAACCACTTCAATCTCCATTTTCATGGATTCAAGCACCAACACGGTATCGCCCTGTTCTATCGTGTCACCCGGCTTCACCATAATTTTCCAGATATTGCCGGCCACGTGACTTTCAATGGCAACTTCGTTTTCACCCAACGCTTCATCAAGCGAGGGATCATCGGCGACATGCTGCTCACTCTCAAAGTTGATTTGGCCACTTTCGATCCAGCGTTGTAATTCTTCATCAAAGGCCTGCTGCCGGGTTTGAGTAAATGCCTCAATATCTTGCGCATTATCAGCCAGGTATTGGTTATATTCTTTCAAACTGAACTCGGTTTGCTCGATCTTTAACGGGTATTGGCCCTTGGGAAAATCATTTCTGATTTTTTGTAATTCTTTATGACTGACTTCGTAAAAACGTATTTGATCGAAAAAGCGCAATAACCAGGGCTTTGTGAATTCATCCGTCTTGCGGTAACGGTTCCACATTTGCAGAGTACGACCGACAAACTGGTAGCCACCCGGCCCTTCCATGCCATAGACACATAGATACGAGCCACCGATACCCACAGAATTCTCTGCTGTCCAGGTGCGGGCTGGATTATATTTTGTCGTCACCAGGCGATGGCGTGGATCGAGTGGCGTGGCCACGGGCGCACCAAGATACACATCACCCAGGCCCATCACCACGTAACTGGCTTCAAAAACAACCCTTTTGACCTCATCGATTGAATCGAGACCATTAATACGTCGAATGAACTCTAAATTACTTGGACACCATGGTGCGTCCTTGCGGACCGACTGCATATATTTATCAATCGCCAGTTGGCAGGCCTCATCATTCCAGCTTAGCGGCAAGTGTACGATGCGTGCTGGCACCTTATGATCTTCCAGGTTTGTCAGTTCGGATTCTGCCTGCGCCAGAAAATCGAGTAATTTATCTACCGAGCATTGCTGGCTGTCATAATGAATTTGCAGCGAGCGAATACCCGGTGTCAGTTCCTGTATTCCAGCGATTCGATGCTGCTCAAGCCAGCTCATTAATGCATGTACGCGAAAGCGCAGGTTAATATCCAGTACTAGTGGTCCATACTCAACCAGCAGGTAATGATCGCCCGCTGGACGATAGACCACATCGACCCCTGAAGCCGCACCCTTGATTGTTTTCAGGACAGTTGTATCGAGTGATGTTGCGCTGACATCCGTTTTGATCGTGGAAAGAGTTGCAACCGATTCGATCTGTGCAGCTTCGAGATTGACAGCATCATGGATGGATACCGGTACAAATTTAATTTTATCGCCGGCTTTAAGCTGACCCAGTTTCCAAAGATCCGCATGAATCACCGTGGCGGGGCAAACAAACCCACCCAGGCTTGGGCCATCTGGCCCGAGTATCACCGGCATGTCGCCAGTAAAATCAATCGCACCGATCGCATAGGCATTGTCATGAATGTTTGAAGGATGCATGCCGGCTTCGCCACCATCCGAACGCGCCCACTCTGGTTTCGGGCCAATCAGTCGAATACCGGTGCGACTCGAGTTGTAATGGACTTCCCAGTGCGTGCTAAAAAATCTTTTTATGTCTTCGTCAGTAAAAAAATCAGGCGCGCCATGTGGTCCGTAAATCACATGTAATTCCCATTCATTCTGTATAGACGGAAGCAACCCCGGCGAAAGTGATTCGTTCCTGGTCGAATCGTTTGCATGTACTTTCAAAACATCACCGGGTCGTAACAGTCGACCTGCATGACCACCGAATTGACCGAGAGTAAACGTTGATTTCGACCCCAGGTAGTCCGGGCACTGTATGCCGCCTTTTAGCAGCAAATAACTGCGCGCACCTGCCTGCGCAACTTTACCCAGTTTGAGTGTCTGCCCCGCTTGAACACTAATTGTCTGCCAGAACGCGATCGGCTGATCATCGAGTGATGCCTGCATGACAGCCCCGGTTAGCGCTATCATACTGTCAGAATTAAATTTCAGTGTTGGGCCATTGAGTGTTATCTCAAGTCCGGCACAATTCTCATCATTGCCAAGCAACTGATTACCGAGTCTAAACGACAGGTTGTCAAATGGACCGGATGGCGGTACGCCGATATCCCAATAGCCAGTACGCCCCGGGTAATCCTGTATACTGGTTTGGGTGCCTGCAGCAAGCACGTCGATGGTCTGCGGCTGGTAATTGAAGTCATTGAGATAGCGCGTGTAAATACGACCCTGGTTAAATATATCGCTGTTCAGGACATGGCGAACGAATTCCATGTTGGTCTCGATGCCATATATATGAGTACCATCAATGGCCTTACGCAAAGCCTGCAGTGCTGCCTCGCGGTTTTCGGCATGCACAATGATCTTGGCCAGCATGGGATCATAGTTCGGTGAAACCTCCAGACCCGCCTCAATCCAGTGATCAATGCGCAAATCACGGCCATTTGCTGCTGCAAATTCCACCTGGCTAAGCAACCCGGCACAGGGCTGGAAATTCTTGTTCGGGTCCTCGGCATACAGGCGAAACTGGATACTATGCCCTGATGGTGTCAGTGATTGCTGTATTTCTTTAAGTGGTGTCAATTCGTCCGCGCCAAGTTCAACCATCATTCGAACCAGGTCGATATCAAACACCTGTTCCGTCACGCCGTGTTCGACCTGTAACCGGGTATTCACCTCGAGGAAATAGAATGCATCACTGTCTGGATCATAGACATATTCAACCGTCCCGGCACTGCGATAATTTACTGCAGCACATAACCGTATGGCTGTTTTCTGCATATCTTCACGTACTGTACCGGGAATATGTGGTGCCGGTGTTTCTTCGATAACCTTTTGATTGCGGCGCTGCGAGCTACAGTCACGCTCGCCCAGCGCGATTACGTTGCCTTTACCATCACCAAATACCTGTACTTCAATATGGCGTGCGCGTTCGACAAACTTTTCCAGGAACAGACCACTGTTGGAAAAATTTGCTTCACTCAGTCGTTTGACAGAATCATAGCTCTTTTTGAGATCATCGGTGTTCCAGCACAGCTGCATGCCAATACCGCCACCGCCGGCAGTACTTTTCAACATTACGGGATAACCGATGCTATCCGCCTCGGTAAGCGCGTCATCAAGGCTGGCCAACAACTCGCTGCCTGGTAGCAATGGAACATTATTATTCTCCGCCAATTCACGCGCGGAATGCTTCAGCCCAAACGCGGCCATCTGACTGGTAGTTGGCCCCAGGAAAACAATGCCCTCCTGCTCGCAACGGTTTACGAATTCGGGGTTTTCACTCAGAAAACCATAACCAGGATGCACTGCTTGCGCACCGCTCTTTTGGATAATTTCAAACAGTTTTTCCTGATTCAGGTAGGTATCAGCAACCGGGCCGTCGCCAAGACACCAGGCCTCGTCAGCCTGTGTGACATGCAGGGAATCGGCATCTGCTTCGGCATACACGGCAACAGAATCGACCTGCATCTGTTTGAGGGTACGAATGATACGTGTTGCGATGGCACCCCGGTTGGCAATCAGTACTTTTTTGAACATGACGCTTTATAAACTGGATCGGGTCGTCCCGATTTGTACCCGCATCGATGGCCGTCCACCGAAGGAACCAGACAGGTTCAGTTTAATCCCAGATCAACACCTCGATTGGTGTTGGATTATAACCGTTACAGGGGTTATTGAGTTGCGGACAATTGGAGATAAGCACAATGGTATCCATCTTTGCCTGCAGCTCCACGTATTTTCCCGGCGCGGAAATACCATCTTCAAATGTCAGGCCGCCATCGCTGGTGACCGGCACATTCATAAAGAAATTGATATTATGCGTGATATCGCCTTTATCCAGGCCGTACTCTTCGTTCTCGGCAACCGCCAGCATCCAGCTATTACGGCACGCATGCATGCACTTTTTTTCCAGCGCATAACGCACTGTGTTACTCTCGGTCGCACAAGCACCACCCAGTGTATCATGTCGACCGCAGGTGTCAGCCACGATTTCCAACAGCACGTTGCCCTCGTTGGTCATTAACTTCGTGCCAGTGGTTAAATACACATTACCCTGTTCACGTATTGTATCCATTGCACTGTAACGTTCAGTCGGATCGGCAGCGCTATAAAAAAGGGTATCTGCTGCCTGGTTACCTTCAAGATCAAGAATACGAACAGTCTGGCCAGCGGTAATGGTCCTGACAAAATAATCGCCCGCCTGCACTGTCTCACGGTAAATGGCATGCTCTGGTTGTAATGCGCTTTCCTTGATCATGCTTCTCTACCCAGATAATAAATTTCGTTATTCTTGAAGCCGCGCCGGTTTTCATCGCATAAATTCATACAGTAATCATCATTGGCTACGGGTTCTGCCTTGCGAATTTCATACTGTACTGCACGGTAGGGATATTCAGATTCAGGATTAAGCGGGTGCGGACAGGTATGTAACAACACAAGGGTATCCATTTCAAAACGTAGATCAATGTAGTCACCCGCCTTGCTGTTGCCAGTACAATATTGCAGGTCGCCACTATCGTTCACTTCGACTTTGCTAAATAAATTCAGGTTTGCGGCCATATCCTTTTTGCCAAGGCCATACTTGGCCAGTTCTACCAGGAAACTGTCATAACCATTCTGCGTCCAGTCATTCCTGTGATCCTGGTAGCTCTTCATGCCCCATTTTTCGGTTACGATTTTTCGGGTCGTGTTTGCACAGACCGTTTCATGCCAGCCTACGGTGTCCTCGATAATCGAACAAAAAATTCGACCCATGTCCGAGTACAGGCAATGTCCTTTGGTCAGCTTAAAAGTGTGTTGGCATTTCAGGCTGTCCGGTGCATTGTATCGTTCAAGTAAATTTTCTGGGTTATAGAAAAGCATACCAACATTGGCCCCGCCTTCCTTATCAATCAGTCGCAGCACAGTGCCGCGGCGCATGCGTATTGACCAATGACAGGCGCCGGCCAGTTCATCCTGGTAGAGAATCTTCGTCATTGCGGTTGTTTCCATATTTGAGTCGGCAAGGGATGTAATGGTGGCATGATGGCGGCTGACATCAGCAACTGCCCTGTCGAGACACCCTTACAACTGATCATCTTGTCAGCAATCATTTTAAGCTTTTTTGCCGGCCCCTGCACGAGAATCACGCCCAGTGTCTGGGCATCAACCAGGTTTACGTTGAGCGAGCTGATAACTTCGTCGATATAAGCATGTTGCAGCTCAGTCAGTTTCTTTTGTAATCCAGCGACCGAGTGATCATAGACAAGGTTAATCGTGCCAACCATAATCGAATCGTCGAGCTCGGTCTTGTGTTTTGCCACCTCTCGGTTAATCATTTCCGAGATAGCCTGGGATCGACTGACAAAACCACAGGCCTCGACCATTTCATCCAGGTCATGCAGCACCTTCTCCTGTAGAGAAACGCTGATTCGACTCACATTCTGTTTGACACGCATATCCATATCAAAATAGATGGCTATACCTGTCTATTTCCCACTGCGATACAGACTGGTGATAAGCTTCCCACTCCTGCAGTTTATACCTGATAAATTCTTCTTTTAATTGCTTGCCAAGCACCTGCTCAACGAAGGGATCACTGTCAAAGGCGCCGATCGCCTCGAGGAGTGTCTGAGGCAGGAATTCAATACCACGTTCCCGGCGTTCAGCCTCGGATAGTTCGTATAAATTATCGTCTTGTGGATTACCTGGATCAATTTTGTCGCGAATACCTTCCAGTCCTGCTGCCAGCGCCAGTGTTGCGGCCAGGTAGGGATTTAACGCGCCATCCGCGTTGCGCGACTCACAGCGCCCGCCATTCATCGGCACACGAATCGAGTTGGTACGATTATTAGAACCAAACGAATTAAATACCGGTGCCCAGGAAAAATAGGCCATGTCACCCTGGCGTACCAGGCGCTTGTAACTGTTTACCGTTGGCGAGAAAGCGGCACACAAGGCACGCCCGTGCTTGATGATACCACCAATAAAATAGTACCCCAGCTCGGTTAGCCCGAGGCCCTTGGGATCATCGGCCGGATCACAGGCAAACAGGTTATCGCCAGATTCAAGATCATACAGCGACATGTTGAAATGCGCGCCATTACCAGTTTTATCGGCAAAAGGTTTTGGCATGAAAGTAGCCAGCAGGCCTTCCTGTTTAGCATACTGCTTTGCCATATAACGGAAAAAGATATAGCGATCACACATGGTCAACGCGTCACTGTAGGCAAAGTCGAATTCAAACTGACCATTGGCATCTTCCTTATCAAAGGAATAAAGATCCCAACCCAGATCGTTCATGGTGGTCGCCATTTTATCGAGCCAGTCAAACTGGTCCATGAAACAGCGTACGTCATAGCAGGGCTTGACCAGTTTATCGTCCGGATTAGGTACCTCAAGGCTACCGTCTTCATGCTGCTTGAGGACGAAGACCTCGCACTCAATACCAAGATTAAATCCAAAACCCATTTTTGCTGCTTCGGCCAGTACTTGCTTCAATGCGACTCGCGTGTTTAATGCGTACGGCTCACCCTTGAAGGTATTGTCTGCCGGCATCCAGGCTACTTCCGGCTGCCAGGGTAATTGAATGATATGATTCAGATCGGGAACCGAGGCAATTTCATCATCATGCGGATCCTGTCCCAGGCCATCGAGCGCATAACCGGTATAGAGCTCCGAACCATGCGCCATGTGCTGCAGATGATCTATTGGTACAAATTTACCCTTGGGTATGCCGTGTATATCCACGTAGGCACCAATGCAATACTTGACACCCCTGCCCTTGAGATCATTATAAATTTGGATAATTTCCTGCTCGCTTTTCATAAATATTTATTTATCAGTTCATTTCGATTTTTTCATAATAGGAATATTGCAAAGGGGAAGTCTCCTGCATACCTTTTTCAACCAGCCTGGCCAGATCCTCGACCATCCACTCAAACAGTTCCTTGCCTTTTTCGTTACTGGCCAGACTGGGATTGCCTGTAACACCGTTTACACTGGTACGATTAACCGGGTGGGCAAACACGCAATCGTCGGTTCTATCAGGATCATCACTGTTAGAAAGCAATTCCTCATGCACCATGCCCGGTTTTAGCGCCAACATCAGTGAAGTTTCCGCATCGTTGGCATGCCAGTCTTGCGCATCATGAAAGTGTTGCTCCTTTACTCGCTCACTGATCGAGCCGGAATTGAGCAAGGCAATCATCATGTCATCATGCTCAGCGCGCAGCATCTCCAGTGCACAGCGTAATGGCGCAAAATTACCAACATGACCATTAATCATAAACAGGCGACGAAAACCGGAATGATAGACCCAGTCGCCGATGTCCTTGATCGCATCAATCAGTGTTTTGGGTGATAACGATAATGTGCCCGGCCAGCGGCGCGAATGCCCGATTGAACAACCATAGGAAAAAGTCGGCAGTAAAATAGCCCCGGTTTTCTCTGCCACTGCTTCGCATAATTGCCCGGCTATCTCGGCATCCATTCCACAACCCATGTGCGGACCGTGCTGCTCGGTTGCGCCGATTGGCAGGATCGCCGTATTCATACCGGACTCAAGTAAGGTAGCGATGTCAGTCCATGACATGTCATGCCAGCGATTCATATTCAGAAAACGCTCCCGACCTCGTCATCAACCGGTACCATACGCACCATGTTCATATGATCTTCATTAATCTCTACTTCTGTTTCCGGCGGGTGAATCAGTTCCTCAAGGCGTTTTTTTGTCGCCAGGAATTCCGGGCTTAACAGCTGCTCCTGTGTACGTGGCTGGGGCACCGGTACCTCGATCAATTCCTGTACCTCGCCCGGGTGAGCCTTGAGCACCAGTATACGATCAGCAAGGTAAACAGCTTCATCCAGATCATGAGTAATAAACAGGATCGTGATATCAATATTCTTCCATATCTCCATCAGGGAAGCCTGCATCTTGGCACGGGTCTGCGCATCCAGCGCACCAAACGGCTCATCCATCAGCAAGATACGTGGCTGGTTAGCCAGTGCACGTGCGATTGCGACACGTTGCTTCATACCGCCGGATAATTGATGTGGATAACTGTTTTCAAACTTGCTCAGGCCGACCAGTTCAATCCATTGTCGCGCCTCGTCTTCGGCTATCGATTTACCGCGTCCTGCCAGCTCCAGCCCGAACATAACGTTACGCTTTACAGTTAACCATGGAAAAAGCGTATAACCTTGAAAGACCATCCCCCGGTCCGGACCGGGGCCAGTGACTTCCTTGCCATCCAGCAACACCTTTCCGGAAGTCTTGCTTTCAAGCCCGGCCAGGATTCTAATCAGGGTTGATTTTCCACAGCCTGAAGGTCCAATAACACAGACAAATTCGCGCCGATGGGTTTTAAAATTAATATCATTAAGTGCAACAACCTGCCCCTGCGGTGTCTCAAACTCTTTTTGCAGGTTATTAACTTCTAGAATGACGGGTCGCTGTTTAAGCCGCGTAAACCGATCCTGTACTGCATCGGTTTGATCAAGATAACTTGGTAATTCCAGGTCTGTCATGTTTTTGCCATCTCCTTTTCCCACGGAAACATTCGTTTACCAAGTCGCGCCAGGATGAGGTCGGTCGTCAAACCAATGATGCCAATGATCATGATCGCCGCGTAGACATTATCAAAGTTTTTGTAGCGAGCCTGCTGGGTAATAAACCAGGTAATACCCGAACTGGTACCAATCAATTCTGCAACAATCAGGTAGGTCCAGGCCCAGCCCAGTAAAATCCGCAGATCCTTGAATAGAAAAGTAATGATGCCGGGTACTACTACCCGAAACAGCAAAGTGATGCGCTTAGCGCCCAGGGTTAGAGCCGCTTCAAGCAAAGATGGATCCAGCTTACGGGTCGTATTAGATACCACCAGCACCTGCTGAAAGAAAGTACCAATAAAAATAATCGCGATTTTCGGTGCGGAATGAATACCGAGAATAGCAACCGCCAGCGCACCGAAAGCGGGAGNNAAACAGCTTGGAAAAGAAATCGTAGGTGCCGCATAGTATGCCAAGCGGTACACCAATTAGCGAGGAAATGAAAAACCCCCAGAAAATAACCTGGATACTGTCCCACAGGCTTTCATGTAACCATTTTTCGTTACGTCGTTTGGGCTCAGTAGTAAAAGCAGTATAAAAAGCCTTTGCCACTTCGTGTGGCGCTGGCAGGTAAACCGGGTTAGCAGGATTCCCTTCCGGTATCACCTTGTTCTCAGCAACAAGCTTTTCAACCTCCTCCTCAAACACCTCCTCATCGACCAGCATACCTTTGGTAAAGTATCCGGCATCCCCCGGTTGTGTAATTTCAACCTTGGGATGCCAGATAAATGGAACGTAACTTACCATGGACCAGATAAGCAACGGCATGACAAAACTCATGATCATCACGACCGTGCGCGTATTCGGGTGTAACTCGCGCCTGACTGAAAACAGTTTTGCCAACACCATGACTCTGGCTCCTGCTGGTTTTTACATGCCCAACGTCAAGGAAAAGTCGATATAAGACTTGATATCTTCCGGCTTCTTGTACACCTGGTTAGCAACATTAAAGTCATCAGATATCTTGGTTGAGCCAAGCACAGACTTGAAACCTGGTTCAGATGTCATGAACTTCTTGGCTTCTTCCAGCTTGAGTATCTTGGTGCCGGAAACAAACTTCTTGTATTCCTCAGGCTTCAGACCAACACGCGAGGCCATGATGCTAATGGCATCGTCACGCGTCTTTGGATCGTAGAAATAATCCACTACCTTGTACCAGACCTTGAGCAATTTCTTCAGATCGTCTTTGCGTGTGGCATAAACTTTGGGTGAAGCCGCATACACGTCATAAATGAGACCCGGCTCATCTGCGCTGGTGTAAATCGCTTTTGAACCTGGCACCAGCTTGAGCGCAATACCGGAACTTGGTTGCCATGCTACGATGGCGTCAACCTGTCCTGATGCAAGTACCTGCGGTGTTTCATTGGTCGGCACATTCACCAGTTCAACGTCACCTTCTTTCAGACCATTCTTTTCAAGCGCGTTCAGCAGGAGCAAGTGACTCACGAAACCAATCTCAACACCGATTTTCTTGCCCTTGAGTTCCTTGATTGACGTGATTCCCGGCTTGGCGATGATCATGTCGTTACCGTTACTGTAATCATTCAACAAAAAGATCACGCTCTTGGCGCCGGTAGAACCGGTGACCAGCGTATCGCCGTTGGTCAT
>DJMK01000092.1 GCA_002436485.1 Proteobacteria bacterium UBA6492
TCGCCTCAAATCCCGCACGTAGCGCCAGGTGATGCTTGCGATGGTGTGCCCAGGCATTCTCCAACCCTTCTTCCTGCAGAATCACCAAAGCCTCGTGCAAGGCATACAGGGCGTTTATCGGCGCCGTGTGATGATAGGCGCGCTTGCTGCCGCCACCCCAGTAACCCATCACCAGGTTCAGATCCAGGAACCAGCTCTGTACCTTAGACTTGCGGTTTTTAACCACATCAGCAGCGCGATCATTAAAACTTATCGGTGATAAGCCCGGCGGTGCAGACAAACATTTTTGTGTGCCGGAATAGATTGCATCGATACCCCATTCATCGACCAGCAACGGCGTACCGCCGAGCGACGTTACCGCGTCCACAATAGTCAAACAATCATACTTGTGAGCCAGCTCAACCAGTGTCTTGGCATCAGACTGTGCACCTGTCGAAGTCTCCGCATGTACAAACGCCACCACCTTGGCATCTGGATTGGCTTTTAGTGCCTCCTCGAGTTTATTGGGATCAACGACTTTGCCCCACTCGTCCTCTACCATCACTGGAGTTGCACCACAGCGTTCCACGTTTTCCTTCATGCGCCCACCAAACACACCGTTCTGACAGATGATTGCCTTGTCGCCGGGTTCCAGCAGATTGACAAAACAGGTTTCCATTCCGGCAGAGCCCGGTGCAGACACCGGCATGGTCAGTTCGTTTTTTGTCTGAAAAGCGTACTGCAACAGACTTTTCATTTCGTCCATCATGCCAACAAACACCGGGTCAAGATGGCCAATGGTGGGTCGGGCCAGCGCCTGCAGAACTCGTTCACTGACATCGGAAGGACCTGGCCCCATTAAGGTGCGTTTTGGTGGATGAAATGGCTGTGCAGTCATGGTTCAATATCCTTTATAAATATTGTCGATTCGACATACGGCTCGAAAAAAACCGGAGATTCAATTGCAGCTCGCAAGATAGATTAGCGAGACGTCGAATTCAATCTCCGGATTGATGTCTATTAACCAAGTAAAATAGTATGATAAAGTTTTTATCGATTTTACGCAAACAGTGAGTTTTACATGAGTGATATACAATTACCGATAATCATTGACCCTGAATCTGTTAAACCCCTGTTTAACCAGAAAAATATTGCCATTATCGATCTGTGCCAGGCCGAAACTTATATTCAGAACCATATTCCCGGGGCGGTGTTCCTGGAATACGCCTGGATTGTTCGCGCAGATAAACCGCGTATGGGTCTGTTGCCAGATGTGGAACAACTCTCTCGCATCATGAGCGCCTATGGCATTGACCCGGACACTCATGTCATCGCCTATGATGATGAGGGTGGCGGGCGTGCGGCGCGCTTTCTCTGGACGCTGGACTGTGTGGGGCATCATCACTATTCACTGATCGACGGAGGCCTGCATGCCTGGGCCAACGAAGGTCATGAAATGACAAACGAGATCCATTTTCCACACCCAACAACACGCGTAGTACAACTTAACGATCAACCGCTGGCTGACAAACAGTTCATTCTTGATCACTACAGGGACAATGATGTGGTGATCCTGGATACACGCAGTCCGCATGAATTCACCGGCACCAAGGTGTTTGCTGCGCGCGGCGGCCATATTCCAGGAGCAGTCAACTATGAATGGACACTTGCAATGGATCAGCAGCACAACCTCCGGCTAAAGCCGACGGATCTATTACGACAATCACTCGAGGCGCAGGGTATTACACAGGACAAGACAATAGTGTGTCATTGCCAGAGTCATCACCGCTCTGCACATACCTACGTGATGCTCAAATCGCTGGGTTATGAAAAGATTAAAGGTTATCCCGGCTCATGGTCCGACTGGGGCAATGATCCAGCTACACCGATTGAGCAGTAGTTATTTGAAAGTTTTGATCGACTCTTCCCAGTTTTTGCCATCGAAATGCGCAATTTCAAAAGAAGGGTTCTGCAGATCAATATCATCCAGGCAGCGTACGTTAATACTGTAAAGATTGGGGTTGGCCCGTGGTCGGCTAAATGGATGAATACCACAGTGTTTGCAAAAATAATGTGATGCCTCTTTGCTATCAAACTGGTACAGACTGAGATCATTTTCGCCGCAAAGCAGTCTGAATTTTTCAGGTGCAATACGATGATGCAACGCACCTTTTTTACTACAGATAGAGCAATTACATTCAATCACCCGGTCAAGGTCGGTTTCAATCTCGAACCGAACTGCGCCACAATGGCAACCACCCTGATATTTTTGCATTTCGATTTCCTCGCCTTTTAGCAAAGGTCTAGTACCAATAGTCGGTGTCAGCAACCTTTATCTTACATACAAGAAAAAACTAGAAAGTAGCCAGTAACTGGCCCATTTTTGTTGGTGCGGCAGGTGTGATTGCCGCGTCGAACTGAATACTATTGTTGGCGAACAGGCATATCACGGTTGATCCCATGTTAAAACGACCCATCTCATCAGCCATTTGAAACTGTATTGCATCATGTTGTGTATAGTTCCAGCGGTTTACCGGTTGTCGGTGTGGTGGTGTTACCACACCCTGCCAGACCGTTTCGATACACCCAACATTGATGGCTCCAACAAGCACCATGGCCATTGGCCCGGCATTAGTGTCAAATATCGTTACCACCCGCTCATTCCGCGCAAACAAGCCGGGAATACAACGCACTGTTTTGGTATTCACACTAAACAATCTGCCAGGCACATACACCATGCTTTCTAATTGCGCATTAAGCGGCATGTGAATGCGGTGATAATCACGTGGTGACAGGTACAGGGTAACAAAGGCACCATCCTGAAATTTTGCTGCAAGGTCTTCATCACCACCCAGCAAAGCCTTGGCTGAATAATTATGACCTTTGGCCTGGAATATCGTATCGGCCTGGATTTTACCAGCCTGGCTTACCGCACCGTCCACCGGGCATATGATATTTTTCTCACCGCTTGCTACGGGTCGTATATCTTTTTTCAGGACACGAGTAAAAAAGCTGTTGAAATTTTCATACTGCCGATAATCGCTAATCTCGGCTTCCTGCATGTTGACATTGAATCGCTTAATAAACCATTTCATCAAGCCATTTTTAAGCCAACTGATACGCAGGCGAGTAACCCACAGTGTCAGGCGAGAGATAGCATGATGCGGCAAAATATACTGGGGAATCGCAAACAAATAGTCTGCGACAGATGCATTAGTCTCGTCTTGCATGGTGCTCAGTGATTATGATGTGAATGATCCATGTTATCTGTGCTGGCCGGTTTCACCACGGCCATGACAGAGATCTTCTCTGCATTGCTTAACTCGAATTCGAGCGGTATCTTACTACCAAGCGGCAATGGCTGTGTGGCGCCTATCAGCATAAGGTGCAGTCCACCACTGCTAAACTGTATACCTGCCCTGGCAGGAATGGTAACGGAGTCTTTTTTCAACATACGTGCCGTCCCATTCTTGTAGACTGATTCATGTATTTCTATTCGGCCAAATGCCTGACTATTTACACCGGTGATACTCACTGGTTTATCGGAATTGTTTTTCGCAATCAAATAACCCGCGCGGACTTTTACCACTNNTACCACTGGTGGCGCATCAGGTATCCATACGTCCGAAATACTGACTTTGCCTTCGGCATAGGTCAGCGCCGAAAAGCCAAACAGTAAAACAAGAGCAAACAAGTAATTGACTTGTGTTTTCAACGCAATCAACCTTTATGATAGTCGCGAATACTGACAAAACCTTTAACAATCGCATCGATATTGTGTGGCGTTGTGAATACAGCGCGCATATGGCCGTCAGGATCGATAAGAATGATTTGTGCGCTATGCGTTACCGTATATCCGTTGCCATCTTCTGCATCCTCGTAACCATAGAGCGCGCTTAATTGTGTAGTAAGAATATCCAGTTTGTCATGCTTACCGGTAATACCGATAAAATCAGGATGATAAAACTTAACATACTGTTTGAGTATCTCAGGTGTATCCCGGTCCGGGTCTACAGACACGAAAATCATTTGCGGTTCGGGTGCCTGCCTTGCGTCCGCTGGCAGCTTGTTCCAGACCGCTTTCATAACCAGTAACGCTGCCGGGCATACATCCGGACAATGGGTAAAACCAAAAAACATGAAGCTCCATTTACCCTTAAAGTGTGACTCGTCAAATGGCTGGTTATTATGATCCGTCATTTGTACACCGACGACAGGCCGTCCTTCTGGCAGATAAGTCGCGGCCAGATCGGGGGGTAAGGATGCTGACTTACCAGGCCCAAATAACAAGGTCCACAGGATGACCCCGAGTCCCATGGAGAACACGGCAACACCAACGCCAAGAAGCAGGTAGTTCGGTTTTTTTTCGGTCGTCTGATTCATAAGGTGAGCGATTATAGCCAAGTATGACGAATATGACCTTAGTCCTCGTTATTAAACACCAGTTCCGTAGCCTAACCGTCCACCGGTGATTGCAATTGCCCGAAAAACGGGCTATGGTTTAAAAAAACCTGAGGAGATACATTAATGTCATCCGTTAGCTTCTTGATTCCAAAGAAAATTCGTCCTGAGTGGACGCCCGATCTTGAGCTCATTGACCTGATGATGGATGACCTGGTCTCCATTCCCCTGCTTGGCAGCGTACAGGCCGGTCTGCCCATCGATATCTGCGAAGAACGCGAAATGGTGCGGGTTCCTGCGAATATGGTCCGTAAAAACACCTATGCCCTGCGGGTCAAGGGTAATTCGATGATCGAGGACAACATTCAGGAAGGTGATGTCATCATTATCGAAAAACGCGAAACCGCTGAAAACGGACAAACCGTTGTGGCGATGATCAATGGTGAGCAGGTGACGCTTAAAAAATTCTACATCGAATCAGATGGTATTCGCCTGCAGCCTGCCAATGCGGAGATGAACCCAATAATCCTCAAAAACCAGGATGTGCAAATCCTGGGTATCGTCACTGGTGTCATTCGCACCACCGACTAGGCACCCTGGCTTGCTTGAGGAGCCCAAATTTCTCGTTGATGAAATGCTACAGCGACTGGGACGCTGGTTGCGTGCCGCAGGCTACGACACAGTGATCGCGACCGATGCTGAGCCAGATTACTACCTGCTTAGACAGGCCATTAATGAAGGCCGTCTACTCATCACGCGTGATCGTGAACTGAGTCTGCACCGCAGCGCAAAAGACAATGTCATCCTGCTTGAATGCGATTCGCTGGAAGACTGTGCAAAAGCATTGTCAGACCAAATCAGTATTGACTGGCATCACCAGCCTTTTACCCGCTGCATGGTATGCAACACACCAATGTCCTCCGCCACGAATGAGCAGATACAATCGGCACCCAAGGATATACGCGATTCGGACGATGCAATTTATTATTGTCCGCAATGCAGGCAAGTATTCTGGGATGGTTCCCATGTGAAACGCATGCAACGTCATCTCGATGACTGGCAAAATAAGTTTACTGCCTCACGCCAGGACTAGAGCAAAAAAACCCTCGTTTAACGCTCAGGCATTAGCAAACGAAAAACTCAGCACCTTGGCAATATCATTTTCACCGGTTGCCAGCATCACCAGGCGATCAAAACCAATGGCAACCCCGCTACAGTCTGGCAGGCCATGCTCAAGCGCTGCCAGGAAATATTCATCGACATTAATACCAGGCAAACCAGCTTGTGAACGTTGCTGGTTTTCGTGTTGTATGCGTCGGCGTTGTTCTTTTGCGTCGGTCAATTCGTGAAACCCGTTAGCCAGTTCAAGCCCGCCGGCAAACACCTCGAAACGTTGCGCCAGTCGGTTGTCGCTTGTATCGAGCCGTGCAAGCGATGCTTGCGATGCGGGATAATGCGTGACAAAAACAAGTCGATCATGCGGTAAAGCAGGTTCGATGACCTGGCTCATCAACAGGTCATACCAATCTTCGGTGCTCATCTCGTCAACGTGTTGACCGGTATGCCTGTTGTAAATCTCTTGCAGGTCGTTCGTTGTTGCCTCGAAAGGGTCGCAATTGGCATACCGTATAAATGCCTGTTGCCATGAAATGTATTGCGCCGACTGTGTCAACCTGCCTGGTAACAGCTCAGTGAGAAATGCCTCCACCTCTTGCATCATGGAGTCCATATCAAAACCAAGCCGATACCATTCAAGCAAGGTGAATTCAGGATTATGCCGGCTTCCCTGCTCGGCCTCACGAAACACCTTGCACAACTGGTAAATATCGCCGCTGCCTGCCGCAAGCAGACGTTTCATGGCCAGTTCTGGTGAGGTATGCAGGTAGCAGGTCTCGCCATCATCGTTCGGCGAGCGAACCAGCCAGCTACTGAGATGTAGTTCGGTTGTGGCAGAGTGTGAAATTGCCGGGGTTTCGACTTCAAGTACCCCGTGTTTTACAAAAAAGGCCCGCGTACGTTCAAGTAGTTGGGCCCTTTTCCTGAGCGTCTCGATACTTGCTGTTGGACGCCAGTTGTTGGAACGATCAGTCACATCTATTCTTTCGCACGACCAAGATATTCACCTGTCCGTGTATCGATCTTGATCAAATCACCTTCTTCAAGGAACAGGGGCACCTTGACCACCGCGCCGGTCTCACACTTTGCTGGCTTGTTGCCACCTTGTGCAGTATCACCACGAACCCCCGGATCCGTTTCAACTACCTGAAGAATGACATGATTGGGGGGTGTCACTGCAATCGGATTATCATTCCACAACGTGACTACGCAGATGTCATTTTCCTTGAGCCATTGTGCTGAATCGCCCACTGAATTTGCATCGGCCGCAACCTGCTCAAAAGTCTCGGGGTGCATGAAATGCCATGCCTCGCCATCGTTATACAGGTACTGCATGTCCGTATCGACGACATCGGCTGCCTCAACGGATTCACCTGACTTGAAGGTCTTTTCCAATACTCGACCTGTCTTCAGGTTTCTGATCTTGACACGGTTGAAGGCCTGTCCCTTACCCGGTTTTACGAATTCATTCTCAATGATGCTGCAGGGATCGCCATCCATCATGATTTTCAAACCACTGCGAAATTCATTTGTACTATAGCTTGCCATCAATTACCTTCTATTTCGTAGACTGTAAAAAGACGCCTATGATAACCAAATCCGCGCAAACATTGGAGTATTCTTCCGGCTGGCAGCAAGCGCTGGCCAATGCCATACGAGATCCCGCTGTTCTGCTGGATAAGCTATCCTTACCCGCTGCTCTCCTGCCTGCCGCCAAAGCAGCCGCCCAACAATTTCCACTGCGGGTTCCGCTTTCCTATCTTGAACGGATTGAACGCGGCAATCCGAATGACCCGTTACTACGCCAGGTTTTACCCATGCAGGCCGAAACCATTAACCAATCTGGCGGTGTGCAGGATCCAGTGGGTGACATGCAAGC
>DJMK01000150.1 GCA_002436485.1 Proteobacteria bacterium UBA6492
TACGCTGGGAAATGCGCTAGCGCATTTCCCAGCGTACGAATCCAGTCCTCTGCCAGGAAGTTAACTTCTGACAGATATTCATCGGCTTCATTAATCGTAGTCTGTGTTCTTAATGCAGCGATACGTTCCAGTAAACGTTGATCGCTGGATGGCCTGTCCTGGTAGCAAAAAACACCGTCATGCCAGCAAACGAATTGTTCATAGATGTTTTCACCCTGCAGGTGGAATCGTCGCACCGGCATGGCATCGAGTAATTCATTGGCAATGACAACACCACTAAAATCATTGGGCAGTACATCCAGCCATTGAACTCTCTGTATGGCTTGCGGATAGATAGCCTGAATCGTCTCCTGTTGACGAGCACGCAATTCACCACTTAACTCAAGAATAAAATAGGTCTGCGGTAACGCATCTTGCGCAGCAAGTTGTTTGAGCAGGTTTGCTGCCAGCACGCCGCTACCGGCGCCAATTTCCAGTATATTGCCGGACAGATCGGTCTGTAGCGCAAAATTTGCCAGGCAATGGGCAAACAGGGGTGAAACCTCTGGTGCTGTGACGAAATCGCCCGAAGCGCCAAACTTTTGCGAACCGCAACGGTAGTAACCATAGTCTGACATATACAAAGCCATCTGCATGTAATCTTCGAAACTGATTGCACCACCCGCCCTTTCAATCTGCTGGTGTATTTTTTCCAGCGCCAGCAGATGATGCGCCATGGCCTCTTCGCCTGGCCGTGGCAATTCTCGTTGATGGGTTGTTACTGGGCGACGGGGCATAATGTCGGTGTGTTAGGATATGAAATGCGTTACAGTTGTAATAATAAGAGTAACAAGGATACCACAGCATGGCCGACAACAAGGTCGTCTTGATAACCGGGGCCGCCCACCGCATCGGTGCAGTGACAGCCCGTCACCTGCACCAGTCAGGAATGAATGTCGTGCTGCATTACCGCTCTTCGCGCAAGGCTGCGCAAGCACTCCAGGAAGAACTCAATGCTGAACGGGATAACTCGGTAGTACTGGTACAGGCTGATTTGCTGGCAACCCATGCCCTGCCTGCGCTGATCAAGGAAGCGCACGCGGCATGGAACCGGCTGGACGTACTGATTAATAATGCCTCAACCTTTTACCGGACTCCCCTGGACAAGGCCGATGATGAACAATGGGATGACCTGATTGGCACCAACCTGAAGGTACCTTTTTTTCTTGCCAAGGCAGCTGCTGCCTACCTGCGCGAGCATCATGGCTGCATCGTCAACATGGTCGACATTCATGCCGAGCGGCCGTTAAAAGGGTTCCCTATATATAGTATGGCGAAAGCCGGCCTGGTCATGCTGACCAAGTCACTGGCCTGCGAGCTGGGGCCGGAGGTCCGCGTCAATGCCATCGCACCTGGTGCCATACTTTGGCCAGAAGATCTGGATGAAGTTACCAAGCAGCGCATTCTTAATAAAACCTTCCTAAAGCGAAAAGGTGAACCAGAGGATATTGCCAAGGCAATCAACTTCCTGGTGAATGATGCGCCCTACATGACCGGGCAGATACTTGCAGTCGATGGTGGCCGGTCGCTGAATACCTGAGAATTCTCAGGCTTGCCAGTCAAATTCAATTGGCGTGAGTTGTTGCCTGGACTTGTCGTAGTCGTCCCATAACTTTGCAAACGAAACACCAGACACCGGGTGACATTGCTGTGGTACGAGTTCTGCCATGGGCCACAGCACAAAAGCATTTTGAGTAATTTCATCGCGCGGAATCTGGATACCATCTTCGTTCATTACCATGTCGTCATATAGCAGTAAATCCAGATCCAGTGTACGCGAAGAAAATTTGGGGCCACTCCGTTCGCGCCCAAACTGATCCTCGATGCGATGCAGCACTTCAGAGACATGATGCACACTTGCATCGGTATCTGCACCTACCACCAGGTTCAGAAACTTGTCACCTTCGAAGCCGACAGCCTCGCTTTCATAAACCGAAGAGATAAGCAGCGTATCGAACTGCTCACATAACGCCTGCACTGCGCCGCGAATATTTTTTTCTGCATCGATATTACTGCCGATACTGATATAAATGCGTGCCATGTACTAGTCCTGACGTTTACCACGCTCGATGACTATACCCACACCACTGGCACCACGAATAGCGCCTATCTTGTTCAGCTTGAGACGTACCCATGGTACGGAAAATTCAGAAAGGATAATCTCGGTGACACGCTCGGCCAGCGTCTCGACCAGCTGGAATTCGCTTTCTTCGACATACTGGATAATGCGTTTGGCCACGGCCTTGTAATCCAGCGTATCATCGATACTGTCGGTTGCAGCGGCCTTTTTTATATCCGCAGCCATCTCAAGGTCGATAATGACTGTTTGCTTGGTTTCGCGCTCCCAGTCAAAAATACCAATGATGGTTTCAATACGCAGATCATCCAGAAATATAATATCCATGTGCCGATTCTTTTATTTACAGTGTTGTTCTACAAGGTACATAAGCATAGCGTAATATAAACGACAAAACACCTCTGGTTTGCTCACTGTCGTATCTTTATAATAAGCAAAAATCATAAAACCCCGATCATGACGACTATCGAAATTCTGCTCATTGTTGCTGCCTACCTGGTTGGATCAGTCTCTGCTGCCATTATTGTTTGCAAGCTGATGAGCCTGCCTGATCCACGTACCATCGGCTCGGGCAATCCAGGTGCCACCAACGTGTTACGTGTCGGTGGCAAGAAGGCCGCGGCCATTACGTTGTTTGCCGATATGCTCAAGGGTCTGTTGCCCGTATTGGTCGCGCAATTATTGCAGGTATCAGAACTCGTGCTGGCGCTAGTGGGATTCGCAGCATTCATTGGTCACCTGTTTCCCGTGTTCTTCGGTTTCAAGGGAGGTAAAGGCGTTGCCACCATGCTCGGCGTGTTGTTCGGGTTTCACTGGGCCGTCGGACTTGCCACTGCCGGTACCTGGCTGCTGGTGGCCAAGGTTTTCAAAATCTCGTCATTGTCAGCACTGATCGCGACTGCACTCGCACCGGTTTATATCTATCTGATCATCGGCACCAGCGAACCGTTAATTATTTCCACCAGCGTAATGACCTTGATTCTCTTCTGGCGCCACAGGAGCAACATTTCACGCCTGTTAAAAGGTGAAGAAGGCAAGGTTGGCAAGCAAGACAGTCCAACGGAATAAAAATAAATTCCCTGATACTGCTATACTTAACCTGAACTCATATCAAAGCCTGCCAGGCTACGAATCATGACGGCACTTTCAGCCAAACAGGTCATCATCCGTATCAGTATCATCATCGCGGTATCCGAGCTGGTGATCATGTATACATTGGGAAGGTTCTTTCCCCGGCTGGATTTAATTCAACAAACAGTGCTGGATACCCTGTCACTGGTCATACTGGATGCCCCTGCCATCTATTTCTGGGTAATCAAACCTTTTATCAAAGCACGTGATGAAACGCTGGCGCAGGTCAGTTACCTGGCACTGACTGATTCACTCACGCAAATTTCAAACCGCCGCCAGATCATGCAGCTATTGCAAATGACGATTGCCAACTGCAAGCGCCATAAACTCTACGGAGCACTATTACTCATCGATCTGAATGACTTCAAACCAATTAACGATAATTACGGACATGACGCGGGTGATGCTGTACTGGTTGAAGTTGCCAATCGGTTAAAAACCCTGGTGCGTGAAGTGGACGCCGTCGGACGACTTGGTGGTGATGAGTTTATCATTATCCTGCCACGTCTTGGTGATGACGAGGCGACCGCCATAAACGAACTGGGACATATTACAGAACGTGTTGTTACCTCGCTGCGCTGGCCCATTACTTTTGACGAACACAAGTTTCAGGTAACCGCCAGCATCGGCATATGTATCCTTGATAAACAGATAACTGATGATGAGACAGTCATCAAGCATGCGGACGAAGCTATGTATATTGCAAAACAGGACAAACAGGATTTTTCAGTCAATATATATCGTCCTGATACCTGACGATACTTTCTATGACTCTACATAAAAATTCAGGCCGGTAAACTACTCGTTGATAATTTTTTCCAGCAATTGCCTGGTCTTTGCGCGGTCCCATAGAACATGGCCATTTGCCCTGAAGCGAATCATGCCTTCTTTGTCTACCAGGTATGTCGATGGCAACGCCTTTACCTTGTAGTCAAACATTGCCTTGCCATACTGGTCAATCAAGACAGGCAGATTGATATCATGCTGTAAAACATAGTTGCTAACCGCATTCTTATTATCTGCTGCTATGGCAAGTATTGTTAACCCTTTGTTGTTGAAATCTTCATGCAACCGTTGCAATGCGGGAAACTCTTCCCGACAAGGTACACACCAGCTTGCCCAGAAATGTATAAGTCTCACACCATCCATATGCTCATAAGGTTCGTTAACATTCGTCTTCAGAAAAGGTAGATTGACTGGCGGTGCAGCAACAGGGACGACTGCCTGCAAATTCTTTTCAGATGAAAAAAAATCGCTATCGGCAGGGAAAACCGATAGCGAAACTGTCATCAGACAGACTAGGATGAAAATCTTTCTCAGAAGGACACTGAACCGGTTACTAACCATCGTGCATCAAGTACCTGCTGATAACCATTCACTTTCTGGTACACCGGCGTTTGATATTTGACCTCAATACTGCCGGTTGTTTCAGGTATCCTGAACTGGACGCCTGGCGTCAACAAAACCGAGGTCAACCCTGTATAGGCAGTGTTGTCTACCATCGATACCAGTGGACGACTGTACTTACCATCATGATCCGTGTCTTGCTGTGTCTTGATCATGTTGAGCTCGATACCAAGATTGACGTAGTTAGTCGTCTGGTAACGCATTACCAGATCTATACCGGCCTGGTCACCGAACTCATAACCTTCGTCACCTTCAGTCGTCAGGTGATAAAAGGCATTTACCTGGGTAACCAAGGGGTAAAAAGCGCGCATATAGTTAAGAGTAAACAGGCCGTCCCAGGAACCACTACCCAGTTGCATCATGGCATGCACATAATTACCACTTGCAGTGAGTTCATCATTTTTACCGGTTGGCGTCTTGATACCAATACCCAGAGTCAGCCGTTCGGTTGGGCGCACCGGTGCATCCGTATAGGCGGTATAAAATGCCAGCAAGGAAATATCACCAAGCCCGGCGATTTCTTCCATGCTCATATCCATAGTCATACCCGCACCATTACGCATGCGCATATCCATGTTATTGCGTAGCAATGGCACAATGCCCATCATGGTCCAGCGCTCGTTAAGAGGTCGCGCGCCAATAAAGGAAAGTTTTTCCATGGTCATTTTGGTAGGTACGCTGTACATGGAACCCGGCACCCAGTTAGCATCCAGTACTGCATCCGGCGACACTTCGGTAGTACCATTGAGAATAGTCTGCATGTCACTGTGCTCATACTGCACTGCGAAACCAAAATTTTCGGCCAGTGTCACGCCCGAGCTGTTAGCACCTGCCAGGCAGCAGGACAGACCACACTCACCCAGGGCCCTTGCTTGCATACTGCTTATCAGCAGCAGCGTTGATAAAATAGTACCGGTCAGGAATTTATTTTTTATGTTGGTTTTTAGACTGCTTGCCATGATGAAATCTTTCACGTCATTACATGCGACAAGTCTAGGGAATTGTGAAGAATCACGGAATGTGACACAGTGCCGCGCGACAAATTGTCGCAGCATACGATAGAGCTCAAGAGTTACAATAAGGTATGTATAAATATGGAATAAACAGCGCCGGTAATGCGATCAACCTACGCAGGTTAATTGCGCTGCGACTCATCGTCATTGCCGTGGAAGCCATAGCAATCCTGTATGGTATCAATTACCTGCACCTGGTTCTGCCATTGACTCCGCTGGTTACTGTGCTGATCTCTTTCATGGTGATCAGTCTGCTCACCCTGGCACGCCTGTATCTGGCGTGGCCCGTATCAAACATCGAGTTGTTTCTCCATCTATCACTGGATGTGCTGGTGCTCACCATCCTGCTTTATTACACGGGCGGCTCAACCAACCCTTTTGCGCCTCTATACCTCATACCACTAACCCTGACTGCCGCAACCCTGCCAGCCAGGTATACCTGGGGCATGGTCGTGCTTACCGTGGTGTGCTATTCATTGTTGCTTTTTAATTATGTTGATTTACCACAAATGCATGGATCGCATGATCATGGTTTTCGACTGCATGTGCTGGGGATGTGGCTGGGCTTTATCCTGAGCGCATTGCTAATTGCCGGTTTTGTTGTTCGCATGGCAAGCACGGTACGCAGGCAGGACAAAAAAATAACTGCCCTGCGTGAAAAGCAACTGAAGCATGAACAGGTACTGGCGCTCGGTACACTGGCTGCCGGCGCTGCCCATGAACTTGGTACACCACTTTCCACCATGGCAATCATGCTCAAGGACATGGAACCGAATACAGCAGTTAGCCAGGATGAACTTGATACACTACGTCAACAGGTCAATCGCTGTCGCGATATACTCGGTTCAATCTCGGCTACTGCCGGTACTACGCGTGCCGAGTCGGGTAGTATTGTAAAACTCGATTCACATTTACAAAAGCTGGTTGATACCTGGAAAGATTCACGCCCAGACGTTACTGCAAGCATCGATCTAAATGGTACTCAACCGGCGCCAAGAATTGTTGCCGATCAGACTTTGGATCAGGCGTTAATCAATATTTTCAATAACGCTGCGGATGCATCACCAAGTGAAGTGGAAATATCTGCGAGCTGGACAGATGAAAACCTGACGGTGGAAGTTGCTGATCGTGGCAGTGGCTTATCAGCCGAAGTCATGAGCAAGCCAGGTGATAATATCTACTCCACCAAGCAGGATGGACTTGGGCTTGGTTTATTCCTGACTTATAGCACGCTTGAGCGTATAGGTGGCACCGTACATTTACTTAACCGAGAATCAGGCGGTGTGCTGTGTCGGGTCAATCTGCCGTTGAACAACATCCTGATTAGCGAATAATATGACTGATAATATCAAGGACAAACCCAGCTTATTGATCGTCGATGATGATGTAACCCTGTGCATTGTTCTGCAAAAGGCCATGCAAAAACGTGGCTTTGACACGCGTGTTGCCCATGATGTTGAAAGTGCGGTTGTACTGGCGAAAGAAGATCCTCCGGAGTATGCCATCATTGACCTGAGTATGCCGGGCGAGTCCGGCCTGACGCTTATCAGTCGACTCAAGGAAATCGATGCACATACACGCATGGTCGTACTGACCGGTTATGCCTCGGTGGCGACTGCGGTGGAAGCGATCAAGCTCGGTGCCATCCATTACCTCGCCAAACCGGCCGACGCGGATGAGATACTACATTCCTTTCACCGTGATGAAGGTGATAGCAAGATACCTATACCCACTCGCCCCTTGTCCGTGGCACGCCTCGAATGGGAGCATATCCAAAAAGTGCTCGCAGAATGCGATGGTAATATCTCTGAAACCGCACGTCGCCTCAACATGCATCGCCGTACTCTGCAGCGTAAGCTGAACAAACGCCCGGTGAAAGACTAGTTAGTATCGAGGCCACTCTCCTGTCACCCCAACCTGGCTAATTGGCCACCTGCGTGACAAATTTGTGAAAATTTATCCCTATAATAAATAGTATGACCAGCAAGAACGTACTCATCGTCGAAGACCATCAGGATATCGCGCGGCTTATTCGAATGCACCTGGCCGACCTGGATTGCCATGTTGTGGTGGCCAATGACGGGCTTGAGGGGTTAAAACAGGCTGAATCGCAAAACTTTGACCTGATTATCCTGGACCTGATGCTACCGGGCATGGACGGGCTCGAAATCTGCAAACGCATTCGGCAGCAATCTCACTATACACCGATCGTCATGCTGACCTCCAAGTCGGCCGAGCTGGACCGGGTGCTTGGCCTGGAAGTTGGCGCCGATGATTATGTCACCAAGCCATTCAGTATTCGTGAACTCATCGCCAGGGTAAAGGCACAGTTTCGCCGCGGTGAAGCGACCAGCGATAACGTGCAAAGTAATATCATTGTCTATGGTGGTATGTGTATCGATCGGGAAAAGCGTACGGTCACTATTGACGAGCGTCGTATTGACCTGACCGCCAAGGAGTTCGACCTGCTACTGCAGTTCATTGATCACCCCGGGCGGGTTTACTCGCGCGCCCAGCTACTCGACATGGTGTGGGGTTATGGCCATGAAGGTTATGAACATACCGTTAACTCGCACATCAATCGGCTGCGTGGAAAAATCGAGAAAGATCCCAACAAACCGGAATACATCCTGACCGTCTGGGGTGTAGGTTACAAATTTAACGATACAATGACTGCCTGATCATGTTCAAACGCCTGTCGAACAAACTGATTCTTACCCTGCTCGCATTGTTGTTGCTGTTATCTGCCAGCTTTATCGGCTTTGCGATCTGGAGCACGCCGATGTTCCTGCAGGAACTCAACCAGAAACTCAACCTGACACTGGCTGACAATATCGTTAAAGAAAAGAAGTTAATGATTGATCACCAGGTCAACCAGGACGCGATGCAATCCATCTTCATGGGATTAATGTTGGTCAACCCAATCATCGAAGTTTACCTGGTGGATACCAACGGCAAGATCCTCTCCTACTCGGCACCGGAAGGTGTCGTGAAGCGTAACTCCATCGATCTTGCACCGGTTAAACAGTTTCTCGAATCTGATAAACAACGCCCGGTGCTTGGCAATGACCCGCGCCACCCGGAACGCAACAAGGTTTTTTCCGCCGCGCGTATCACGCAAAACGATCAGTTACAGGGTTACCTGTATATCGTGCTGGGTGGTCAAACCTATGATTCGGTCGTTGATATTCTTGAATCCAGTTACATGTTGCGATTGTGGACCGGGGCTGTTGGCATCAGCCTGCTGATTGCCTCGCTGGCCGGCCTGCTCATCTTCAGACATATCACGCGTCGCTTACGACAACTGGCGGATGGCATGGAAGAATTCAAACAACATGACTTCAAAGACTCGGTATCCTTGCCGGCTCGTTTTGACGGTCGCCCCGGGGACGAAATCGATCAGCTGGGTGCAACGTTTCGGGAAATGTCAGAGCGTATTATCAAGCAGGTCAAACAACTTGAACATAATGACAAGTCACGCCGCGAACTGGTCGCCAATGTCTCACATGATCTGCGCACGCCACTGGCTTCGCTGCAAGGTTATCTTGAAACACTTTTACTGAAAGCTGACAGCCTGAGCGAAGCTGAAAAACAGGACTATATCAAAATCGCCTTACAACATAGCGATCGTTTACGTAAACTGATTTCAGAGCTGTTTGAGCTGGCGAAACTGGAAAACCAGGGTGCCGAATTGCATTTCGAGCCGTTCTCCATGAGTGAACTGATACATGATGTTACGCACAAATTTCAGCTTGAAGCCAAAGAAAAAAATCTCCAGCTGGAAACCTCGATTCCGGAAGAACCTGCGTTCGTCTCGGCGGATATCGGCCTGATACAGCGTGTGCTGGAGAACCTGATTGAAAATGCCATCAAGTACACACCAGCCGGCGGACACATTGGTATTACTCTGCTGAGTGGTGGTAACAACTTCGCGACAAGCATCAGCGATGATGGCCAGGGCATACCGGAAGAAGACCTGCCACATATTTTTGATCGTTTTTATCGCGTCGACAAACATCGCAACACGGACGGCACCGGACTTGGCCTGGCTATTGTTAACCGCATTATTCAGCTGCACAACAGTAAAATTGATGTGCAATCGAAACCCAATACTGGTACCACATTCTCATTTCAACTACCCAGTGCGCAACTGAATTAACCATTTTTCAATTCCTCTTCTATACTTTGTTAAGTCACCACCCATTAAAAAATAAAAACCGACCTATGTATGAAGATAGACGTACAGGTAAAAAACCTGTCCCGGAAAACCTCGACAAGTACCTGAACGAGGCGCAGATGAGTGCACTACAGGATGTTGAAAGTCTTGGCTGGAAGCTGATGTTTATACGCCGGCCTTCGCAACGTAAAACGGTGGCCGTCGTGGTTGATGGGAGTGGTCACATCATAGGTGTGCTGGAAAACGACGGCAGCATAAATAAACAAAGCGATATTATTATCAGGAAATAAACGGTCACTCAGGACAGCGCTGGCAGCTCTTCCAGTGACCAGCGCGCTTTGGCACGATAGTCCAGCCCCTGGTTTTGCCCGGCCAGCAATCGCTGACAACCGGCAAAGGCAATCATCGCCGCATTATCAGTACAAAATGCCTTACCCGGGTAAAACACTCGCCACTGATGTTTGTGTGCCAGTTGTTTTAATCGCTGGCGCAAACGTGTATTGGCACTGACACCACCGGCCATCACCAGCGTCGACAAACCGGTTTCCTGCATGGCGCGTCGACATTTAATCGCCATGGTTTCGGCCACCGCGATTTCAAAGGCACAGGCAATGTCCGCTTTGGTCTGCGCATCATCACCGTTTTGTTGCAGGGTAACGATGGCGTGGGTCTTGATGCCACTGAAGCTGAAGTCCATGCCGGGTCTGTCTGTCATGGGGCGAGGAAATTTAAAACGATCCGGATTGCCCTTTTCGGCCAGCTTTGACAACTCCGGTCCACCCGGATACGGCAAACCTAATAACTTGGCGGTCTTGTCAAAGGCTTCGCCGACGGCATCATCGATCGACTCACCGAGCATTCGATACTGGCCAATGCCATCCACGCGCACCAGCTGGGTATGGCCACCCGACACCAGCAGCGCAACAAACGGAAATTCCGGGTGTTCCTCCTCCAGCATGGGTGCCAGCAGGTGGCCCTCCATGTGATGCACCGCGACTGCCGGAATGCCCAGCGCGAACGCCAGGCTGCGCCCGATGGAAGCACCCACTAACAAGGCACCGACCAGTCCGGGCCCCGCCGTATAGGCAAGGCCGTCGAGGTCAGTAAGTGCAAACTTCGATTGGTCCATGACCTGGCGAATCATCGGCGTTAGCTTGCGAATATGGTCGCGCGAGGCCAGCTCGGGCACTACCCCCCCATACTGGGCATGCAGCTCGATCTGGCTGTAAACCTCGTGCGCCAGCAGCCCCCGCTCGCTGTGGTACAGCGCCACGGCGGTTTCATCACATGAACTTTCGATTCCCAGTACCAGCATATGTCTCAAATTATCCCTTGAAATCCCGATATATTCCCGAGGTTTTGTTGTAATCATGGGCCCAGATCAGTAGAATTGCGCGCCTTTATACCGTTAATTGTAAGGATGTGAAAGCTTTATGCCTTCTGTGAAAGTCAGAGAAAACGAACCTTTCGATATTGCATTGCGTCGCTTCAAGCGCTCATGCGAAAAGGCCGGTGTGTTGTCTGAAGTTCGCCGTCGCGAATTTTACGAGAAACCGACTTCTATTCGTAAGCGCAAAATGGCTGCTGCTGTTAAGCGCCATATGAAAAAAGTCAGCCGCGACCGCATGAATCGCAAGCGCATGTACTAACCCTCATCCTGGCCCCACTTAGCCGCAATGAGTGATTCCGAGCTCAAAACACGCATAAACGACGACGTGAAGTCGGCCATGCGGGCCAAGGATAAAGATCGCCTGGGCGCCCTGCGCCTGATCACGGCGGCCATCAAGCAAAAAGAAGTCGACGAACGCATTGAACTGGATGATACCGGTGTGCTGGCCGTGCTGGAAAAGATGGTCAAGCAGCGTAAAGACTCCATCGAGCAATACTCCAAGGCGGGTCGTGATGACCTGATTGCCAAGGAGCAGTTTGAGCTGGATCTCATTCAGGGCTATTTACCCGAACAAATGTCCGAAGCCGAAATCGAGGCCGTGGTTGCCGAAGCGGTTGCCGCCACAGGCGCGTCCGAAATGAAAGACATGGGCAAGGTCATGGGCATGGTCAAACCGAAGGTCCAGGGCAAGGCCGACATGGGCCTGGTCAGTAAGCTGGTAAAAGCAAAATTAGGTTAACCGAGGATCGCTGCCTCGGCTTATCAAGTAGAATGCCAGGATGGCTGGCCGTATTCCCCAATCCTTCATTGATGAACTGGTAAACCGCATCGACATCGTCGAGGTCATCGACGCGCGTGTACCGCTAAAAAAAGCCGGCCGTGAATTCCAGGCCTGCTGCCCCTTTCACAACGAAAAAACCCCGTCTTTTACCGTCAGTCCGACCAAGCAGTTTTACCACTGCTTTGGCTGCGGCGCGCATGGCACGGCCATTGGCTTCCTGATGGAATTCGACCACCTGGAATTCCCCGAGGCGGTGGAAGAGCTGGCGAAAATGGCCGGTGTCGAGGTGCCCTACGAACAGGGACAGCGCGCCACCCCGCAGCAGCGCGAGCAGAAAACCAACCTGTACGACCTGATGGCCAACTGCGACAAATACTATCGCCAGCAACTGCGCCAGCATGCCAAGGCCTCGGTGGCCGTGGATTATCTCAAAGGGCGGGGGCTGAGTGGAGAAGTCGCAGCCCGCTATGGGCTCGGTTATGCACCACCCGGCAATAACCTGCTGCATGCCCTGGGCAACCAGTTCAGCCAGCAACTGGTGACCACAGGCATGTTGATTCGCAAGGACAATGGTGAGACCTATGACCGCTTTCGTGAAAGGATCATGTTTCCGATTCGCGACAGTCGCGGCCGGGTCATCGCCTTTGGTGGCCGGGTGATAAACCCCGATGATGACGCACAGGGAGGTGCTAATGCCGCGGAAGGCAGGAAGCCGGGAGCGGCCGGACCAAAATACCTGAACTCACCGGAAACGCCCTTATTCCACAAGGGCCGTGAGCTGTATGGCCTGTACGAGGCTCGCCAGGCACTGCGCCAGATTTCCCGCCTGCTGGTGGTCGAGGGCTATATGGATGTCATCGCGCTGGCCCAGCAGGACATCAACTATGCCGTGGCCGCGCTGGGTACCGCCTGCACCGCGGAACATGTCCAGAAGCTGTTTCGCCTGACTGACGACGTGGTGTTCTGTTTTGATGGGGATCGAGCTGGCCGCGAAGCCGCCTGGCGTGCGCTGGAAAATGCCCTGCCAGTGGTCGGTGGCACTAACCAGGTTCGTTTCATGTTCCTGCCCGAGGGGGAAGACCCGGATACCCAGGTGCAGAAAATAGGCAAAGAGGCCTTTGAGGCGCTGATTCAGCAGGCCCAGTCCCTGTCGACCTACTTTTTTAGCCGGCTACGGGAAGGCATCAGCCGGCATGACCTGGAAGGCCATCGCACCCTGATTGAAAAGGCCAGACCCTATCTGCAGGCATTGAATGACGAGGCCTACCGTAGCCTGCTAGTGCGAGAACTTGCCAGCTATACCCACCAGAACGAGGCTACCGTGCAGGATCAGCTGGGCCTGGTGGCCAAAACCCGCCAGGCCCGCCCTGTCAGCACAGGCCTCAAAAAGGAGCCCCCCTCGCTGGTCAGGACCGCCCTGCGCTACCTGCTCTTCCACCCCGAAGTGGCCCAGCAGGTCGACAACCCGCGATCACTGGCACAAATTGAGCAACCGGGCATCGGCTTACTGGTTGATCTACTTGAAACTTTACAATCTGCCCCTACTCTTAATACAGCGGCCCTACTGGAACGCTGGCGAAATACGGAAGAAGGGAAACACCTGGAAAAATTGGCAACCTGGCAGCCCTCTCTCAATGACCCGGAGTCACTCCAACAGGAGTTCCTCGGCGCGATCGCGCGACTGGAAGAGCAACACCGTAGTTCTCGTACCGATGCCCTGCTGGCCAAGGCCAACCAGGGGCAGCTGAGTGCAGAGGAAAAGGCTGAATTAAAGACACTGCTGCAGCGGCGCCAGGCCGTCGACCCGAATGGAAATTAGTGTCGTTAGTGAATGAAATGGCAGGGCGAATAGTATAAGATCGCCCGATTTTTCCGCCCCGAAAAAGACCGGAGAGCGAAGTTTTTATGTTGAGTGGAGCTATGAACCAGAGTCAGCAACAATCGCAACTTAAGTTACTGATTGCAAAGGGAAAAGAGCAGGGTTATCTGACCTACGCAGAGGTCAACGATCACCTGCCCAACGACATCGTCGATCCCGAGCAAATTGAAGATATCGTTGCCATGATTAACGACATGGGCATTGCTGTCCATGAAACTGCCCCGTCGGATACCGACAATGTCATCACTGACACCGTGGATGAAGATGCCGCGGAAGAAGCAGCCGCTGCGTTAGTTAACATCGATGCCGAGTTCGGCCGAACCACTGATCCCGTACGCATGTATATGCGCGAGATGGGTGCCGTGGAACTGCTTACCCGTGAAGGTGAAATTGAAATCGCCAAGCGCATCGAAGATGGCCTCGACCAGATGCTGTCTTCGCTGGCAGCCTATCCAGTCACCGTCGCCACCGTACTCAACGTGTACGATCGGATTGAGAGCGGCGAAGCCAAGCTGACTGATATCCTGAGCGGTTTTATTGATCCGAATGCACCGGATGATATTCCTACGCCGGAAGAAGTTGCTGCGGCCAACGAAGCAAAAAATAAGGCAGATGACGACGATGATTCAGATGAGCCAGCCGATACCGGTCCCGATCCGGAAGAAGCCAAGGCGCGCATGAACAAGATTCGCAAACTGCACAAGAAAATGGTCACCGCCATCAGCAAGCATGGCAACCATGACAAAAAAACTGAAAAAGTGCGCAAGGAACTCATTGGCGAGTTCATGCAACTCAAACTCACACCGCGCATGGTGGACGAATTGCGTAATAACATGCGTACGCTGGTTGAGCAGATTCGCACCCACGAGCGTGTCATCATGAATGTGTGCGTAAACCTGGCTCACATGCCGCGCAAGCAATTTGTTACTACGTTTCCGGAAAATGAGACCAACCCCAAGTGGTTAGAAAAGCATATCAATGCAGGTGAGTCGTATTCCCCTGTGCTAAAAGAACATGATGAAGAAATCTTCAAAGCCCAGACAAAATTGATCATTCTGGAAGAAGATAGTGGCCTGCGTATTTCAGAATTGAAAAACATCAACCGTAAGGTCTCCATCGGTGAAGCCAAGGCACGTCGTGCCAAGAAAGAAATGGTCGAGGCCAACCTGCG
>DJMK01000067.1 GCA_002436485.1 Proteobacteria bacterium UBA6492
GACGTGGTAGTTGCCGGTCGCGGTCACGACGATATCGACCTGGTCACAGATCTCGTCGAAATCGACCACGCGATAGCCTTCCATTGCGGCTTGCAGGGCACAGATTGGATCGATCTCGGTCACCCAGGTCGTGGCACCCATACCACGAAACGCCTGGGCGCAACCTTTACCCACATCACCGTAACCCAGCACGACACAAATTTTCCCCGCGACCATCACGTCAGTTGCACGCTTGATTCCATCGAGCAAGGATTCACGACAACCATACAGGTTATCAAACTTGGACTTGGTCACCGAGTCATTCACGTTCATGGCTGGAAACAGCAGTTCGCCGCTTTCCATCATCTGGTACAGGCGGTGTACGCCAGTGGTTGTTTCTTCAGTCACGCCTTTCACGCTGTCGGCTATCCTGGTCCACTTGTCTTTGCTGCTTGCCAGGCTGCGTTTTAATACCCCGAGAATGACTTTCCACTCTTCGTTATCACCGGCTTTTGCTTCCGGTACGCTGCCAGCCAGTTCGAACTCACGACCTTTGTGTACCAATAACGTGGCATCGCCACCATCGTCCAGGATCATGTTGGGAGCACCACCATCAGGCCAGGTCAATGCCTGTTCGGTACACCACCAGTATTCTTCCAGCGTTTCACCTTTCCAGGCAAATACCGGGATACCGGTAGCAGCAATCGCGGCTGCGGCATGATCCTGGGTCGAGAAGATATTGCATGAAGCCCAGCGGACTTCGGCGCCCAGGTCTGCCAGTGTTTCAATCAACACGGCGGTTTGAATGGTCATGTGTAATGAGCCGGTAATGCGCGCGCCCTTGAGGGGTTGCTTGCCAGCGTATTCTTCGCGCAATGCCATCAGGCCGGGCATTTCGGTCTCGGCGATGGCAATTTCCTTGCGGCCCCAGTCGGCCAGCTTGATATCAGCGACTTTATAATCGGTAAACGAGTCGATCACCGCATTCATGTGTTTTACTCCATGGTTCGGTGAGCGCCGTTGTTGCATGATGATGAAGACATGTCTCGAGCCTGACAGGCCGGGTGCCTGCTGCAACGCTCCTCAAGACAAGAACGTCTATTTTAACAAAAAATATTGTGCCATTTAACCTTCTGAACAAGATGGACCTTCGAAGACAAGAAGAGTTCCGTCAGTCCACCTGCTGACAATTGTCCTGTTTTTTAGGCTACCTTGCTTAAACCAGCCGCTTCACGCAGGATTTCGGCCTTGTCGGTTTTCTCCCAGCTGAATGCCTCTTCGGTGCGACCAAAGTGACCATAGGCAGCAGTTGCCTTGTATATCGGCCGCAGTAAATCCAGCATACTGACCAGACCTTTTGGCCGCAGGTCAAAGTGTTCACGTATCAGTTCGACGATACGTTGTTCTGAAATCTTGCCGGTACCAAAGGTTTCAACGCTTATTGAAGTTGGTTCGGCTACGCCAATGGCGTAGGACACCTGTATTTCACAACGATCCGCAATACCGGCAGCAACAATGTTCTTGGCAACGTAACGCCCGGCATAAGCTGCGGAACGATCCACCTTGGATGGGTCCTTACCAGAGAAGGCACCACCACCATGACGGGCCATACCGCCATAGGTATCAACAATAATCTTGCGACCGGTCAGACCACAGTCACCAACCGGTCCACCAATTACGAAACGACCTGTCGGGTTGATGAAGTACTTGGTGTTTTTATCAACCCAGCTTTCGGGAAGTACCTTGCTGATGATTTCATCCATCACTGCTTCATGCAGATCCTTTTGCGAGATTTCCGGCGCGTGCTGGGTTGAAAGTACTACCGCATCGATACCTGCAATCTCACCGTCTTCGTAGCGGAAAGTAACCTGGCTTTTTGCATCCGGGCGCAGCCAGGGCAGAATACCGTGCTTGCGCACTTCGGCCTGCCGTTCGACCAGCCGATGTGCATAGGTAATCGGGGCTGGCATCAACACATCAGTTTCATTGCTGGCGTATCCAAACATCAGTCCCTGGTCGCCGGCACCCTGTTCCTTGTCATCACCCTCATCAACACCCATGGCAATATCAGGGGACTGTTTGCCAATGGCGTTCAGAACAGCACATGAGTTTCCATCAAACCCCATTTCTGCGCCGGTATAGCCAATCTCATTGACTGTGCTGCGAACAATATCTTCCAGCTCGATGGTGGCACTGGTAGTAATCTCACCAGCAACCAGTACCATGCCGGTTTTTACCAGTGTTTCACAGGCAACCCGTGCCTTGGGGTCATCTTTCAGTAGGGCATCAAGTACCGCATCAGAAATCTGATCGGCGACCTTGTCCGGATGTCCTTCGGATACTGATTCCGAGGTAAAGAGGTGTTCTTTGGCCATTAAGTCTGTTCTCCCCAGCCTTGAGATTGGTAAAGCCGCAGATTCTACAGACTTTCATAGAGAGTGAACAGCCAGCATACTGGCAGGG
Organism: Proteobacteria bacterium UBA6492; assembly: GCA_002436485.1. GTDB lineage: Bacteria > Pseudomonadota > Gammaproteobacteria > UBA6429 > Thiohalophilaceae > UBA6492. The sequence goes on from DJMK01000067.1 coordinate 2,443, forward strand.
TTGAAGAAAATTCTGGCGAGTACCGCGGCCTCAGTATCCCCAAACATCTTCCAGCAGGCTGGCATAACCATCATACTGCTTTGCATTTGCGGGGTTGAAGCGCTGGATATTGATCTTTTGCAACATCGTTTGGCCATCCGGTGTAGTGTGCGCATCCAGCAGTGCCTTGCGAATCTTGTTTCGGAGTTCAGCGGGGACCTTTTTGGAAGCTGATAATCCCATGTGAGGAACGGGCTCCGTAGTCATCACCGTGTTGACCGTGCTATCACCACTGACCAGGGGTGTAGGCACCAGTGCACCGTCGATCGCCTTGGATCTGACCCTTGTCAGTGCATCTGCAAAGTTGTTGGTTGGCACGGAGACCGGTTGCCGAAGCGTGTTCGGGTAAAGCTGTGCCAGACGAACGCCACCCAGGCTGGGCGAGGGTGCGGTGGCCACCTTTTTACCGATGAGTTCCTCGGCATCAAACAGCAACAATGATTCATTTGTGACCAGGCTGTAGCTTACAGTATCGGGAAGTTTTACCAGGACTTGGAAGCCCAGTTTCTTAATGCGGTAGTCGGTAAAGTGGGCCGCATCCAGCACAAGGTCAAACCCATCCTGTTTGCGCATACGGGACCAGTAAGTGACAAAATTCAGGGTGGTTTCGACCTTGAATTTCTGGCCTGTCCTTGCAGACAGGTAGTCGGTCAGGGGTTTGAAGGCGCGTTGTGTCTGTTCCTGCGATTGAACAGGCTGCACGAACAGGGTGTATTCTTCTGCCGCCACTTCCAGTGAGAACGCCGCCATAGCCAGGCCAAGCAGGCAGCTTTTAATGTATTTAACATGCTGATATTTAAGAAATATGTTCATAGTGCCTATTTCTTCAAACTCGTTGTGTCCTGTGATATTCATCGGTAGATTTTAAGATCTCTTGACTATATTTCCCTCATTTTTCGTAAATATATACCGCTTAGCAACCTGCTACCCTGTTTTTGCTGCCCTGTGCAATGGTATTCTTCATAGCTCTTTGCCCAGTTCAATCTAATAATAAGGACACTAAACATGGTTAGTACGGAAACCCCGGTTTGTGATTTTGGTACCCCGGCAATCGATTTTTCCTTGCCGGGCGTGGATGGTAAAGCCTGGAGCCTGCAGGACTGTCGCGGTGAAAATGGCTTGCTGGTCATGTTTATTTGCAATCACTGTCCCTATGTAAAAGCGATTCGGGAACGGATTGTCAGGGATACACGGGAGCTGCTTCAATACGGTATAAATAGTGTGGCTATCATGTCCAATGACCCCAGCCAGTACGAGGAGGACTCACTCGAGAACATGCAGCGCATTGCCGCTGAGTTTGATTTCCCTTTTCCCTACCTGATGGACGAGACGCAGGAGGTCGCCAAGGCTTATGGTGCAGTCTGTACACCGGATTTTTTTGGCTATAACGCTGACCTCAAATTGCAGTATCGTGGCCGCCTTGATGCTAGCCGCAAGGAGACAGCGCCGGACGATGTGCGACGAGATCTGTTTGATGCCATGGTCCAGGTTGGCAAAACCGGTCAGGGCCCTGCTGAGCAAATCCCAAGCATGGGTTGTTCCATCAAATGGAAGGAAATGTGACTAATAATTAATCATTTTTTTACAGTAAGATGCCGCCCCTCTCCCTAATAAATCAGCTTTATCTCTGAAATATAAGTTTTATCAAGCATTTACACTGGGCTATTGCCGCAGGGGTATGAAAAATGGGAAAATCGCCCGCTCATTTTGCGGGGTGGTTGGCAAAACGTCCAAACAGGCAACACCACGAACCGCATTACCCATGAATTCGTACCTTGGGTAACAGGGGTGAAATGCGCCAGAGGATTCGGTAGCACCGGCGCAATTCGGGGAAGCTTCCCGGTAACAGAATTTATTCACCGTGCCAGCGGGTTGGCGCGGACGGTTTCTTTTTCAACATTAAGGGGCTGAAGCAATGACAGCGACAGCAACAGCAACACAGGAGAAAACTATGTCTTCTCGTAGAGAACTTGCCAATGCGATCCGTGCCTTGAGTATG
>DJMK01000121.1 GCA_002436485.1 Proteobacteria bacterium UBA6492
GTCTGGTTGGCCGGCGCTTATGTTCAAGCGTATGTTTACGACTAATCCACCTTATCGAATTCAAGTGACGCAATGATGCGGTTCAGGCGGCCTTGTTCACCGATTTCTTCCGGTTGACTACTATCCGTGTTACCCGACTGGCGCGCCGCAACCTCGATGCGTTCAATGTACTGCGCGGTACACTTGCTGACAGTTTGTTTGAGCAGTTCAACAAAATCGACAATTTCATCCGGCGTTCTGACCCAGCCTTCAATGTACTTGCCTTCCTTTTCCACAATTTTGGGTTTGGACGGATGCTGAGCCAGTAATTCATTGAATGCCCTGCACCAGTCGGCAGGTGCCTGGTGTGATAATTCAAAAAACAAGTCAATATAGGGTTCTTTACGGATCAGCGGTGGACGTTTTTCATCGACGCCGATGATGCTGATATCACTAATGCCTTCCATCTTATGTACTCCTGTTAGGCGGGTGCTGATTTACTGTTTACGGCTTTTCTTGCTGCTTTTTTTCGGCGGCAGGCTAAACCAGTCATCAGCAATAATTTCGTGGTAGTAGTCGGCTTCTTCAATCAGTAGGTGGTGGGTGGTGCGTTTGACCGCGGCAATTTCGACACGTACCCCCTCGCGTTTGAGGTGGCTGACCAGTTCGATAAAATCTGAATCGCCGGACATAATGATAATCGTGTCGACCTTGCTTGCCAGTTGCGTGGCTTTAATGGTCAGCGGAATATCGGCGCTCTTGTGGCAGGGGCGCACCGAACCGTGATAATGCGTGTGCAGGCGCTCCTTGAGTTTTTCGGATATCTTTTTACCTTCACGAAAATACACCAGTCGGTTTAAACCGCGATTATCCAGCAGTCGCGGGATCAAGGTGTCAAAATTGATCATGGTGTTTGGATCGTTGGTTTCATCATGAATGCTGCGCTCGATGTTATTGCCATCGATTAGAATCGCGACAGACTGGTTGATGCGTACTTCGGGTTGTGGATTGTCACTCATTGTCAAAATAGTCGGTGCCGTATCCCGGGTGGTTGGCACGTAAATTCTCCAGGAAATGCGCCATGTCACCCGATTTGGTCTCGTGTACGATATGCATTAGTTCGCCCAGCTCGCCGACAGGAAAGCCCTTGTTGGCAAACCAGTCCAGGTACGAGATAGGCAAATCTATAAGCAGAGTGTTCGCGTGTTTACCAAACGGCATGCGGTAAGTGGCAAGCTTGTACATAAGTTCGGGATCACCGTAGGTACCGTTGGTGTTCATGGCTGGGTTTTGTAGTAAGACATGTAAAGTACAGCATAGCTGAATAGCTGGCATCAGGATATGAATCTTTCCACCAAATATCTTATCTGGCGGCAAATAAAACAGATTTATGTGTTGAAAACTGCTATCATTGTCACCACATTAAATAGTGACACTATTCAGTCTGTGTCCCTTTCGCGGTTTCCCGACAAGTTCCCTCGAAAATAACTGAAATGTTCCCTCCTGGACTGTCTCATGCAATTGCCTGGGCAGGCGGCAACCCGAACTCTTAAGAGCAAAATACATGTCATTTGATACACTCGGCCTGGTGGCCGAACTGCTGCGTGCTGTCAGCGAAAAAGGTTACAGCCAGCCAACCCCGATTCAACAACAAGCCATCCCGGTGATTCTGCAAGGTCGCGATATGTTGGCCGGTGCACAGACGGGCACAGGCAAGACAGCGGGTTTTACCTTGCCGTTGCTGCAACGTTTAAATCAGCAAACCGGTAACAAAAATGGCACACCGCGTGCCTTGATCCTGGCACCGACCCGTGAACTGGCNNGACGAAGCGGATCGCATGCTGGACATGGGTTTCATTCGAGATATTCGCAAGATTATTGCCTTGCTACCCCAGCAACGGCAAAACCTGTTGTTCTCCGCAACCTATTCAAGCGAGATCAAGAAACTGTCTGACAGTTTGCTCAGCGATCCGGCCATGATTGAAGTTGCGCGTCGTAATACTGCTGCCGAACGTGTTGTGCAACTGGTACACCCGGTTGATCGTAAACGCAAACGCGAATTGCTTTCCTGGTTGATCGGTTCAAACAACTGGCAACAGGTGTTGGTATTTACGCGTACCAAGCATGGAGCTGATAAATTGGCGAAACAACTTGGTCAGGATGGTCTCAGTGCCACGGCGATCCACGGTAACAAAAGCCAGGGTGCACGGACCCGTGCATTGGCAGACTTCAAGACAGGCAAGGCGCGTGTCATGGTCGCCACGGATGTAGCCGCACGTGGACTGGATATTGCGCAACTGCCGTACGTGGTCAACTTTGATCTGCCAGAAGTGGCCGAGGACTATGTGCATCGAATTGGTCGTACAGGTCGTGCCGGTAATGAAGGTGAGGCTGTATCGCTGGTCAGTGTCGACGAAGTCAAACATTTGAAATCGATCGAACGCCTGTTGGGACGCAAGATCAGGAAACAAACCATCGAAGGTTACCAGCCGGATCCCACGATCAAGGCTGAAGCGGCTTCCGAACAACGTGGACATAAAGCCGCGCAAAACAAACCGAAGCGAAAACGGAAACCGGCATCAGGCCAGTACAAACCGGCTGCAAACAATGCAAAGCCTAAAAACCGAGGTAACCGCTCAAGGCAGGCAGCCTGAAGTACGCAACAAGGGAGTAGTCAATCATGCACGATATGCATCGAAAACAAAATTTTGATTTGAAAAGCGTTGAGAAGGCGGATGCCCCACAAGGCCTGCCTGGTGATAACTGGTATCGCTATGTCCTGGAATGTGGTGATAACACCATTGAAGGGCACAAGCCCGGTACCTTGCGCGCAGTGACCCAGCATGCCCAGGAAGTAGCTGATGATCTGAATGAACGCAAGGACAGAAAGGGTTCGACCTACGCACCGCGTGCGCATCAACGCAAGAACCGCTAACACGGTACACACATCAACGAAAGACAAGAGAGAGTATTAATGGCGAAAGAAGAACTGATTGAAATGGATGGCGTTGTCACCGAGGTGTTGCCAGACTCACGTTATCGTATCGAACTGGAAAACGGTTACCAGGTTTCGGCCTATGCAGCAGGTAAAATGCGCAAGTTTCGCATTCGTATTGTCACCGGCGACAAGGTCAAGCTGGAGCTATCACCCTATGACCTGCAAAAAGGTCGCATTAGTTTTCGCTACAAAGACTAAGATTTGGCTTTCAAAATCAATCTTTAAAAATATATTTACCTTCTATTTTTGTTCCAAACAAGGAGTTCAACATGAAAGCAATAATAAAAATCGGTGTAGTTAGCACTGTTGTTGCATTGGCCACGCTCGGCACAGCACATGCGTGGTGGGGTGGACCGGGAGGTAGTAATTTTGGCCCCTTCAATGGTAATGGTATGGGCGATTTCGATATGAATTTTCGTGGTAATGGTCGTGGCAACGGATACCGCGGTAACAGATTTGGTTATGCCAATCCTTACTACGGTGGTTACGGCGCACCTTATGGTTATGGCGGCCCGGGTGGCTATGGTGGTCCTGGCGGCTACGGCATGCCTTATGGATATGGTGGTCCTGGTGGTTACGGCGCGCCTTATGGTTATGGCGGCCCTGGCGGTTACGGTGGTCCGGGTGGATACGGAGCTCCGGGCGGTATGCCTCGTTAAAAAACAGCAAACAACGAGAAGGGGCGTAACAGCCCCTTTTTTTTTAGGAACACAATGAATAAACCAACTATTCGAAAAGTATTCAATCTAATCGCGCTAATCGCGATCCTTATTTTTATTATAATATTGCTTCCTGTTGGCCAGTGACTTGTCGGCGCTATAGAAAATTTACCACCCAACTTCGAGAAAACTTAAACCTTGATGTTCTGTAAAGGCAGGCATGATCGTGCGTTACAGAAGATAGAGCAGAACATTATCGACAGATAACCGAGTATTAACAGTTCAATGGTTAACTTTTTACTGAGCGAGATGAGATCAGGGGATAAATAAATCACCCACTCCTGGGTCAGCGCTTAAGGTGTTGGTTCCCCATATGATCATCTGGTTCCCGGTCCAGATAGCAGTATGACTGGACATGGCTGGCGGCGCAGCTAAAAATTCCGTCGTATGCCAGGTATCACTTGCAAGATCGTAAGTTGCACCGGAATTGAGATTGCTGCTAAAAATTTTACCGCCCCATATAATCATCTGGGTGCCGCTCCACACGCTGGTATGGTCTATCCGTCCAGTGGGTGCACATAATTGCGTGGTGCTACGCCAGCTGTTCGACTGTGGATCGTAAATGCCCCCACTCGCGAGATAAGCGCCGTCATACCCACCCCAGACGATCATCTCGCTACCCGTCCAAATTGCAGTATGATTCAAGCGCGCGCTGGGGGCAGCGACGTCCGTCATTGTTTGCCAGGTGTTGTTGGTGGGATTGTAGCGTCCACCTATGTTGGATGATATGCCGCTACCACCCCAGATGATCATTTCTGTTCCGGTCCACACTGCAGTGTGCAGGTACCTCGCATCGGGTGCATTTGTCGTGGAGAGGCTCTGCCAGGTATTCAAAACGGGGTCATAGCGACCTCCCGTGTTGAGTGAACCATTATCACCCTGTCCACCCCACACGATCATTTCTGATCCAGTCCATACTGCAATATGCCAGCGTCTTGCGTCAGGTGCACCAGTTGTTGATATCGCTTGCCATCTGTCGGTAACAGGATTATAACGCGCACCTGTATTGAGGTAGTTAAGGTTTGCATCCAGTCCACCCCATACGATCATTTCCGAGCCGGTCCACACCGCAGAGTGATCAGTGCGGGCGATCGGTGCACTGGTGGTTGTGGTGCTTTGCCACGTATCTGTTGTGGGATCATAGCGTCCACCGGTATTGAGTTTTCCATTGATGCTATTGCCGCCCCAGATGATCATTTTTGAACCGGTCCATACGGCAGTGTGATTAGAACGCGATAACGGGGCGGCCACTTCTGAGACAGGTTGCCATGACCCAGACACCGTTGGCTGGGTAGTAAAGCTCCAGCTTTCATTGCTGCTCATAGCATTGCCGGCGAGGTCTCGTACATCCGTAGTTACTGTCGCGGTATAAGCGGTGTTGTAGGCCAGTCCGAGCAATGCATCAAAGTAAATTGCCGAACCACTTGCCCATACGGTGCCGGGGATGGGATCACCCATCGCATTGTTGACGATAAAGCTCGACGTTGTTGCCGTGGCAGCATCAATTGGCTCATTGAAGCTGGCACTGATCAACACGTTTGGATCGGCACATAACTCGTTATCTTGCGGATTGACCGAGGTCACCGACGGCGGAGTCGTATCCGGTGCAATGCCGGTGGTAAACGACCAGTTGTATTCTGACACCAGCGGGTTACCGGCAAGGTCCTGTATAGCCTGGGTAATGCGCACCGTGTAGGTGCTTGCAAAATCCAGGTCTGCATTGGGCGTGTAGGTCGCCGTCGTATCTGCATAACTCAGGCTTCCGGGCACTGGCGTTCCGCCGGAGTCCGACAGAATGAAACTGGCGGTGGTGATGGTGGCCGGATCGATTGGTTCACTGAAGCTCGCCGTCACAACCCGGTTGACACCCACGTCGGTTTCATTGTCTTCAGGTGAGGTCAAGGTGACGGTTGGAGGGATCGTATCCGGTGGCGGCGGCCCTGGCGCCACCGTGGTTTCATCAGTACCAATATTGCCGCTGGGATCCGATGCCGTCACCTGTAGGCGATTGTTGCCAGCGACAATCGGTATGTTGGCAGACCAGTAATGATCCGAAATGTAACAACCAATGAGAATCGTGCAACGATACCTGACTGACTGGTTTGCAGCGCCGCTGACGTTGGTCGTCAGGTTTGTCCAGGTCACGGTGACCCCGGTATCCTCGGCCGAGCCGGTACAGCATCGAAACCAGGTAGGACTGATAAAGGCTTCGCCGCTCAGGTACGCCTCGTCAGGATAGGCAGAAACAGAATCAATGGTGATCCATCCTGCGTTCGGTGTTGTATCATCCGGGGGAGTTCCATCGCCACCGGAGCAAGCGTTTAGTGCGCCAAGCAAGAGTGACAAGAATAGAAAGGCAAAATACCTGTTTATATACATACATCTCAGTTCATATGGGGGCGCTGACAATTCATCGTAATGAGAATTGAATGTCATACGTCGTTGAT